>JAKPQU010000032.1 GCA_029555925.1 Bacillota bacterium
AAACGTTCCAGTTTAGATTTTTTTCGGAGGAGCATCAGGCAGGCAGACAGTATTTACCTATTATTCAAATTGTTCAGTTTAATTAAAGCAATTTGGTATAAGCTCTGATAAATATGCCTGTTCCAGTTTAGATTTTTTTCGGAGGAGCGCCAGACAGGCAAAGCCAGGAGATTTATAATACTATTGACCTGAGCATAAGCATATAATAAAGGTCTTTCTCCAGTCACGCGTTACGCGTTACGCGTCACGAGAGCAGTTATGTATTATTTATGCTCACCTCAATAAAATTGATAGCGAATTGGTATTACACACGGGGTAATATAATAAGAAGCGATAGCTCCGAAGCAATCTTTCTACAGGTTACCGTCATCTATAAATAGGAAAAATAAAAAAGATTACCGGAACAGCACCATCCCGGTAATCCTCTTAATCCCGTTAATCCCGGTTTATTTTTCCACAATAGTCAATCCCATTTGATCAATAGCTTTTCTGGCACGTCTTATTGGCTCATAGTCCTTATCAGATGCGTCTATATAGCCTTTAATTTTAAATATATCGAGCACATTTTTTGTCTCCGGTTTATCTGCTGCGCTGATTTTAAGAAATGCTTCTTTTATCTTTTTCACCTGGTCTGAAGGCATATTCGCTCTTACTGTAATAGGAGCTGTCGGTATAGAGTCGGATTCCTTTATGACTATAACATCACCAAGACGTTTGTCTGTAGCTTTTGTAAAAGCATAATTGGATATGCCGGCACCATCTACATAACCGTTATATACAGCCAGGAAAGCAGAATCATGGTTGCCTGTAAATCTGACCTCTGAGAAAAATTTCAAATCCTTGACTCCTGCATCGGCAAGCATTAAAACAGGCAGAAGATACCCCGACGTAGACTCTCTGTCAGTAAAAGCAAATTTTTTCCCTTTAAGCTGGGATATTTTTTTTATACCGCTGTCTTTTCTTACGATAATATAACTCTTATAAAAAGGGGTTGATGAAGATTGAGGCATTGGTTTTACAAGAGCATAGGCTCCTGATTTATCATGAGCTTTTATATAGACAAGGGGGCCCGTATTGGCAAGGTCTATATCTCCGTTACTCAGTCCGTCTATAATTTCTTTATAAGATTTCTTTATCTCAAGATTGACGGGTATGCCGGTTTGTTCTGCAATATAATCGGCAAGAGACTGAAAAGCTTCTATGAGCTTCAATTCACTTTCATATGGTATACAGGCAAAAATAATAGGTTTCTGAGCTGTATTGACTGAAGGGGATTTTACGGATTCAGGAGATGAAACAGGTGTGGGAGTATTTATTTCCCGGTCATTCTTACAGGATGAGAAACAGATAATCACAAAAAGAAGAAAGAAAACTGAAAATTTTATATTCATTAAAACATCTCCCGGTTATATTTTTTCCATGGAAAATTATACTTCGTTAGTTCAACAGGAATTCCTCTATAAAACTATAAATAAATAAGCCCTTCTGGGCTTATTTATTTATACAAAGAGATTATTTTTCATAATCCTATTTCTTTTCCGATTTTTCGTTGCCATCTTTTTTCTTCTCTTCTTCAGGAAGAATATTGGCAAACATTTTCAATTCATCCAGTCCGTTAATAACGTTAGACTCACCGTATTCGGAAAAATACTCATGAGGGCCAAATACAGGTATATTAATAGTATTGACCTTTTCCTGCTGTAACACTACAGGTTTATCTGTAAGCACTCTGTCAAGTGCTTCAAAAGAACTTATTTCTTCACCTACAAGAGCACTCTTACCGCCCTTTATACCACCTGCTATACCGGCTCCGAGGCCGCCTGCTGCAGCAGCTGCGGCTATACCGTTAAGTCCAAGTAATGCAGAAGAAGCCAGTTGCTGTGCAACAATGCCGCTGACACCGCCTATTATTGCTCCCACCCCTGCTCCGACTAAAGCCCATGTAGTTCCTTTAGATAAAGTTCCTTTTATAACTCTCCAGACTTTGCCATCTTCTTCATTTTTCATAATTTTCCAGGGGTAATTACTGCCGACTGTTTGAATAAATTTACTCATACTTTTTGCTGCTTCACTTACATTGTTTCCCCTGGATACAGGTATATCGGAATCATATAATTCTGTAAGCAATTTTAATTCGCCGAAATTATGAATTGCTACGGGAGCGCCGAAAGGGACTTCATGACCTGCAGGTTTTGCAACAATATTTGCATTCTTTGCAAATTGAGTGGCAGCTACAACAGAGGCAGCGCCGGGAGCAGCAACGCTTGCCACAGTGGCAAGAGCGGTTGGAGAAAGATCCAGCTTCTTTACTCTCATAGGCTGCATCAGAATCTCTTCTCCCTGAGAAAGTCTTCTGGCAGCTTCCATCAGGGAAATGTCTTTGCCTTTATCTCTGAAACCACCGGGCTTTTTCAGTCTCCACGGATACCCTGCATTAAGGCATTTTTCCGTAAAATAACCGAGCATCTTAAAGCCCTCTTCTTTTGAAATATTGGAATATGCTTCAGAAGAATCCAGGTGTAGCTGAAGTTCACCTTTCAGGCCTGTCCTGTTTTTAATCTGTTCTATCTGTTTTTCCGTCTGATCATTTTTCTTCTTTAATTCCTGAAGCGTTACCGCCATATCAGAAAGTTGCTTCTGTAATTTAGCAACCTCACTCTCATCTGGTTTCACAGAAACTGTATCCTGAGGATTTGTGCTTTCAGTTTTTTCATCTTTATTGGTAAACTCGATCTCGATCTTACCTGTTACAAGACGGGAAGGAGAAGGGCTGTTAATCTTCATTCAATATCTACCTCCTTATTTATTACCGGCTTTTTCAAAATTTTCGTCCGGCAATATCTTAGAAAATAACTTGAGCTGTTCTGCTCCTGTAATTATGTTCTGTTCTTCATAATCTTCTAAATAACTAATTGTTCCCAGGACAGGTATTCCTATTCCCCTTAGCTCCTGGTTCTGCAAAATAATAGATTTACCTTAGAGAGTCCATATCATTCCTTACAATTTTATTTTAAACCTAAAAGAAAATAAAATAAAGATATAAACAAAAAAATTCTGTTAAAATTTTGTTAACTTTTAGACAGGAATTTCATATAAATCCCTGTCCTATTTACCGCTTACCGTCATCTGAGATATTTTGATAGTAGGAGCAAATGTGCTGTCCATCATATAAAGATCGTTTCCTACTTCAACTATATTTTTAAACACATCCATAAAATTGGCTGAAATAGTAACCTGAGACACAGGATGAGAAAATTCTCCTTTTTCTATCCAGAATCCCTCTGCACCTACGGAATAATCGCCTGTAGCTTCATTCAATCCCGCTCCCATAGTGGAAGTAACATAAAGGCCTCCGTCTATACCTTTAATTATATCATCAGGACTCGTATCTCCCTTATCTATATATAGATTCGTAGTGGAAATATATGGTACAGTAGAATAACTTCTGGCAGCATTACCGGTTGTTTTTGTCTTCATCTTCCTTGCATAAAATGTATCAAATAAATAATTCTTCAGAATTCCCTTTTCAATAAGATATTTCTTGCAGGTCGGTACGCCTTCTCCGTCAAAAGGAGATGAACCGGGGCCTTTTTTTATCAATCCGTCATCTATAAGATTTACCTTGTCAGAGGCAACCTGCTGTCCTAATTTATCTACAAGAAAGGAATTTTTTCTATAAATACTATTCCCTCCCAGGCATGTACCGAGCGACGTGCAGAGAGAAGCTGTTTCAAGGGGTGAAAAAACTACAGGCACAACCTGAGTCTTTACAGGTTTCGCTCCGAGCATTTTCACTGCTTTTTCTGCGGCTGTGACTCCAACTTCTTCAGGTGAAGCAAGTTCATCGAAATAACGCTTCATAGAATACCAGAAAGACATCTGTTTTTCATTACCATCTTCTGCAAGTGGTAAACAGGCTATATAACAATAGGTATCTTTTTTCTGAAGACTTACACCGCTTGAATTAACAAGAAAGGTGGAACCGGCCCAGTCAAAAAAAGTTGAAGATTTAAACCTCTTGATTCTTCTGTCATAACCCTTTGCCGCTTCTTCCATTTTTCTTGTAATTTCTATCTTTTTTTCCGTTGGAATGGTTAAAATTTTCTCATCATATATCTCTAAATCATCAGAAACAGGCACATCCTTTGAAGGGAGTCCGTTACATTCATCTGCATCGCTGTATTCTGCTATAACGACAAGATCATTTAACAGTTTTTCCAGGCCCTCCATATTAAAATCAGAGGTATAGCCAAAGGCAAGTTTTTTATTTTTAAAAATTCTGAGGCCCAGTCCTTTGCTGCCTGCCTGTTTCAGGGTTTCTACCTCTCCGTCTTTTATTTCCAGTTTAAACTGTCTTCCTTCTTCAACGTAGACCTCTGCCTGATCACAGCCGGCCTTTAATGATTTTTTTACCAGTTCATGTGCAAATTCTAAATAATCTTTATACATTTGTGCCTCCTACTGTTAACTCTGAAATCTTAATGGTAGGTATACCAAATCCTACAGGAACACTCTGACCGTCCTTACCGCAGGTAAAAAAGGAAGGAGCAAGAGAAAAATCATTCCCGACCATAGTAATCTTTGATAAAACATCCAGACCGTTTCCTATAAGAGTTGCGCCTTTTACGGGCTTCCCTATTTTGCCGTTTTCTATGACATATCCTTCATCGACATAAAACATAAAATCTCCTGCTGAAATATCAACCTGTCCGTTGGTCATAGCTTTTGCATAAAAACCCTTTTTCACGGAACCTATTAACTCTTCAGGAGGAATGGAACCGTTTGCCATTATGGTATTGGTCATTCTCGGAACAGGAGCGTATTTAAAAGATTCCCTTCTGCCGTTTCCCGTGATATTCATACCCATAAGTCCTGCATTTAATCGATCCTGCATATAATTTTTTAATATGCCACGTTCCACAAGAACTGTTTTATTCGAAGCATTTCCTTCATCATCTATATTTATTGTACCGTTCTGTGCCGGTGTAATTGTTCCGTCATCATATATACTTACAAATTCTTCTGCTACCTTCTGCCCCAGACGTCCTGAAAAGGCTGAAAGGTTTTTTCTATTAAAATCTGCCTCCATACCATGACCTATGGCTTCATGAAGTAATATACCGCCATAGGGACTTCCAATGACCACTTCCATAGGCCCTGCAGGAGCAGGTTCTGCATGGAGATTCACGAGGGCTCTTTTTACGGCTATTTCAACTATAGATTCGGGGGTCACTCTATCAAAAAATTCAAAGCCGACACATCCGCCGTCACCGTAAAAAATAGATTGCTTTTTATCTCCTTCTTCTGCAACTACCATAACCCAGAAAAGTATATTATTCTGTTTATCTTTAAGAATTTTACCTTCACTATGAGCTATCATAATGTCTTTCGATGATTCGGAATAACCTGCCCTGACCTTTTTTATCCTTTTATCCATACCATATGCTGCTTCATTTGCTCTTTTTAATAACTCCAGTTTTTTGCTTATTTCAACCTGATCCGGATAAACTTTAATAGAATAGTAATCAGGTACAGTCTGAGGAGTTACAGAATAAGCTTTTTCACTTCCCTTTCCGGAAGCTATATTTGACGCCACTTCTGCGGCATTGCACAGGCTCGTAAAAGATAGATCATCTGAATAGGCATAACCAGTTCTCTCACCGGAAAGAACTCTTATACCGACACCTCTCGAGTAACCTATCTGTGTGGACTGTATCTTTCCTTCCTGTAATTTTATGGAACTCTCTTTTGAATTTTCAAAATAGATCTCTCCAAAATCCCCCTTTTTCTTCATTGCTATGGACAGGATATGAGATATTTCTTTCTCACCTAAAAATTCTTGAGGAGAAATAGCTTCTGCCATTATACTGCGGGGACTGAGAATAATTCCTCCCAGTGACGCAGTGGCAAGCAATATACCGCCGCTTTTCAAAAAATCACGCCTGTCTATTTTGTTACTGCCAAACAATTTATTCACTCCTTGTTTTATAGTGTATTTCATAAATTCCTGGAATTTAAGTGGTTGTGACGCGTAACGTGTAACGCGTCACGGGTTTAATCTCTGCGCATCACGCATTACGCTTTACGCATTACGAGGTTTATGAAACTAACTATAATATGAATTATTCCAGTAATCATTTCTAGTAAACTATAATTATTCCTATCTACTTATACACAATAAATAAGGAAATATAAGAATTTTTTTTAAACACGACATGATGGCCCCGTTTTTTCAGTAAAGAAGAAATAAGTGTATAATTATTACCAGGTATCAGAACAAGGGCTGTCCTGTCAAGCAATCTCTCCACCTCTTCCACAAGGGATTTATCTATTTCCTTATGTTCATCACATATACCAAGACGTATTCTATCTTCCAGCATATTTACAGTAAAACCTTTATATAATCTTGCTTTTTCAAGAAGAAGTAAATCCAGGGAACCTGCTATTCTACAATCTAATATAGATGCAACTGATACGGAACATGGGATTAAATTCACTTCATTCAGAATAAAAATCTTCTGAACAGTACCAAGCCTCTTTTTCTCTTTATAAAAAAGATTATCTCCATTGTAATAAATAACTGTTACTATTAAAAAAACAGCAATTATATGCAGGTATATCCGGGGTATATCAAGGTTTTTCAACATCTGCCAGAATTCCCAGAAACCAAAAGATATAAATAATGTTACCGGTATGGTAAGTAAAAAAGTACGATGGGAATCCACACGATTCGTAAGAAGAATGGGAATGGTAATAATGATCAGCCATGCCAGTGGTGCGGCATGTTTCCAGTCCTTTATCCTTCTCCCTGAATGGCAGAGACCGAAAATAAGAAAAGGGAAAAAAGGAACATAATAAAGAGGCAGTTTCGGAGGATCTCCATCTAAAATAGTCATATTATCCACTCCACCGGGGTTTATTGAAAAGAGCGGTGAAATACAATAAAAATACTGCGGTATATTTGCTCTGAGCACAGCATATAATAATTCTATTTTATTGTGAAAGGTCAATTTGCTATGTTCAATAGGTCTTCCAAGATATTCTTTTATATAATAGTCATCTTTACAAAAATTAAAATACTGTTCACCTCTTGCATTAAAAAAACATGCTGTTGTATTGAAGTGCTTTTCAATAAAAAAAATAGAAAATCCTGTTACAAAAATCAAAATCACAGCAAATAACTTTTCCTGTGGCATATGCCTCCTGTTATAGAAAGTAAAAATTAAAATCTGACATAGAAGTAACATTACGAAAAGCCTGGCAGGAGAATAATGCAACGTGGCAATAAAGAGAATAAAAGCACATAATATACCCCTCCAGAGAGGAACAGCTCTGGCTTCAATCAATGTCCATACATCCAGAATGGCCAGAAGTGTAACTGTTACTGTTGCTGCCAAGGATGTTCCGTATCTTCCGTAAAAAAGAACACCTGTATTTAATATAAACAAAAGTGATGCCAGAACACCTATGGAAGGCCCGTAAAAACGGCGGCCAATTATAAAGAACAACACAGCACTTAATAATGTAAATATAACAGAGGAAATACGAAGAGTCCATGGTGAGAAACCAAGAAACCTCAACAAACCATATGTCAGAGATCCATAGAGAAAACTGCGTGCACCGGAACTTACAAGACCATCATCCCATAAAAAACAACGGCCAATATAATGTTCTATACTGATATTATCAAAAAAAGCACGGCCAAAGTCTTCTGTTACCGTCTTTTCCCAGCAGAGCATTATGCCGGCATAAACACCTAAATCCTTCAATAAAAATATACATGACACTATAATCATAAGAATAAGATAACATAGTGACACTTTATTTGAACCGCCATAATCTCCGGGGGATTTAAAGAAATAAGAGTGAATAAAAAACGATATGATGAGAAAAAATAATGACATCCATATAATGATATATTGATATTTTACAGGAGAATATGGCAAAAATACTATAATAGCAAGAGATAGTAACACAGAAAAAATAAGAGAAAAAAAATCTCTAATTTTTTTATATTTAATTAAAGATAGTACAACTATAGATATAATTAATACATAGAGTGTGAGAGAATAAGATTTCATATAATTTCAAAAGATAATGAGAAGAAAGCCCTTCAGAGAGAGTTCTATTATAGAGAAGATTTTCTCATATGCTCACCTGAAAGGGTTTCCCATAATCTGCAGAAGAGGCCTTTCTTTTCCAGCAGTTCTTTGAAAGTCCCTGTTTCTACAATTTCCCCTCCTTTAAAAACAACTATCCTGTCATAATCTTTAATGGTATCGAGTCTATGGGCTATGGTTATTACAGTGTTATCTTTAAATTTTTTCATAAGCATTTCATTTATTCTCTGCTGTGAAGCATTGTCGAGAGCAGACGTAGCTTCATCCAGGATAAGAACAGAAGGTTTTTTCAAAAGCACTCTGGCTATGGCAGTTTTCTGAGCCTGTCCTCCGGAAAGCTTTGAGCCTCTTTCTCCTATATCCATAAGTAAACCCATATTTACTATGTCCTGTTCAAGCTCTAATTCTCTGATAACCTTTTTAAGAATAAAGGAAATCTTTTCTTCCGCTCTGTTTATTACAGTGTTTACCCTGCCCATTATAATATTATCCCTTATGGTGGCACCGTCTATATAATTATTCCTGTCATAAAAAATAATTTTTTCCTTTAATTCAGGAGAAAGTTTTTCTTTAAATAATCTCCGTGAAAGAAGAATTTTCTCTATGAAATCATCATCCAGATAAATGCCTGTACCATAACCTGCACTGTATTCATAACCCAGCCTGAAAATATAATCCATTTCTTCCTGATTTAAGGATTTTTTTACGGCTTCCGTTCCATGAATTCTGAATCTTTCGCCAAGTTTCACCAGATCCTTTACTACAGGCTGTGGTATCCTGGCTTTTCTGATGATATCGGAATTAGCATTTTTAACCTTTTTAAATATATCGGATAATTCTGCCGCTATAGTGCACCCTGTATAAAATATTCTATCGTGAAGACCCGTTTCTTCACACAGAGGATAGAGAACTTTTTTTAACATATCATAGCTTTTCCTGTCTTTTGTGTATGGTTCAGTGGAGGTAAATATAATATTTTCCAGTATCGTGCAATCAGCCATAAATTTATCTATATCAAAAAATTCAACAAGTTCAACTTCTGTCATCAGTTCATAAAACCTCTCACGTCCATGGATTATTCTCTTTCTGAAACCTGGAACATCTGAAATAATACTGTTTTTAGCATTTAAAACATCAAGAAGGGTAACATTTCTAAGGCCGAAATTGAAGATATCGTCATAAAAATCCACATCTTTTATGACCTCCACGATTTCATGTCTGAGGTCTTCATGTGTATTAATACCGATGGATTTCATGTTTATCCATTCTTCTTTCTCTCCGCTTATATGACCTGTCTTTAAGCCATAGATTATATTATCTGCAAGGGTTCCTCCGAATAAAACGGGATTACTTGTCCTGGCCTGTGCAACATAGCCGACATGTTTCCTTAAAGAATCAAGTTTTATATCAGAGATATTAATACCGTCGAGCTTAATCTCTCCTCTCTGTGGCTTAGTCAATCTGTTGATCAGGAGAGACAGAGTAGATTTTCCGCAACCTGCAGGTCCGACAAAAGCAATATGCTCTCCCGGTTTGATATGAAGATTTATATTTTTCAATATCTTTTTTTCCTGTTCGAAACCAAAGAACAGATTATTTATGTGTATTTCTCCTGAGATTTTATCCATATGCCTCGCATCTTTACCGTCTATCATTTCCTGCGGTATATTGAGATAATCGGAAACCATATCAAATTTAACAAGAGCCTCCTGATATCTCTGAGAAAAATCTATAAGAGTATTTACCGGATTGATTATATTTGCTATGGCACCTGTCATAATAACAAGAGAACCTACAGTAAGTCCGTCCGGTTCTCCCCAGTGTTTTATTACAAGAAATCCGCCTGCTCCATAGATGCTTAATGTGGCAAGACCGGAAAAAAACTGTGACAGAAAGGTTGTTTTACCATTTACCTTTGCAATATCAAGGTTAATACCAAAAAAATCCATAAGACTCCTGTGAAAATTATACTCTTCATAGAGAAAGGTATTATTTGTCTGAATCTCCATGTAATGAGAGATGGATTCTTCAGTCTGTTTTGAAATATTTCTCATCTTTTCACTCCACTTCTTTGTAAGGGCTTTAAGACTTGCCCTGAGAGAAGGAAGGAATATGAATATGAGACAGAATATGCCAAAGGCAATACATCCCATTCTCCATTCTATGGCCGTAATCATGATAAGTCCTGAAATAATATTCATTATTGCACTGAGAGGCACAAGGATTATCTGAGATAGAAAAATGCCTAACTGCTGAACCTCCGGTATAAGACGGGACATTATTTCCCCTACAGGTGTTTTATGAAAAAAACCAATATTCAGTTTTAATATATGATTATAGAGATCTGTTCTGAGCCTGATAAGGGTCTTCTGGCTGACTCTCATAAAAAGGAAACCTGTAAGATAGGATAATCCCATAGACAGAACCATAATTATAAAATAAGCCAGAATATATTTAAAAAGAAGATTCAAATCTCTGTGTTTTCCTATGGCATCATCAATTATTCTCCCTCTGAGCATCACGTTTACAAAACCAAGGATAACAGAAGTTATTACAAGAATAATCAATAGTATCTGTTTTTTTGTATCAATTTTTAAAATATATCTTAACAGGTCCATAGAGGGAATGCTCCGTTTATTAATATCTATACGTTTGCATTTTTTTCACAAAGCCTCAGGTTAATGCGCCCCTGGGGAATAACGGTTTTTTTAAATTCTGCAAAAGTATAGTCAATATAATTTCTTCATAATCTCAGAAACAGAAAAATCCTGATCGGAAAGTATATGAATCCTGTTGGCTTTTATAACAGATTGTCTGTTAAAAAGCGGATTACCTGCTTCATCTTTATATGAGGGAACAAGCAATCCCTGCTCCATATAAAGATTCAAACGATCCTGACATATCCCTGATATACGTGACAGATCTGTAATAGTATAAAGAATCGATTTTATTTTTCCGTAATCTTCCCATTTAGAGGCAAGAGTGTATAATACTGTTCTCAATTGCACCGGTGTAAGATAGGGATGTTTGGCTTTTATAAGAGCAGTTATTCCAGTAATAACAGGGGCGGCGAAACTGTTGCCACTGGTTGTAAAATATCCATGTTCAAGCCATGGTATTCTGACCATAATACCTCTGGCAAAAAGCTCTACCGGAGGGTAAGGATTTATATAAAAATTAAAAGGGTTATCTTCCTTTATAGCTTTTACACCTATTATTGAGGCAAAAATAGCAGGATAACTTACAGGTGACGTATTGCTCAGAGCGGCAATAAGGTTACAGTTTTTAAAATATGCATCGTCTGCAATTTTATGCATTACAGGATAATAGGCTTCCTTTGTAGTTCCAAGACTTAAATTGGCCAGATCCATTCCATTGTAGACCGCCCATTTTATACCTGCTATCATAACATTACCCGTTCCCGATAGAGTTTCCCCGAGAACCTTCACACTGTAAAGCTCTACTTCAGGGGCAATGCTTCTTATAATACCGGCACAGGCTGTGCCATGACCGTAAGCATCATGATGAAAGCCCGGTATATAGGTTATCTGTCCGTAGTCATTGACAATAACCTCCACACCCTGTTTCACACTGCCTGATAATTCCGGATGGGTATCATCAATACCGCTATCTATTACAGCTATTTTTACGCCTCTGCCTGTGCTGCCTTCCAGAGCCCATTCGGGAGTAATATGTCGGAATAAATTTGCATTATCATTAGAATTATTTTTTTCGGTTAAAAATAACATAAATAATCTCCCGGAATCGTCACGCGTAACGCGTGACGCGAAGTTTGTTCATGGTATTACACAACCGTAAGAACATCAGTAAATACATTCGACAGTTTTTACGAAGAATCCTTTCCTTATACTCTTTACTGAGGTGAGCATAAATAATAAATATATGCTCTCGTGACGCGTAACGCGTAACGCGTGACGGGAGGAAGACCTTTATTAAATGCTTATGCTCAGGTCAGTAGCTTTACACATAGTAGTCTGCCTGTCCGGTGATCTGAAGAAAAAAATATCACGGCAGTTTGAAAAATCAAAAGCCTGGAAGAATTTTGCATCATCCCGGCTTTCAATTTATAGTTAGTTTCATAACTATTTATAAATAATGACCTCGTAACGAATAAACCCGTCACGCGTTACGCGTTACACGTCACGACGTTACTGTCTACCCGAAAAAATCTTCAAACTCCTCTGGTATGACTGACATTCACGGAAGGTGCCGTATCTCTGGCTGGAGTACTGGCAACAGTAGTTTCTCTGGTATTCTGTTTGGCCGTAACCGGTTCGGATTTCACAGGTTCCTTTGCCTTCTGTTCTCTAGCCTGTTCTGGTTGTTTCTTATCATCTACCTTTTGCTTTTTATCCGTACCTTTAACAGGTTGCTGCTGTTTTGGCATTTGCTGTCCGAACTTGTTTTTCTCCTGAAGGTCTTTGTCATTCATATCCTCGCCAAATCCCTGTTCATCTTCTCCTGAACCGTCTGCAGCAGACTTTGACTGAAACTGTTCATATTTATCATCAAGGGCTCTCTTTATCGGATCTTCTGCTTCTGCCAGATCATACCGGTCTTTTACACCTTCATACATACCTTCCAGTGATTTTTTATTCTCCTTTACCTTCTGCTGTTCTTCCTGATCCTGGTTATTCTTATTAGAATTTATATGGTTGGCCAGTTCCAGCATCTTTTCTTTCATTTCTTTAAATCCGCTGGCACCATCTTCATCGCCCCTCTTTGCCTGCCCGGGCCCTTCCATACCTTCATCTTCTTTATCCTTCTTATCCTTCGGTTTTTGCTGCCCCTTCGTGGCCTGCTGTTTCTTCTGCGCTTCTTTCTTTTTCTTTTCTTCCTCGGCTTTCTTCTTTTCCTGTGCTTTCTTATCTTCTTCCGACTTTTTCTTATCATCAGTCTTTTTGTCGTCAGACTTCTTATCGTCGTCTATCTTTTTCTCGTCAGTCTTCTTATCGTCAATCTTCTTATCGTCTACCTGCTTATTATCAATCTTCCTGTCATCAGTATGTTTATCTTCTGTTTTCCGGTGTTTCTCATCTACTCCAAGGTCTTCACCTTTCGCCCCGGTCTTTTCTCCGGATATTTTTTCTCCTCCACCAGCAACACCTTTTTCTTCAACACTACCTTTTCCTTCAGGCTTTGCCGCTGATATTGTTTCCTGAGAAGCAGCAGTTGTTTCTACAGGTCTGGCTTTATCCGTCTGTTCAGCAGGTTTGGGAGAAATTTCTGCAGCTCCGGCAGGAGCTTTTTCCTGTGCCCCTCCTGCCATAGCCCGTCCGGCCTGAGCCGGTTCAATTGCAGGTGCTGCTGCTGATTCGGCTGCTCCTCCGGCAGGTGCTCCGCCTGTCTGTTCGACTGCTCCGCCGCCTGCCATGGCACCTCCTTTAGTACCTGTAGTTCCTCCTATGGCTTCTGCAAGGCTCTGATGACCATCCCATCCCTGATTGCCATCATCTCCTCCTCCGCCGTCATTGCCTGCACCGGCACCTCCACCGGCTGCAGTAACTGTATCAGGTCTGAAACCTTCTGCAATTTCCGGAGGTTGAGATTTTTTCTGATCTCTCTGTATTTCCTGTGATGCCTGCTGTCCCTGTGCCTGCTGGGCCTGTTTTGCCATCTGTCCCTGTCCCGCAGGCTGTTGCATACCCTGCTGTAGTCCCATACCGGCCATCTGCTGTTCCTGTCCTGCTCCACCACCTCCGGCACCTTTCTTTTCTCCATCCATTTCTTTAATACGTTTATCTACGGCATTCAGATGATTGTTATTATTCTGCGCTGCTTTGCCTAGGTCTTTCATAGCGTCCTGAATCTGATCCATTCTCTGTAAACCTTTATCCAGATTATCCTGATTTAACTGGGCCAGGTTCTCATTCAACTCTTTCTTCATACCGGCTTCTTCTTTTTTCTGTCCCATCTGCTGTGCCATCTGCTGAAGCATCTGTGCAATCTGTTTCATTACCTGTGCAATCTGCTGCAACATCTGTGCAATCTGTTCCATCATCTGAGCCACTGCACGAAGAGCAGCCGCAAGAGGTGGCCCCACATAAGGAATACCCTGGACTGCATCTGCCGTTGTATTCAGGCCCTGTGCAACCTGTTGAAGCATCTGTGAAACTTTATCAAGTGCTTCTCCTACCTTATTTAAGCTCTCCGAAGCCTTAGTCAGATCCTGTTCTTTTTTGGCAAAATCCTGTTCCTGTTTACCGAAATTTTTGGCAAGGTTATCATGTTTTTTCACATTATTCTCAAATTTTTGATTATTCTGCATCTGTTCCCTGCCATCTTTAAAGGCCTGTTTTCTGGCATCACCGATTCTGACGTCTTCGCCATCTAACTGATCCCTTTTGCCATATAAAGTATCCAGGCTTTTTATATCACCGTAACTGGCATCTCCCCCGGCCACGCCTGCATTATTATATGGTGAAGCATAGGTAGCATCGACAGGCATCATATCATCTCCCTGGCCGAAACGTGCTTTACCCTTCGGATCCAGAGGAGATGCCACTGCCTTTGCTCCTGCCCCTGTAAGAGCCGTTCCCCCTGTCTGTGTATCCTTCGCATAGGGATTACTGGTAAAAATATCCTGAGCACCGGCAGTTGAACCGGTTGCTTCTCCCATCTGAGTACCGGTATTCTGCCTTTCCTCTTTCAACTTCGGAATATGAGGCTTAATTTTATCTCCACCCTTTTTATTTTGCATAGACTCTGCTTTTGCTATGCCTCCTGCAAAAGCAGCATCGGCCTTCTGGGTGCTCATACCCATAGTGGGTGTCATGGATTCCATACTGAAATTACCAATACCACCTAACATAATAGTCCCCACCTTTCTTTTTTTAGAAAGTGTAAGATCTTCTGTGTAAATTTACCATAAGATAAGGCTTCAACAGAGGTTTACACAAAATTTATTACACAGTCAAATTTTTTAGCTAATGTTAATAAAAATTTTACACTCATTTATTGACCTTTTCACTGGATGTTGATTTTCATATTTGGTTGTGACCGCTCCGGTCATGTCTGTTAGTAAGTTATGTAATTATTTATACTCAAATCAGTAAAAAAATTGAAACTGTCTGTAAATACCTACAGCATAGAACCAAGGCCATCTTTCAGGAAATCAAACTCTTCTTCGTCATGGTGGGTATTGCCCTGGCTCTCTTTAACCCATTCTGTCTTTGCAGTCTTCATTACCTCTCTGAGGCATTCTTTCATATCATCGATAAGGGAAATAGTTTCCGGTAATAACTCATATTCTCTTTTATCAGTATATTCAGAAATATTAAGAGTAATTTTTTGTAAATAAGTCACTGCTTCTGTCAGTTTTTTTGGTAAAGGCTCTATCTGTTTATATATATACAGCTGACCTTTCAGTGATTCATTTATAAACTCGAGATTATTCAGTCCTGTTTCCATTAATCTCAGAGCCCTCTCAAGGTCTTTTTTCCCCTGGCCTGTTTCTATATCAGAAAGACCGGCTATAGATTTCAGAGATTCTCCTGTAAGAAAAATCCCTTCATTAATACAATCCTGTGCAGTCTGAAACCGGGATGTAAATTTCTCTACAATTTCTCCTGATCGCTCCAGTGGAGCTTCTTCTCCTATATTTACCAGTTTCTCTACCAGATCGTCTACATTGGAAAATTTATCTTCCATATCTTTATGAGTTTCATCTATTAAATCTCTGGCAACATTAATAAAATCTTTAAATCTTTCTTCTATCTTTTCCTGAGTAGTTCCATAACCGGTAATATTATCTGACATTTCTTTAAGTAATCTTACGGGATATTTATATTTACTTCTTACATCGTCCTGTATCTGTTCACCACACCGGGAACAGAAGAATTTACCGTCTCTATTTTCATGATTGCACTTTTTACAAATAATAGACACTTTTTTTTAAGAAACCTCCTTTTATTTCGACTCTGTCATAAATTTTGTGTAAATCTCTTTCCAGGATGTCAGAACATAACTACATCATAATTACAATCGTGACGCGTGACGCGTAACGGGTGACGGGACGATAATAACCATAATTTGCCGGAGTTATTTTCTTACAGTCCCAGATTACAAGTTTACAGTCTCTTTATTTATCTTTCCGGCCATTTACCGGTTCAATTCTCATCCATACAAGATCTCTTTTTGTATCCTCTGCAAAAAAGGGATAATCACATACTATTTCATAACCAAGCTTTACCAGGACATTATTATGTTCTTTAAGAAACCTGCCGGTTTCCGGAGTCGCAAGTGTTTCTATAGCAAAATTACCGAGTTTTTTTCTGGCAAGTTCCTGTACAAAAGCTTTTATTAATGAAAAAAGATTATCCCTGTATTCCGGGGCTATAGCCAGATCATCCACTTCAATCACAGGCTCGTCGCTGTTTTCCTGGTATGATGAGCCAAGATGGGCAGCCAGATAAGCAACAAAGGCCGATTTGTCCGTTAATCCCCAGGAAAAATTACAGTTGCTCTTTTCCATCTGTTGAAAATTGCGGTTCCAGGCAGAAGCGGAAAAACGAAGTTCAGGAGGATGTACCCGGGTTTCTAACTGCATTATCTGACTTATATGTTGCCTGGTAAGTTTTACAGTTTGCAAATCTATCACTCTCTTCCAACATAAATCAGTGAACTTATTATGATATTCTTATAAGAGGTATTATAATATACCGACAAAATCTAAAAAAGTAAAGAGGATACGTTTAAAAATAACAGATGAGTTTATCGCAGATAAAAAGAGTATCAAAAAAACTATAAACAGCGAAAGGTAAATAATTTTGCCAATAAATGTTACAGGTGATATAATAAAATAATATCTTACTGACCTGAGCATAAGCATGTAATAAAAGTTTTCCTCCCGTGACGCGTCACGCGTTACGCGTCACGAGAGCATATATGTATTATTTATGCTTACCTCAGTAAAGAAAGGCTGATGATATGATAAAGAAAGTCAAAGAATATATAAGAGACATTAATAATATTACAAATGATGGCCATGGAAATAATAAATATCGTGAAGAAATGAATAACTATAATAAATATACGGAAAAACTCAGAGAAAATTATGAGAAGCGATTAAAAACTATAGAAAAAGAAATGCCTTTTATGCAGGGAAAATACATGGAAGCTCTCTTCGGGAGAGCATCTGAAGGAACAGGTTATAAAGGAGAAAGGCCGGCCGAGATCAGAAAAAAGATTGAAGATTACCAGAAACTCTTAAGACCCGAATGTGCAAAGGTCCTATTCGGAAGTCTGGAAGCTACAAAAGAATTTATGAAATATCTCTTTTATCAGGAAGATCTGACCTTTGATTTTACAGGTTTTGAAGGAAGGCCAGCACTTAAAGCCGAATGGGGACAGGCATACTGTAATGAAGATTCGTGTCTTAAAAGGGTTAAACTCTTATTACGTGATTTTACAGATGATAACACTAAAGTTTTATTTCTGGGAGATGATGACCTTACCAGTCTGGTTTTAAAATCTCTGAGTAACTTTGAAGTGCATGTAATTGATATAGATAATGAACTGCTTCAATTCATAAAAGGAAAAAACCCTGCCATTCATACAAAAACGATAGATCTTAACAAAAAAATTCCGGAAGATATGACAGGTTATTTTGATGCAGTATGTTTGCATCCCTATTTAAATCTGGATGGAATAAAAATGTTTCTCAAAGGTGCAGTGGATTGCCTTAAAAAACATAAAAACAGCCGGATATATATGACTTCATGGCCTGTTGCCCTGTCAGATTCCGAATATGTAACATTACAGAGAACAATTATTGACTCACAATTAATATTTCAAGAAATCATAACAAATTTCGACTGTTATGATCTTTCTGATTGGTACAGCGATATGGATAATACCTTGAATATTGCGTCTATAGGTGAGATCATGGGTGAACCTCTTGTGAAAAAACTGGCCGATCTTCCGGCAATAACTCCTGCAATGTATATTCTTTCACCGGCTCTATGTTAGTGAGAAGTGAAAAGTGAAAAGTAAAAAAGGTATATTTAGGGAAAAAGAATTTTATACAGGGCCATTCACAGATTCTCTATATATAAATACACTTATAAAACTGTCATATGATATAATAGAAAAGAAAAAAAGTGTCCTGGAATTAATAGAATTATGTAAGATTCTGGAATGTCTGTCCAGGAAATTAACGATTCTTCATAAAAATCTCTTTCAAGAAAATTCTGAAGAACCGGTAACAGAACTTTTGGAGAAATTCCATAAAATAACCGGTGAAATAAGTAAATATACAGAGCACAGAAATAATGAAGTTTTAAGAGAACATATAAAGCATATAATAACTATTACAGACAGATTATTCAAATTATTCAACAAATTAAAAGAAAAAGAGGTACCGGTATCTTCAAAATACTCCAGATCACCTCTGCTGAATGAGCTTATAATTTCAGCCAGAAAAATAACAGGAGAAATTTCTTCAGAAGAGGAAATTGCGCAGGGAAAGGGGCTCAAAGAAAAACTACATTTTCTCATAGCCTTTACAGAAGCAACAGAAAGACAGATATATTCACTGGATTGTGATACTGTAACATTTGTAAAGGAATATCCTGTAATAAAAAAAAATCTCTCCCTCTTCAAAGAAGGTCTTCATGAAGCATGTCTTTACTTTCAGGATAGACAGAAAAAACATATAGAAAAAGGTATAAACATGTCAGCAGGAGCTACAGATAAACTATTTTCTTCTCTGGCCCTGTTATATGAAGCATCTGATATTATAACAAAAATAATATGTCTGAAATGCGGTCATAAAAACAGCTCCCACGGATCTTACTGTGCTCTGTGCCGCACATTATTGCCGGGAACTTTACCATCGGATGAAACATATGAAATAAAAAATTTTGAGTATATAATCACTGATAATTTTAATAATCTTCTTGAAGGTGCCAGACAGATAGAAGCGGGAGCAATAAGTGACACGGAATTTACAGATATACTGAATTCTATGGAAGAAAGACTGAGCAGGCTCAGAGTTAAATTTAATTTAATAGAACATAAAGCTATAAAAACCGGTGATATGTTCCTCTATGTTGAAGAATATCTGAAAAATATAGAACAAGGTATAAAACAAATGAGGCTTTACAAAGAAAAACCTGAATATCTTGATAAGGGATTGACTGTAATATTTGAAGCTTCTAAAATTTTCAATGAGATACAATCACTTGCTGTAGAAGCAGAAAGAGAAATAGCAGAAAGAAAGGGAAAGATTTCTCATATTTAAAGGAGGAAATAGTTTCTGTTATTAGAATTTTATATGAGAATCGTGAAGAGTGATGGTTGAAGGGTGAAGAGTTATGTATTGTCCCGAATGTTATAGTGAAATGCCGGATGATAATCTTATATGTGAACATTGCGGATGTCCTTCTGACAGCAAAGGCATAAAAGAGAAAAGAGTCCTGAAGGAGAGATATGAGATAATTTCCTCTCTTGCTACGGGAGGAATGGGTGAAATATATATGGCCTATGATTTACGGTTAAAAAGGCCCTGTGTTGTCAAAGGACATTATAAAAAAGGTCTTGAAAAATTACCTCATAATATAAGAGAACAGATTGTAAAACCCTTTGAAAAAGAAGCTGAAATGCTTGCAAATCTCAGACATGCCAGCCTTCCCTGTGTAACTGATTATTTTATAGAAAAAGATACCTGCTATATAATAATGGACTATATAGAAGGTAATGATCTAGAAGTAATACTTTCAGAGAGTGAAGAAAAAGGATTACCTGAGAAACAGGTTATAGAATGGGCAGTACAGATATGCAGAATACTGGAATATTTACATGGCCAGAAACCTCCTCTTATCCATGGTGATATTAAGCCTGCCAATATTATAATAAGAGAATCTGACGGATGGCTTGTACTTGTAGATTTTGGGAGCGCATCTTTTTCCACACTTAAACCGGATAAAAAAGAGGTTTACGGAACAGATGGCTATGCCGCGCCGGAACAGTATTTAGGTGTTCAGGAAGTAAGAAGCGATATTTATTCTCTCGGTTGCACCATGTACGAACTGCTAACAGGAGCCCTTGGCGAGGAAAATTTTATCTTTACTCCTCCGCGAAAAATAATTCCCGAACTATCTTCAGATCTGGAAATTATTATAATGAAATGCCTGGAATTTAATATAAATAACAGATTTACCTGTGCAAAAGAATTAAAAGAGAATCTACTAGCTTCATACAGCAGAAACTTCGGCAAGAAAAGTAAAACACTGTCTGGTAAAGAAAAAAAAGAGGAAACCGTAAAGAAAACCGGTGAAGAAAAGTCAGAGGAACCTATAAAAGTTTTTATTATAGACGGGAACGCACAGATGTGTGAAAAATATAAAGAAAAACTCTCATCCTGTAAAGATATTAAGGTTATCAATACAATTTCCAATGTAGAACAGGCAGTGTATGAAATATTCAGAACAAAAGAAAAACCTGATGTAATATTGATAGATATAAATATCCCTGCAGTAGATGATGATATGGGAGCAACAAATATCCTGAAAGAAATATCCCCTTCAAGTAAAATCATAATCTTAAGTGATACTGTAATTGAAAGCCAGGTACTGGAATGTTTCAACAGGGGAGCTTCAAGTTATCTGACGAAAAGTGACGCATTATCGGAAGATATTGAGAAAGCCATCAGAAATGCTTTTCAGGGCGGTCTCTCTCTTTCATCACAGGCAAGTCTTATGATAGTAGAAAAACTGGCAAATCAAAAAAACACTCAGGAAACAAAAAAATGCCTCTATTGCAACAGATTGAACACTACACAGGCTAAATATTGTAATGAATGCGGGAAAAAAATCTTCCACATAACAGAAGATGGAACAGAAAATAGATTGGATAGAAATGAAGATGGAGAGCACAGTGAGGAAGAGGAAGAAATAATCGAAGAAATCATATATTTTGATGAAAACGGAGAAGAAATAAACGGGTATTACGAGGAAATAGTTGAAATAGAGGAAGATGAAGATATCTCCAGAAGAGAAACCTTCACAAAAAGAATAGGTGAAGTTGAAGATATTTCAAAAGGAGAAACCGTCAAAAAAAGAGAAGAAAAAATAACTCCTTCCAGATTTAGTCTTTCCCATTACCCTTCAAAATCAGAAACAAAAAAACTGGAAGAATTAGAGGAGAAACCGGGTACCAAAAAATTTACTCTAAAAAAAACCCAGACAGAAAAACCTTTTGGCAGTAAAATGCCTGTGAGGCGCCTTAAAAAACTGGACCACGATTGATGGAATTGGTGGGATTACCAGTCAGAATTACTTTAAATAATAATTTTCCCATCTTCTATAATCTGATGGCCGTCTATAAAGACATTATTACGGGTACTTACGAAATCGTAATGAACCGGGCTGGCATGTTTTCCTCCGTAGGGTCTGTTTTCACCCAGGGCTATATGAATTGTACCAAGGGCTTTTTCAGAAATCGTTCCTGTCAGAAGAGGTTTTGCCGCAGGATTTGTTCCTATACCGAATTCCCCCGCTCTTTCTCCGAAAATTCCCATATCTGTAATTATCTGTTTTGCCTCTTTTTCATATTCTTTCTCTGATACAATGTCTGTAAGGATACCATCCTTAAAATTAAGTCCGAAATTAAAACCATAACCGCTTATATCAATCATATAAATACCGTTAACAGTTTCTTCTACAGGAGATATAAACACTTCTCCTCCGGGAACCTGGAAGAAACTTGTCTGAAAACCAGGCCTCCCCTCTTCTTCACATGGTGTTCTTCCTTCAATCATAAAGGTTAACTCTGTACCATAATCAGATGTAATACGGACTTTTTTGCCATCTTTCAAAAAAGGAACAAGCCTCTTATTTAAATCTCTTATTATATGAAAATCCATAGCTATAGAATTTCTGTAAACACTTATCAAAGAGTCAAATGCCTCTCCGGAGAGCATTCTTTTAGTATTTGTATCAAAGGGGTAATCAAGTATAATGCCCGGAACACAGAATAACTGAAGCTGAAAAAGATTTTTCAGACATGTAAGTTCAAATAATTGCAAAGAAGAATTTACTGAAAGAAAATTCATGTAATTATCTACAGGAGGAAGTATTATTATTATCCTGTCTGCTTTTTTTTCCACATGAAGAAATCGAAAAAAATCTTTAAAAACAGGCATTATTCTTGAAGCAGCAGGGACAGGGCCCAGGTTTTTTATCAGGTTTACCACTATCATGTCAGACCAGTTTACTACTGTATCAATTCCGTTTACTTTTCTTATTTCTTTCTGAAGAGCTTCTATTAAATCACAGGAAAACTCATTTCCGCAGATTAAAATATTCTCTTTCTCCCCTGCCATCACACAATCTTTTATTATTTTCTCTTCAAGTCCTCTGTAATACATATAAGTTATAGTGTATTTCATAACTTATTAGAATTTAAGTCGTAGTGACGCGTGACGCGTGACGGGTTTAATCCCTGCGCATCACGCATTACGCTTTACGCATTACAAGGTCATTATTTATAGATAGTTATGAAACTAACTATAATTTCTACATAGCCCTTCTAAAATCCTATTACAAATAATTTTCAAATCACTCCTTTACTTTTTATCAATGAAATGATAATATAAGTTTATTATTGGCTAAAACAGAGAGGTTTGCCTGAATGGCGGAAATTATTCATCCTCGTTTTATTGCTAGAAAAGAATTCTTTGGCTGTCTGATCTATGACAGAGATATAGGGGAGTATATACCTTTTGACAGAGATGCCACAGAAATCTTTGAACTCAGCGGGAAAAATCCTGTAGATACGGTATACAGTCAATTTTCCGAAAAATTTTCACAGAAATCGTTTAATACATTTATAAAACTCTGTGAAAATATTGAATTACTGGATCAAAACAGGTGTTTCCTTGGTGTATTTAAAAATACCGCAGAAGCATCCAGTTACCTTTATTCTCCACTGAGAGTACATCTTCAGGTAACAAAAGAATGCCCTCTTGAATGTATACACTGTTTTTCCGACTCGGGAAAAGCTCTGAATAATGAGCTCACATTTAAAGAAATTACCGGATTAATTGATGAAATGGCAAATATCGGAACCTGTGAGCTTACAATCGGCGGAGGAGAGCCTTTCTGCAGGTCGGACATGATAGATATAATAAAACATGCCAATAAAAAAGGAATAAATATAAGTGTCTCTACAAATGCTGTACTGATAAATAAAAAAATAAGCCAGAAACTGGATACATTGAAACTAAAAAGATTGAATGTTAGTTTTGACGGCGTATCACAGAAAACCTATGAGTTTCTGAGAGGAAAAAATACATACAAGAAAGCTCTGGGGGGAATAAAATTCCTGAATGAATATTCTTCTTCCCCATGTTATCTTCATGTTACGCTCATGAAACAAAATCTGAGTGAAATTCCCGGGCTCATAAGGCTTGCAGAAAATCTTAATTTCGAAGGTATTCAGTTTGATTATGCTCTTCCTGTAGGCAGAGCAGCCGGTACAGGTCTGACTCTTAACTACGAAGAAGCCTGTAATGTAAGAAATATGGCGCAAAAACTGCAACATCATACAGGCATCAAAATGATTATCCCATCTATTCCGTTTAAAACACAGCATAGAGGAATATATCATAATTTCGGCTGTATAGGAGGAACACAGGTCTGTTATATTAATTCACAGGGGTTCATCTATCCATGCGGCTTTTTCAGCAGTCAGCCTACAAAAGAAAATATACGGGAAGCCACTCTTAAAGAACTCTGGGATAATGCTCCATTACTGAAACTTTTCAGAGAATTTAAAGGAAATCCCACATGTCTTGGCTGTGAAAGCTACAGCACATGCCGGGGAGGATGCAGAGCAAGGGCCCTTTACAATTACAGAAATTTAAATGCTCCTGACCCATACTGCCCTCACTATATGAAATTTTCAAAGTGACAGGTGTGTCATACTGGTAACGTAAACTTCACTATTCACGACTCACACTCTTCACCCTTCACTCTTCACAACTCACGATTCATCACTCTCTGACAGTTTCCATATTCTTTCAGCTTCCGGTATGAGATCCATCTTCTCTGGAACCCTTTTACATCCCTGATTATAAAATTTATCCATATAGACATAATTATCCCGTCTGTAATAGAGCGTATTTATAGCAGATATGCCCATACCGGGAACTACTCCCCTTACTTTATAACCTATATGTTTGAGCATTTTCTGGGTTACCCTGTGATTTGCCACTACAGCACTCCATGCATATTCTATCCCCGTTGCCTCCAGAAATCTGTCAAAATGTTCCGAATATAAAAAGAGAAACTTTCCGACATCATATGTATGTCTGTATGAAGGTGAAACTGCAAGCAGTACGGCCTGGGCAGCTCTGTTTGTAAAATCCAGAAAAGTCAATGAACCTCCGAAGATCGTATCTGACTTATTATCTTCAAATACAAAAGCAGAGTAATATCCTTTGAGGAACGTTTCTCTATGTCCGAAAAGACGATGATAATACTCGGGATGTAATATATCATTTATAATGCCTCCGTAAAGTTCGGGATAAGCATCACGCCAGCACCTGGAAAAAGCAATGAAATCCTTCGGGTCTTCCTTTAATAACCTCAGGGTATAATTAGTTACAGGCTTTACAGGTGTAAATTCGGGCCATGAAGGTAAAGGATCGATAAAATTTCCGTAATTTTCATAAGGGATATATTTAAAAGGATTTTTCTCCACAATAAAACCTCCTGAAAAAAATATAAGCACCGGAATGTTTCCGGTGCTTATATTTTCAGATTAATTAACCTGATTAATTACCAGCCTCTGAATATGTTGGCAACTCCGCTTGCAATACCGCCTACTACTGAACCTACTGCGCCACCGATGAATTTGCCTACTGCGCTGCCGGCTATTCCGCCAAGGATTGCTCCTGCCACTGTTCCGATACCGGGGCAAATCATTGTTCCGAGTAATGCTCCGTTTGCGGCACCGCTCATTCCGCCTAGGACTGAACCAATACCGCCACCAAGATTGCCCATACCCTGAATTAACTGATCTGACTGAGGATAGTTTCCATCGCCATACATTGGCTGGAAACCGGGCATATAACCGGGACACATACCCATTCCAGGCATCATTCCACCCATCATTCCCATTCCGCCCATCATTCCCATTCCAGCCATCATTCCCATTCCGCCCATCATCATGGGATTCATCATTCCAGGCATACCCATACCGCAACAACCGCCGGCCATTCCGCCCATCATCATCATCATCTGCATCATCTGCATCTGCATCTGAAGCATCTGAACCTGCTGTTGAAGCTGACGAATCTGCTGATGGTGCATCATATGGTGCATTCCGCCTCCAAACATCGGCGGCGGCATCATTGGAAACTGTGCATTAAAGGAAACTCCTACTCCTATTCCGAACATAATAAAAACCTCCTGTTATTTTTCATAATTTTTTTAAATTTTTAAGTATTTTTTTTACAAATTTTATATCACGACAAATAAAAAAAAGTAAAGAGATTTTTTTAAAATTTTTCAAAAAAAATAAAAGAACTACCCCGGAAGTATATTCCAGGATAATCCTCGTTATTTATTTACAATTACTTATTTTATAAAATTATTACCAGCCTCTGAATATATTGGAAACTCCGCTTGCAATACCGCCTATTACGGAACCGACTGCTTTACCGAGGAATTTACCTACTGCACTGCCAGCTACTCCGCCTACCAGGGCTCCTGCAATTGTTCCGAGACCGGGACAAATAGCAGTTCCAATGGCTGCTCCGTACATGGCACCACCCATGCCACCTGCTATTGAACCAAGTCCGCCGCCAAGATTTCCCATACCCTGAATTAACTGGTCAGACTGTGAATATTGTCCGCCACCATACATCGGTTCAAATCCAGGCATATATCCGGGATACATTCCGCCCATGCCGCCCATCATCATCGGGTTCATCATACCCATGCCGCCCATCATGCCCATTCCGCCGCCCATCATACCGCTCATCATCGGATTCATCATGCCCGGCATACCCATTCCGCACATACCGCCGGCCATTCCGCCCATCATCTGCATCATCTGCATCATCTGCATCTGCATCTGAAGCTGCTGAACCTGTTGCTGAAGTTGCTGAATCTGCTGCTGCTGCATCATATGATGCATACCGCCACCAATATGTGCCCTTTGCATCATCATCATCTGTTGTAAACCTATTCCTCCGATACCTATTGCATCTGCCATAACTAAAACCTCCTGAATATTTGCATATTTTTTTACAAACTGTAAAATATTTTTACTTATAATCTTATATCACGACAGAAAAAAAAAAGTAAAGGCTTTTTTTTGAAATTTTTTACATTTTATAAATTTTATAAATTTTATAATACTTTGTAATACTTTGTAATACTTTGCAATACTTTATAAAACTGTAACATTTTGTAAAATTTTGTAACATTTTCTCTCTACAAAATTTTTACTTTCTCAAAAAAAATAAACCACGGATTTTTCCGGGGTTTATTTAAAAAATAAATCATTCAAATAAATTGTTTCTACACAGGTTTCATCTAAAGCTTTATTTTATGCGGTTAAACATAACACTATTATATTCAAAATTATTTCCAGCTTTTGAATATATTGGCAATTCCGAGTGCAATACCGCCTGCCAGGGAACCTGCTGCACCACCGAAGAATTTACCCATTGCACTTCCTGCCATTCCGCCGAAGAGTGCTCCTGCAACTGTTCCGAGACCGGGGCACATCATAGTTCCAATGAGTGCTCCGTTTGCTGCGCCGCTCATACCGCCCAGGAAAGAACCGTAGCCTCCGCACAGGTTTCCCATATTCTGGATTAACTGGTCAGAACCTGCAAAACTTCCGCCGCCATAAATTGGCTGAAATCCTGCCATATATCCTGGATACATACCGGCCATCTGGCTGATGCCATTCATCATACCCATACCGCCCAGCATAGTCACACCGCTCATGCCTGCCAGCGGGCTGCCAATCATGCCGCCTCCCATACCTACAGAACCGAGTCCCATGCCCATACTGTTAAATGGACTGCCAATCATGCCGCCTCCAACACCCTGCAGACCGAGTCCCATACTCATATCGCTGAATGGACTGCCAATCATGCCACCTCCCATACCTGTCAGACCGAGACCAATACTCTCATTAACTGAGCCTGCCAGCGGGCTGCCAATCATGCCGCCTCCCATACCTTGGAAACCGAGTCCTGTTATCTGCGGCATTCCCATCATGCCGCTCATCAGCGGATTCATCTGACTGTATGAACCAGTACCGCACATATTCCCTGCCATTGAACCCAGCTGACTCATAAGCTGCATTACCTGCAGTTGCAATTTAAGTATCTGAACCTTCTGTTGAAGCTGCTGAAGCTGCTGCTGATATGAAGTGCTCGTAGTACTACCGGACGTTGTTTGCTGCATCGTTGGATACTGACTATTTACAGAAATCGACATTGACATTCCTATACCGAACATAATAAAACCTCCTGAGTTTTTCCATATTTTTCATAAACTGTAAAATATTTCTACTTATAAATTTATATCACGACAGGGATAAAAAAGTAAAGGCTTTTATAAAAAGTTTTCAGTGATTTCCAAATTTATTTAACGATTTTCTTACAGAAAAACTTTTATTAATTTGCAACAAAAAAATAAACCCCGGATTTTTTCTCCGGGGTTTATTTTATAACATTGACTACCAGCCTCTGAAGATATTGGAAACTCCGCTGGCAATTCCTCCGATTACAGAACCAACTGCTTTACCGAGGAATTTACCTACTGCACTGCCTGCCACTCCACCTATAAGTGCTCCGGCAATTGTTCCGAGACCGGGGCATATAGCAGTTCCTAGGGCTGCTCCGTACATTGCACCGCCCATACCTCCTGCTATAGAACCGATACCGCCGCCAAGATTTCCCATACCCTGGATTAACTGATCGGACTGAGGATACATTCCGCCACCATACATCGGTTCAAATCCGGGCATATATCCGGGACACATACCCATACCTGGCATCATTCCCATTCCGCCCATCATCATCGGGTTCATCATTCCCATTCCGCCCATCATCGGGTTCATCATTCCGCCCATCATCATTGGGTTCATCATTCCCGGCATACCCATTCCGCAACAACCGCCGGCCATTCCGCCCATCATCATCATCATCTGCATCATCTGCATCTGCATCCGAAGCTGCTGAACCTGCTGTTGAAGCATCTGAATCTGCTGCTGCTGCATGTGATGAATAAGTCCGCCACCAAAAGGTGGAAAATGCGGATGAATATGTGGCTGTGGTGTAAATCCATATACCATTCTGGCTACCATAATAAAAACCTCCGTTATTATCAAATTTTTAATGTATTCAACTTTTACAACATTTATATCACGACAATTTAAAAAAAGTAAATAGACATTATATAATATTTTTTTATTTTTTTTAAATATCTTCTATAAGGAGGCACCAGAAAGTTTTCAAAGGATTGCATAAAAACAATATCCCATTCACTTTTCACTAATTAAATGATAAAATATAGAAATGAAAAATAAAATCATTTTAACAAATTACAACGGTATTTCTACGGAACTATTCAGTCTTATGCCTGACAATGGCCTTGCCACACTGGCATCATTTCTTATTTCCATAGGGTATGAACCTTTAATACTTGATTATGTTACGACAGATATATTCAGGACATTTTTTACGGAAAAAACAAAAGGAATAATAAAAGAAATTTACAGATTAAATAACAATCTATACGAAGATAAAGCCATAAAAAAAATGAATGACCTGAAAATATTGTTCAATGAGATTATAAAAGAAAGAGAATATAAAATAGCAGATGAATTAATGAGATATATAAAAAAATTCAATGCTCCTCTTATTGGTTTTAAGCTATGGGAAGGTGAGGGATTTCACGGTTCAGTCAGAATTGCAGAGGAAATAAAAAAATATCTGCCACAGGTGACTACCGTTGCAGGAGGCCCCCATGTGGACATGTATGGTACGCATATACTGGAACATACATCAGGTTTCGATTTTCTCATATATGGAGAAGGAGAAATTGCTCTCGGTGAATTAATAGCCTATGGTGAAGGTAAAAAAAATCTGAAAACCATACCAAATCTCATATATAGAGAAGGACATGCCATCAAAAAAAACCCGGTCCGGTTTATGAGTAATATAGAAGAAATTCCTCGTCCTGTTTACGATGAAGACATATATCCCGCAATGAAAGGAAACAAAAAAATAAAGGCTTTTCTTATAGAAGAAAGTCGTGGCTGCCCCAATAAATGTAAATTCTGTATACATCCGAGAAAGAGCGGTTCTCTATGGAGATCTAAAAATCCGAAAAGAGTGGTAGATGAAATAGAAAAATCTCCTTCTGTAACAGTAAGATTAACCGGTTCAAACCCGCCTCCCGGATTACTTACGTCCATATCGGAAGAAATACTTGCGAGAAATCTCTCTGTAAATTATTCTACCTTCGGCCATGCAAGGAATTTTCCGTCGGAAGATTATAAATTAATGAGAAAATCAGGTTGCAGAGCCATGGCTTTCGGTATTGAATCCGGTTCACAGTATATACTTGATAAAGCCATAGGCAAAGATATTTCGGCAGAACAGGCAAAATCTGCTCTGAAAGCCTCAAAAGAGGCAGGTATTTATACGATAGCAAGTGTGATAGTACCGTCACCTTATGATACGGAAGAAACTATAAAAGAAACCCTGCAGTTTCTTTTAGATGCCAGTCCTGACTCAGTAACGGCTCAATTTGCCATACTCACACCCAATACCGAATGGTGGGACAATCCGGAGAAATATGCTTTTCATTTTAAAGACAGAGAAGCTCTCAGAAAAAAACTCATGTTAAGAAATCCTCCTACCTTATTGCCTGCTCCTCTGTGGGAAAGAATCCATTATAAATTAAATAATATGAGTGACAGGGATATAATCAAAACAACGGGAACTTTTATAAGAGAGTTACAGGCCGGCGGTATTGCTCATGGAATGAGCGATTTTCACACAATACTGGCCATTTCAGGTAAAAAAGATATAAAAGATTTAAAAGAAAAAAGTGAAAAAGCATTTAGAGAAGGGGATATGGAGCAGATTACAGATATAGTAAGTGCTATAAATGAACATATTCTTGTGAATCATAATTTATAGTCAACAGTGAGTGGTGAGTGGAACAGACAGAATTTGACTCATGACTCACGGTTCACGACTTACCAGACAGGGAGTGGAACAGAATGATATATGAATCTGAAAAACTGGATTGCCTTTTCCTGCATATACCAAAAAGTACAGAGAAAAACTCAACTATACTTATTATGCCTATGGGCATAATTGCCCTCTGTGACAGATTGTTTAAAAAAGGTATAAAATCAAAAATTCTTAATCCTGTAATCAGTAAAATAGAAAATCCTGATTTTTCACTCATAGAATATTTAAAACATACAGAAACAAAGATTGCCTGTATCTCTCTTCACTGGCATCCCACCTCTTACAATGTTATGGAAACAGTAAAGGAAATAAAAAAGCATATCCCATCCATATATACAGTTCTGGGAGGCTTCACAGCAACATTTTTTCATGAAGAGATAATGAAATATTTTCCGGACGTAGATTTTATTATAAGAGGAGACTCGGAAATCCCACTTTCCGAACTTTCAGAAACACTCATGGGCAGAAAAAATGTAGAATTTAAAGATATACCTAACCTGACCTGGAGAGAAGGAAATAATATAAAGGTAAATCCGCAGAGTTACCGGATAAATCAGGAAATTTTTGATAATCTATATTACGGGAATCTGGATCTTATATATGACAGAAATCTTAACCTGAAAGGCATGTGGACTGTTGATAATTCTATGACAAAAAGAGAGGCATATAAAGCAATAGCTTTCTCGGGGAATAAAAAATATTTCTTCTACAATCCTGGGAGAGGATGCCCTGTAAACTGTTCTTTCTGCGGCGGAGGAGCTACAGGGCAGAATATACTCAACGGGAGGGATTGTGTAATATATAAATCCCATGACAGTGTTCTAAGAGATATAAAAGGAGCATTAAATTTTCATATAACCAATCTTTATATCTGTTTTGATCCCTGGCCGTCTTCTACAGACTATTACATAGAATTATTTGAAAAAATAAAGAGAGATAATATAGAAATAAACATAAATTTTGAGAACTGGCAATTACCGGAAAAAAGCTTTATTGATTCTTTTAAAAGAAATCTGCTTCCTGATTCGGAGATTATACTTTCCCCCGACACAGGTTCTGACAGAGTAAGAAAATATAATAAAGGACATTATTACTCAACAGATAAGCTCATAGAAACCATTGATTATATGCATTCCCGGAGGATCAACACAAGTGTATATTTTACGGCAGGTCTTCCCGGTGAGACTATGGAAGATGTATATGAGACAAAAACTCTGATAACATATCTCAGAAAAAACTATAACAGTAAAATATATATTTTCCAGTGTGAAACAGAACCTTTGTCACCGATGTATCTTTACCCGGAAAAATTTGGCATCAAACTGAAGAGAAAATCCTTTATGGATTTTTACAATCACCATAACAACCGGACAGTGTTAGGTTATTCTACAGATTACTTTACAGAAGATCAAATAATAGAACTCATAAAAATGCTTGAAAAATTTGCCTGATTTAAAAAGGATATTGTATAAAGAGATAGAAAATTTTAATTAGATAGAGTGAAAAGAATAGGACGACTCACGACTCACTATTTCTGAGCAATACGGGGTTAAAAAAATGGATAAAATCATATTAATAATAATGTTATTCCCTGTTATTTTACTCTCTCTCATAATACATGAAATTGCCCACGGGAAGATGGCTTTTTTCCGGGGAGATCCCAGTGCTTTTTATGAGAACAGATTATCTTTCAATCCTCTGTTACATCTGGATCCGATGGGTTCACTTCTGATGGCAGGAACACTGTTTTTTTCTGTTATTGCTACAGCAGTGACGGGAATGAATTTTATAGTCTGTCTCGGATGGGCAAAACCTGTCCCTGTAAGGGAAGAGAATTTCTCAAATTCCCGTCTCGATCTTATACTTGTGTCACTTGCAGGACCTGCAAGCAATTTTCTCCTGGCCTTTATTGCAGGTATTCCATTTCAAATCGGTCTCATGAGAGTACCTCAGAGTGATTTCTTTTCAGAAGGAATTGTATCACTGTTTTTATATCTTATCGTAAATGTGAATATAGTGCTCGGAATATTCAATCTCTTCCCCCTTCCTCCGCTGGACGGGTCAAAGATTTTATCCACTTTTCTTCCTGAGAAATACGAGCAGATGATAAAATTCCCATCCAGAAATACTATGATAATAACTATGGTTGTAACAATATTACTCATAAACTGGGGAGGATTTTCAGAATTAATAAGGTTTTTTATAAATTTATTTACCAATATTGCGGGCAATTAATGATATGAGAAGTGACACGGCCAATACAAAAGCAACATATATAAATAATGCTCTCTCGTTACACGTTACACGTTGCACGTCACGAAAGGCTGACTATGAGTTATAATGTAAAATTAGAAATCTTTGAAGGCCCTATGGACCTTTTGCTCCATCTGGTAAAAAAAGAAGAAATAGATATATATAAAATTTCCGTATCGAAGATAATAGATGAATATTTAAATTACATATCTCTTATGAAGGAGCTGGATATAAATATTGCCAGTGAATTTCTGGTCATGGCATCGACACTTCTGGAATTAAAATCAAAGTTAATACTTCCACCTCCGCCTGAAATACTCAGGGCAGAAGAATCATATGATGAAGATACTATAAACACACCTGAAGATCTGCTGAATAAAATAGTGGAATATCAAAAATTTAAAGAGATAGGAGAACTGCTCAGTGAACTGGAAAAAACAGAGAAAAAATATTTTCCGAGACCTGTGGCGAAATCAGAGGAAGAAGAAGAAAAAAGTTTTTCAGAACTTTCAGTAGACGACCTGGTGGTTGCCCTTCAAAATATGCTTAAAAGAAAAAATGAAAAGGTAAAAACCAGAATTTTACAGAGAGAAACTGTAACAGTGGAAGAAATGAAATCTTTCATAACAGATAAAATCAAATCAACAAAAGAATTTGATTTTTTAGATTTATTTACAGAGGGTACAACAAAACTCAGGATAATAACCGGATTTATAGCACTTCTGGAACTTATACTTGAGAAAAAATTAAGAGTAAAACAGGAAAAAAGATTTGATAATATATGGATCTATTCGAAATAAGCGAAAAATATTCAAAAATAATAGAAGCAATATTGTTTGCTTCTCCCTGTCCGGTTCAAATAAGTAATATTGCAGAAATCATAGAAATATCGGAAGACATAGTAAGGGAAATTCTCCAGAAAATGAAGGAAGATTATAAAGACAGAGGAATAAATATCCGTGAAATAGCCGACGGAGTAGAAATGTGTACCAATCCTTCCCTTCATAATCATATAGAAAAGATGCACAAGGTAACTGCCAGTTCAAACCTGTCAAAAGCAGCACTGGAAACACTTGCCATAATTGCATATAACCAGCCGATAACAAGAGCGGAAATAGAAGAAATCAGAGGCGTAAGAACAGCCAAAATAATCTCAACTCTTCTGGAGGGGAAATTGATACGCATTGCAGGGAAATCGGACAAAGCAGGCAGGGCTTTTGTCTATGGCACGACAAAACAGTTCCTCAGACATTTTGGAATAAAATCACTGGATGAATTGCCTGATATTAAGAATTTTAAGTGAGTTAAGGGTGAAATCAGTAGGGGCGCCTGACTGTGGTCGCCCGGTAGCCGGTGAAACCATGTATCACGCATTACGCATTACGCATCACGCATTACGGCCCGACAGGAATTTTGACGGTAAAAACGGTACCCTTCCCTGTCGTACTTTGAACTTCAATGGTGCCTCCATGGCTTTTTATTATCTTATAAGAAAGGCTTAAGCCAAGCCCCATTCCCTTGCCTACATCCTTTGTGGTAAAAAATGGATCAAATATTTTTCCCAGATTTGCCTCTGATATACCACAGCCATTGTCTTCTATAATGGTAACAATCCATGAGTGTTCCTCAAAGGTTTTAATCCTTATCTCTCCATGACCGCTCAATGCCTGAATGGCATTTATCAATAAATTCATAAAAACCTGGTTCAACTGCCTGGGGTGGCATTTTATGAAAGGCAGTTCACCGTATTCTTCAATGACTTTTATGCCATGTTTTACCTCATGACGAAGCATATTCAGGCTTGAACGGATACCATCGTTAAGGTCATAATCTTCAAGTTCCGGCTTATCGAGACGGGAAAATTCCTTCAAATCTTTCACTATTGATTTGATTCTATCAGTACCTTCAAGAGAATCACTTACAAGGTTTTTCAGATCGTCCATTATATGATCAATCTGAAATTTTTGTTTAATAGCTGACAGTTTAGCAGTATTATCAGAAGATAGTGAAAATTCTTCCAGAGCATGAAAAAAATCTTTTAAATTCTTAATATAAGTTTTAAAAACCTGGAGATTGGAATTAACAAAACTGTTAGGATTATTTATTTCATGTGCTATTCCTGCAGCAAGAATACCCAGGGAAGCCATCTTTGCAGATTGAACCAGCTGGGCCTGGGTTTCTTCAAGCTCTTTTATCTTCTCCTGAAGAAGGATATTTATTCTTTCCAGTTCTTTTTGATATTTTGCAATCCTTTCTGCTTCAATAAGTTTTTCCTGGGTAAGTTTAAGTTTAACCAGATTTTTTATTTTTAAAGGCAGGAGAAATCTTATATCATCATGTCTCAGGGGTTTTGTAAAATAATCTGCCACCCCTAATTTCAGACAATCTTCTATATCGCTACTTCTACTCATAGCACTGAGTACTATAACAGGTATGATTGTAAGAGAAGGGACTTTTCTCATAGATTTGAGCGTATCGAAACCGCTCATAACAGGCATCATTAAATCAAGGATAACAAGATCGATTTTTTCTTTTTTTAAAATCTCAAGTGTATCCTGACCATTTGAGGCTTCCAAGAATCTATATCCATCTCTGTCAAGTATGGCTTTAAGTAACATTCTTATAGAAGAATCATCGTCTACAATCAATATTGTTTCCTGCAACATAACAACCCCTTCTACAGTGAACAGTTATCAGTATAATTTATGTAATCCAGTAATAATTATGGTCACTGGTCACTGTTTACCGGTCACTATAAAAAAATCGGCTAACAAGAGAGAAAATCTCTTGATAGCCGATTTTTTCAATTAAAGTCCTACTATACTTATTACAGTGGATAATACGAGAAAAGCAATGGCCAGGCCAGTAGTTATCTGATCCAGTTTATCTTCCAGAGATTTAACTCCTTTGCCTTTAAATACTGATTCAGATCTTCCTCCAAGTGTACCTGAAAGACCTTCACTTTTTGTAGTCTGAGATAAAATTGTAAATACAAGGCATGCGGAAATCACAAAATATACTACAAGCAACAGTATCATAACAGGGTTCATATTTGTAGCTGTCCCCGGAACTTTAACACTCTGCACTACAGGCTCTGCTGACGGAGCCGGCACCTGGGCAAGTGTCAATATTAAACTATTGATAAATTGATAGAACAATCGCCTCTACACCTCCTAAAACCTGAATTCATTTTAAATGTCTATGTTACCACAAATTTAAAATAAAATCAATTTTTTTTAATTTTTTTTTACGGCACGTAGATTCTTTTTACAGGAAACTACACTCGATTTCATAAATCTATTACTGACCTGAGCATAAGCATGTAATAAAAGTATTCTTTCTGTCACGCGTTACGCGTTACGCGTCACGAGAGCAAATATGTATTATTTATACTCACCACAGTAATTGAATCAATACGATGGATTTCAGGCTTAATCTTCTTAACCCGACACCCATCACCAGGCACCACAAATCAGTGGCATATTTACCGTTATTAGCACTTATTCTGCAAGATAATACTTTAAAACCTTTACGACATATTTATTATCAGGATCTATATTCAATTTCGGTATTATAGTTTTCACAATAAAATCATTGGGACTTGAATTTACCTGAGGTATAAAATCCATGCCGTCAAGATCTTCCTTATTTACATCAAAAGAAAGAGGCTTAACACTGGCTATTGCTATAAGGGATTCAAGACCCGGTGTTCCTGACATTTCATATTCCCATGGCTGAGCTGTCTGTTCAGGCGGAATTTTATAAAGGCGTGATGCCGTTAAATAATTGTCCTTCTGCATCCTGTTAGGGTATACAAGAAGAACACTTCCGTCAGCCTGAATACAATAAATGGTAATATAACAATTTTCACTTGACCTGAAACTTATGAACATTTTATCTTTCTGATGATAGGTAGAGAACTCTCCCCTGTCTACAGAGAGATCAAGTATATTATTCCACTCTGTGGTTTTCGCCGTCATGTCACCTGAAAATAACCTGGAAGAAGGATCTGTCTCATCAGGTCTCATGTTCACATATTCAGGAGTCGGTGTGGACACGGGAGTCGGCATAAGAGTGGCAGGAGTGGATTTATTCTGAGGAGTAGCTTCCGGTACAGGTGTTGTGAATGCTGTTTCTTCAGGTATCCATTTTCCTCCTGTAATTTTATAATGTAATCTATTGGCAAGCTGATGGGCAAAATAGAATATATCGCCTCTGGAGCCTTCCACATTATCGGAAAATCTGACCTGGCTTGTTTTAACATTGGAAACCCATGCTCTCAGACTTATTTTATTGCCATCTACGGTATAACTTCCAGATATAATCTCATCAGCCCCTTCTGCTGCGCCGAAATCTACAGCATCATTCGGATCTACAAGCGCCATTTCCCTTTTGGCAAGTTCATCCAGAATATTGTCAAAATGAAGTCTGTCTACAAGTTTAATCTGACCTGATTTTGCAAGGTCAGCCATAAGCATTTCGGCAAGTTCAAAAGAAAGTTTCTGATCTGCTCCTTTAAAAGGAACTACCGTATAGCTGGCCTCTTCCGATAAAGCCGTACATGGAAGTAAAATAATCAATAATACAAGTAAAAATTTAAATTTCATAAATATCACTCCTATTCGCCTGTACCAAGTAGAAGCATACAGGATAGAATCTTCAGATACATGTCTCATAAATAATCTTCTATTCGCCTGTACCCAGAATGATTTCACCTTCTACCTGACCTTTGCTCATTTTGAGAGGATGCTGTCTGTTATCGGATTCCTTTGCAACCTCTTGATGCAAATAATTATAAACCTCATCGGCAGTTACGAAACCGTTTTTATCTTTATCTGCTTTACCGGAAAGACCCTGTAACAGATAATAGGTAAATATGCCATGACCGAGTTTTTTAGACTCAAGAGCCACTTCATTGGCATCGCTTGCCGTTATGACAATACGGCCTGTGCCAGAAGAAAGTCTCTTCAGGAAATTATCGGAAATATTCCCTGCCTTTCCTCCTTCCTGGCCTGCAAAAGTCTTGCCGCCCGATGCTCCGCTGTAGCAGGAGTCCACAAAAAATACAACCCTCTGGGAAGAAAGTCTCGTAAAAATATTACTGATTTCATCCATAGGTAATGCAGTGGCATAAAGGTTATCTGGATCTGCGTCATAGGTAACAATATACTTGCTGAGACCGTCTCCGTCATTGCTGTTATTATCTATTTCCGGAGCACCATGACCTGAATAGTAAATAAATACCAGATCATCTTTCATTGCTTTTTCCCTGAGAAATGTACCCAGAGCGGTCTTTACCGCTTTAAGATTGGCCTGTTCATTTAAAAGGAGCTGCACATGATCTTTAGAGAAACCTCCTTTTGTAGTCAGATAGTCATATACTGCCTGAGCATCAGAAGCACTGTAATTTAAAGGAGTTACCTTCGGACTTTCATATTTCCCTATACCTATAACTACAGCCCACACCTGTCCTTCTTTTGGTTTATACATAACAGAAATTTGCTGTACGACCTCTTTTCCCGTAGCATCTACGGCACGGATAGAAATATAATTGAGACCCGGTTTCAGGCTTACATCCTGTGTAAAGAAATACTCTTTTTTCGCCACTGCTCTCGGGCCTTTTTCCGTCCAGTCAGGATTTTTCCCGTCTTCCATTTTCCCTACATAACTGGCAATTTCAAAGCTGCCTATGCCGTTGCCTGCATTTACAATTCCCTCTACAGTCAGTTTACTGTCAGAAACCTCTACCGGTTTACCGGATGTCAGGTCCACAGGTTTTTTTAGAGCAATTGTAATAGGAGCTTCAAGTTGCTTTAATTCTGCCGCAATCTGTCCCTGAATACCGAATCCCTGGCTCTCCTGAACATCCAGTTTAAATTTTATATCCTTCTGAGAAGCATCTCTGGCAGAAAAGAGAAGCTTACCTTTTGCTTCACTTCCGGGAGGAATGCTTCCAAGATCAGTTTTACTCTGATTTAATACTATATTACTGTTCTGACTTTCAAGACTTAACACTACATGTTTTGCCGTGCCTTCACCGGTATTTTTCACTGTCACCCATAATTCCACTGTTTCTCCGGGATTAATAATTCCATCACCGTTTCCGGAAGAAGAGCCAAGAGAATCATCATCAAACTGACAGGTATATGAGAGTTTTGCAGGTTTGACTTCTTCCACATAAGGTAATACTACGGCAAGATTCATATCTCCGTCTTTTTTATATCCCTGACTGTCAGTTAATTTTAACTTAAACTGAAGATCTTCTTCTTTTGCAGTTTTATCTACAGAGAAAGATACTTCTTTTTCCAGTTCCACTCCGGAAGGTATATTACCTAACTCAAGGAGAGGACTGTCTATTTTTACAGAAGAATTTTCGCAGGAAATATTAACTTTTGCTCCCTGAGCGGCACCGGGGCCACTGTTTCTCACAGTCATTTTCATAGTTACCAAACTTCCGGGATTTATCTGTCTGTTTTCTCCTGCTTTTAAAATCTTATAGCTGTAAGATAAAGATGGCAGGGATACAACCTGCATGGCTATTTCCTGTCCTGATTTTCCGAAACCTTTCTCTTCGTAGAGATCAAGACTGAATTTAGCATTGCCTGAAGGCATTTCAGACGGTACTGTAAAAACCAGTTTTCCCTCACCTTCACTTCCCGGAGGGATATTACCTATAATAAATTTTCCCTGACCCATCTGTATCTTCTGCTCTTCAGGTTTTAGAGCTACAGTAACACCCCTTGCTATGCCTTTACCGGTATTTTTTACAGTCACAAAAAGTTCTACCGTTTCGCCGGCATTAATCACGCCATCTCCGTTACCGGAAGATGAGCCAGTATTATCATCATTTATTCTATAAGTGTATGAAAGGGCAGGCGGTAATTCTGGAGCAGGTGTCGGAGAAGAAACAGCAATTTGAGTCGGTACGACAACAGGAGGAAGAGAAACAACAGCCACAGTTTCTCTCAATTCTTTAGAATACCCCCCCTTATCAGAAACAGAAATATTTAAATCCACATTACCGGTTTTAACACCGGCAGGAACCTGAAATACAAGTTTTCCGGGAGCTTCCTGTCCGGGAGGAATATTTCCAAGAAGGAACTGATCCTGTAATAATTTTACACCCTGAGTAGAAGTGGAAAGTTTCAATAACGTATCTCTCGCAGTTCCCTTGCCGTTATTATTTACTGTTACCCACAATTCCACAATTTCTTCCTGATTTATCTTACCGTCTCCGTTACCGGAAGAAGCACCGCTCAGGTCATCATCTATGCGGGTTTTCAATGCCAGTTCGGGAGGAGATTCCCCTATTACTGCAATCTGATAATTATCGGAAAATTTTTCACAGTTTTTCCCTTCTATGTTTACGTTAATATCGGCAGAACCTGCAGGGATATGGTCTCCTGCCTTCATTGCCACTTCAAACTGTCTTGTTTCCGAAGCACTTATGGAACCTATATCTATTACTGCAGGTGTGATATTAACATCACTGTTTTTCGAGGAAATTTTCAATTTTATACCTGTTCCCTCTTCCTGTGTGGTATTTGAAAGAAGTATATTTAATACGGCAGTTTCGCCGGGTTGCAGAGTTCCGTTACCGTTACCAATCTGTTTATCATTTACTTCACAGGTACAGGTAAATGTAACTTTTTTTATCTTCGCTATCGTATAGCCTTCCGGCCCCCAAAGAGAGGAATTACCGGCTAACAGTGCTTTTCCGTAAGAGAGGGCATTTTTATAACAACCTGTATTCCAGCTGTCACCGTGGAATTTTCCCCACATAATCTCCTTACATGCGGAGGAAATATTCAGCAGAGAAACCTTTCCCTGTTCCGAGGCAATCACGGCAAACAGAGTTCCTCCCCTGTTAAAAAGTGCGGGAGATGAAAGCAAACGGCCTGAAAGTTTGTATTTATCCTTCAGCATGCCGTCTTTACCGTTATAGATGTAAAGATATTCATCCCATGAAGCAACGGTAACGGTTATAGAACCTTCCGTATCCGCTATAACGGGAGATGAGCTTATCCAGTTGCCTGTAACCTGTTTCCATACTAATTCTCCGTTACTTCCGTTAATAATATAAAGGCAGTTATCATATGAGCCGACTGCTATATCAATTTTTCCGTCAGAATTTACATCTCCCAGTGAAGGAGTGCAGTCTATTGAATCGCCTGCCGTATATTTCCATAACATCTGTCCCGATTTACCGTTTAGAGCATAAATATTCTTATCGTAAGAACAGGCAATTACTTCATAAGAACCGTCACCGTTTATATCACCCGTAACAACAGAGGAAACAAAAACGTCAGTTCCGGGAAAATTCCACATCTCTTTCCCGCTGTTACCTTTCAGACAATAAATCTTCTTATCGGCAGAGCCGAATAGTACCTCTAAAATGCCGTCGCCATCGACATCTGCCATAGAAGGAGCATTACTCACATCCCCTCCTGTAGTAAAAGACCATATTTCTTTACCTGTTTTCCCGTCTACAAGAAAAACAGTGCCCTTCTGATTTCCGAAAGCAACTGATAAATCTCCCTTCCCCGATATGTCGCCCGTTACGGGGGAAGAATTAAGCCAGTCTTTACCGTCAAATTTCCATAACAGTTCACCTCTGTTTCCCCTCAGAGCATAGGCGAAATGATCCTGTGACGTAACAATAACTTCCAGTCTTCCGTCTCCGTTTATATCTGCCACAGAAGGAGAAGATATTATCTTGTCGCCTGTCTTATAATCCCATACAGGTTTACCTGTTTCCCCGTCCACTACATGGACATAGGAATCATTCGAGCCGAAAATAATCTCTATTTTTCCGTCATCATTTATATCGGCGCATACGGGAGAAGAAAAAATCTGTCCCCCTGCCTTATATTCCCATAAAGGACTTATAGTTGATGCAGACGAAAGGCCGCATAAAATTACAAGGAGCAAAAAAATCAAAGAATACTTCAGAAGAATTGATACAGCATTCATAAAAACACCCCTTCTCTGTTAAATCGTGACGCGTGACGCGTGACGCGTGACGCGAGGATAATTTTCATAACCGGTTATATATGACGCAATGCAGAGTTTTCATAATTTATTTATATCATGACCTGTAACCGGAGTTATAAACAACAACTAATTATTATTATAAGACAAATAAGAAGTTATTTCAATCATTTACAGGTTATTTAATAAGTTAATTGGTGAGAAGTGAAAAGTGAAGGGTGAGTCATGAGTCGTGAGAAGTGAGTCGTGAATGGTGAGTGGTAGTAACCAGGGTAATTCTACCTGTTACGCGTCATGGATTTATATGAGTGAGAAAATCTCCCCAGTTGGAATTATATCCGAAATCAAGAGAGGAATAGCTGTTATTATTGTAATCCTGTAAAGTACCGGCAGATGACGGAAAATAAAGAGAAAGACCACTGGCAGTGGTAGAACCGTCGGTTTTTTTAGATATTATAATGGCATTGTTTAAATTATTGATTATATCGGAAGAAATGGAATTTACTTCGGAAATGGAAGATATTGACCGGGAAAAGGTAGAAATATCTACATAATTTTTATTGTAAAACAGTAAGGATTCTTCTCTGTAACTTCGTATCTGTCCGTATATATCTGGTCTATTCATTAAAACAGCGGAAAGCTGTCTAAAATTATCCGTAAGAGGATATATTTTTTTCAGATTAACAGCAGATAAAGTCATATTTGTCATTTTCATATCACTGTAATAGGTTATGTAATCATCTGTTACGGTTTTAGAAAAACCGGCAGGCGTCTGGCTGGGGTTTTTAATAAGAGAATTGAACATAATGTCATAAGGCCACCCTGTTACAGGCACATCATCCTGGGAACTTATGAGAATATCGCTCACATCTCTCAACTGACAGGCCACTTCCACATTTCCCATAGAACATGAGCTGAAACTTATTATATTTACTCTGCCATCATTACTTAAAGCCTGCTGTAACCGTTTTACATCCATGGCATGACCGCTTACTTCATCCCTGAGAAGTCCCTTCCATCCTCCGCCATGGGTAAAAATATTCAACATATAATAATCTGCAGGGTAATGCTCTTTACTCCAGAGAATAAAATCCTTCAGGCTCTCAGGTGAAGCCATGTCTGTAACAGGAAGATTTTCTATAGAATCTTTATTTCCTGCATAATATCTTTTCGCAGTGCCTCCCTGACTGGATTTCGCCTGCTCTATTACAATATTAACCTGTGAAGTGGATGTTAAAGATAAGATTTCATCTTTTTTAATATCAGTAATATTTTCAAGGGTGCTGTTTCCGTTCATATAAACCATGATAGTCCAGGTCACATCACCGGAAGGAGTCGGAATTTGTGTGGGACTCACAGTGGATGTCTGTGAAGGTACAGGAGATGGAATAGAAACACTGCTACCTCCGCCGCAGGAGTTAAATAACATCAGCATGAATATTACAGGAATCAGATAAAAAATGAATTTTTTCATAAAATTCTCTTTATTATATAAAGTGACCGCTCCCACCGCTAAATCCTAACGGATTATAGCGGGGGCTTCTAGAGCTTCCATGCTCAGGGACTCCAGGCCCAAGTCCTTTATATATATAGCTGAATTATAGTCTCTTGGAATTACAAGATTACAAACAGGACA
>JAKPQU010000033.1 GCA_029555925.1 Bacillota bacterium
ATGATTACCGGAAAGAGTGTTTCCATAAGTTCTCTCCTTTTTTAAATAAGGATTTGTCTTTTGAGAATTTATATAACTCTTTCTTTTATTTTATCAAGACCCTTTTGCAGATTTTTTTAAAAATCTGCGAAAGTATAGTAAGATTGAAAAAAAAGTTTATAAAGAATGTAAGAAAGTAATATTATTGAATTGTATGGATTATTTATATGGTCATGTATTATTAAAACTTTTCAATGCAGATTATTATCTAAAAAATTTTGAAGACCTTGGAGTAATAATTATTATTCCAAAAAGCTTTGAATGGCTTATACCTGAAGGTGTATCTGAGGTATGGTTAATAGATATAAAATTAAGTCAAGCTCAAAACTGGTTTGTAAAATTTGATGAATTTGTTCACTCAGAACTTAAAAGATTTGATGTTATCTATTTGAGTCTTGCTTTTTCACATCCTGATTTTTCAGAATTAGATATCTCACGTTTTTGTAAAGTAAATAGATTTGATATGTCGCAATTTTTAAAAAAACCTGTTAGTATTACCTTTATTACCAGAGAAGATAGGTTATGGGTTAATAAAGCCTTTTCTTTTTTTGTCACAAGAAATCGTTTTAGAACCTTACCAAAATTATTTAGAATGCCGTTTATTTATCATCAAAATAAATTGGTTTGTAAAACTTTTCGTTTAATAAAAAAAATGTTGCCTGATGTCAATTTTAATGTTGTAGGTCTGGGAAAAACAGGAATATTAGACAGTTTTATTAATGACTATCGTAAAAATGATCTGAATCAGACTGTTGAGTTAGAATGGTGTAATGTTTATGCTCAAAGCCAGATTATATTAGGAATTCATGGCTCCAATATGATTTTGCCTACAGCATTAGCAGGTAGTTTCATTGAAATACTCCCTGAAAATAGACTTGGTAATATTATTCAGGATATAGGGTTCCCTGTTAAGAAGAGAGACCTTTTATATTCAGGTAGATTTGTAGATGAATATGCTACTCCGTATGAGGTGGCTCATATCGTTATATCTTTAATTAAGGCATATCCATATTTTTATTTAAACATGAATGACGTCTTTTTAGAGCATAATAGTTATAATGATGTGACCAAATGGGAAACATCTCTTAATAATTTACTTTCTGATGTGTCTGCAATAGAAGATACCTGTTAATAAAATTATGTTAGTAGAAATTATAGTGAATTAAAAAAGAAAATGGAGTAATTTAAGTGAATAATCAAGTAATAAAAGTCCCAATTCTTTTTATAATTTTTAATCGTCCTGACACAACACAAAAGGTATTTAATGAAATAAAAAAAGTAAAACCAGCAAAACTTTATATCTCTGCAGATGGACCAAGAGAAAATATCCTGGAAGATCTCGAAAAATGTCAGGTTACGAGGAACATTATTAAACAGATAGACTGGAACTGTGAAGTTAATATTCTTTTTCAGGAAAAAAATTTGGGTTGTAAATATGGGCCTGTAGCAGGTATAAACTGGCTTTTTCAACATGAAGAAGAAGGTATTATTTTAGAAGATGATTGCCTTCCAGAACAGTCTTTTTTCTTCTTCTGTCAGGAATTATTAAAATATTATAAATACGATAACAGAATTATGCACATCAGCGGTAATAATTTCGGCTGGAATAAAAAGTATTCAAATGAAAGCTATTTTTTTTCTAAATACTCTCTTTCATGGGGATGGGCTACATGGAAACGTGCCTGGAACAATTATGATATTGATATGAAAACATTTCCTGCTTTTAAAAAACAAAATCAGATAAAAAATATATTTTCTAGCAGATTTGAACAAAATTACTGGATAAAGCTTTTACAAAAAGTATATGATGGTAAAATTTATAAAGCATGGGACTATCAATGGACTTATACTGTCTGGACGCAGAATGGCCTTGCCGCTCTTCCATATGTTAATCTTGTATCGAATATCGGATTTGGCGAAGGAGCAACTCATACAGCTAAGATAGATAACAGAGTAGCTTTTATTCCTGTCTGTGCGATGAATGAAATAATTCATCCAGATTTTATTCTGCAAAATACAGACGCAGATAAATATACATTCAAAAATAATTATGGCGGTAGATTAAGTTCTATTATACAAAGTGAGCTATCAGATTTAATCCCCGATAATATAAAAAACTCTATAAAAGCCTCAAGTAAAAGATAATACGAACTTTATATATTAAAAAGGTAATTTACAATTTTTTTAAAGATTGCTATGTTACCCAGTTTCCTTGCTACCCTTAAGGCAGGAGATCTTTTTATTTTATGGTAATCATCTAAAAGTTCTAATAGTCCGGGAGAAAAATTATTTTCCTGGGCTTTACGTCTTTCTATAAGACTTAATTGAGAGTTTGCATGTGTGCGCATCGGCGAGTCTAAAATACTGAATACACTTATAGCATGAGGTATATAGAATGTTGATATATTGTGTTTTACTATTAATCTTATTTGTAGTTCATAATCAGCAGACAATCTGTAGCTTTCATCATATAAGCCGTATTTAATAAATAGTTCTTTTTTTATAAATTGACTTTGATGACATATACCGCCGTTATAAAGATAATAAAAAGATATTTTATCAGGTTCTTTTTTTAACTCTAATTTTCCATTTCCATAGTCATAGAAAACGTCTCCATATATGATATCCGCTTCAGGCTTCTGGTAAAATATATGTTCTAAAACTCTGTCATTATATAAATAATCATCAGAATTTAGAAAAAGACAGTATTCACCGCTTGCCTGTTTGACGCCTTTATTCATTGCTTCATATATGCCGCTGTCTGGCTCGCTTATAAAACAGCCTGTTTTATCTATATATTTATTGATTATATTCACTGTATTATCAGAAGATTTTCCGTCTATGATTATATATTCAATATCCTTATATGTCTGGGATATTACGCTTTTTATAGTTCGTTCAATAGTATTCTCAGCATTTTTACAAACAGTTATAATCGATACTTTACTCATTTTTTAGCACCTTTTTATATAAGTTCAAATATTTATTTGCCGTAAATTTAATATCAAATCATTCCACTGCCTTCTGTCTGGCTTTATTCAATAAATCTGTATAAGGTGTTTCATCATTTAAAATCCATTCCATACCACTGGCAAGGTCATTAATATCATAAGGCTTTGCCAGATAGCCGTTTACCATGTGTACCACCATATCAGGTATACCTCCTACATTAAACGCCACAACCGGACGTCCGCAGGATAAAGCCTCCAGTGTTACCAGCGACTGACTTTCCGACATAGACGGAACAACTACTGCATCGGAAGCCGAATATAGAATTGAAAGACTTATATCATCATAAAGCCTCCCTAAATATGTTACAGGAAAAGGATAATCTACCGGTTCTTTTGTGCCTGATGCACCGAATACCAGAAGTTCTATATCCTGTAATTTTTTCGATAATATCTTCAGTGCAGGTATAAGATAGTGGAAGCCTTTGTTTTTATCAGATGTTGCAGATAAAGCTCCAAAAAGAAGGTATTTTTTATTTTTATCTAAATTTAAAATAGTTCTTGCAGTATATTTATCCAGAGGTTTAAATATGTTCGTGTCCACACCTGAAGGGATAATTTCAACAGGGAAATCTTTCATCAGAGAGCTTTCTTTTACACAGTCAGCCATCCATCTACTGGGTGTAACCACAGTCATTTTAGTAAGTAATTTCTTATAGACTTTTGCTTTTCTATTATAAACCCATCTGCTTAAATCATAGTAGAAGGTGCTGTTAAGTTCGGGACAGGCATTACATATATGTTTGTATTTATTACAGTTATAAGTTATATGACAGCCGCCGGTGAAAGGCCATGAGTCATGAAGTGTCCATACTATTGGTGTTTTTATGTGTTCCAGTGAGGTTACAGGTATAAAACCTTTGCATATCCAGTGGATATGTACTATATCAGGTTTTAGTATTTTAATTTTATTAATAACATTACCTGGCAGCCAGGAAACATTCCATGTTTCACTGTGGGAAGGATATAGTAATAAAGGCAGTTTATCTATATGAGGTCTTATCAAGTTTATAGTTTTTTCTATTTTATTTTTTTGTCCTGTTACATATAGATTATCACTCTGTTTGAGCTGGACGAGCATGTTAGAATTTATATTAATATCTCTTAATGATTTGTGGAGATTATAAGCAGCCCTGGCCGCACCTCCTTCAAGGTCGCTGGTGTTTAACATAAGTATGTTCATATATTTATAAAGTATCTCTATTATTATTGTTTTTTTCGTTAAATTATAGTAATATATTTCGATATCATATACTAGAATCCTGTTTATATATATTTTATATTTAACGGTCAATCCAGGATCCTTCATTCATTTGTTGAAGCTATAAAGATATTAATAAAATAGGTATTAACATAAAATTATGTATTGACATAAAACTATGTATAAATTATGATATTCATCAGGAGGTGAATTAAGATGCCAAAAACAAAAGATGTTAACATGGATTTTTTAAATCTTAAAGTATCTAAAGATTTTAAGTATTTACTTAAAGAACAGGCTGCGAGGGAAAAAACCACTATGCAGAATATGGTTTTAAGAGTTTTACAGGACTATTGCAGGGTTAAATCTTTAAAAGATACCTTTGAAAATGCACGTTATGAGGATGAAGAATTATCACAGGAAGAATTAAAAGGAATCGAAGAAGCTAATAAAGATATAACAGAAGGTAGAACCCTGTCTTTAGAGCAGTATATTGAGGGAAAAAGAATATGAAATTAGAATTAACCAGGGTAGCTATAAAAGACCTTGACCGGTTAGAGCAGAAAACAAGAGATAAAGTTAAGGAAGAATTATATAAATTACGTGATAATAAAGCCAAATTTAAGAAGATAAAAGGACAGGAACAAACCGGGAGGTTAAGAGTAGGCGAATACAGGGTTATATTTGAAATTTCAGGAGAAACTATATATATAAAGACAGTAAAGCATAGAAGAGAGGTTTATAGGAACCTGTAATAATACACATCAGAACGGAGGTAAATTGTGGATATCATATTTTTTAACCCGAAATATGAAAAGAGATTTATAAGTTATTTTAGCAGGGCTCATGTCCACAAATCAGACCTGGAACGGAAAGCCCTGTTTTATATACCTTTTAAGTAAAATATCGTTTTGTATGATATAATAAAATAAATCAGGGATGATAGAAGCTGAAAGAAAGTGTATTGTATTCTTCTGAAGGAACTTTATAAATATGAAATTTATCGCAGATGTAAATGTTGAGAAAAATATAGTTGATGAATTGAGAAACATGTCGTACGATGTAATGTGGATAGTAGAATTAAACCCGTACCTTGAAGATACGGAAATTTTAAAGATAGCCTATAGAGAGAATAGAATTCTGATAACAAATGATAAAGATTTTGGAGAAATTGTATTCAGGCAGAAATTACTTTCTTCCGGCATATTACTTTTAAGGGTTAAAGATCAGAATGTAAAAGAAAAAATAAATCTTCTTCATAAAATTTTGATAGAGCCTGATAAGTTAAAGGGACATTTTGTCGTAGTTACAGAAAATAAAATAAGGTTTATCAATTTATAAAAAGGGGGATTAATAAATGAATGAAAATGATTTACTGTCTAAAATAGAAATAAATCCAAAGATTATGTTCGGTAAACCTGTTATAAAAGGAACAAGAATGCCTGTTGAACTGATCCTGGAAAAACTTGCTTATGGAGAATCAGCAGAGGACCTTATGAAAGAGTATCCTTTTTTAACTGTAGAAGATATTAAAGCCTCTCTTTTATATGCATCCAGAGTTATTTCTATGGAAGAAATTATTTTTGTATAGAAATTAAATCACATCTGCAAAAACTTTCTCAGTTTTCCGAAAATACCAGATTCCGCTCCAGAGGAGTATGAGAACAAGAGAAACGGAAACGATAAATCCTGGCCAGTAGATTTCCACGCCTCTTCCGAGAATGGCCCACCGGAAACCGTCTATTACACCTACCATAGGGTTGATGGAATAAATGAGCCTCCATTTTTCCGGCACTATGGAACTGCTGAACCCTACCGGTGATATATAGAGTCCGAACTGAACAATAAATGGCACTATATAACGAAAATCTCTGTATTTTACATTGAAAGTGGCAATCCAGAGTCCCGCGCCCATGGCGGCGCCGAAGGCAAGGATTATGAACAGAGGAAGTGTGATTATCTTCCAGTCAGGAACAAATCTGTACCAGACCATTATGACAAGTAAAATGGCAAAAGATATAAGGAAATCAACAAAACTGACTATAACGGAACTGGTAGGAATGACGAGTCTGGGAAAATAGACCTTTGATATGAGATTTGAATTGGTGATGAGGCTGTTACTTGCTTCAGACAGGGCATTTGAGAAAAACTGCCATGGAAGCATGGCAGCAAAAACCAGTATGGCATAGGGAACACCTTCAGACGGTAATTTTGCCAGTTTCCCGAAGATTACCGTAAAGACGATCATGGTAAGGAGCGGTCTTATAAGGCTCCATGCCACACCTATTGCAGTCTGTTTATATCTTACCAGAATATCTCTCCATGCAAGGAAATAAAATAATTCTCTGTACCTCCAGAGGTCTTTCCAGTATTCCTTTTCGGTACGTCCTGCTTCTATGACTATTGTAAATTCTGCTTTTTTCTTATCTTCTTCCAGTGCTGCAGTCATTGGTTCCTCCTTATAAAGCGTGATGCGTTATAATCGTGACGCGTAACGCGTAACGCGTGACGGGTACGTTCCACTACTCACTTTTCACGTCTCACGTCTCACGGCTCACTTTTCACTGCTCACGATTTCCCTCATACCATCCAATCGTCTCCCTGAGACCCTCTTTAAAATCTTTTTTTGCCAGAAAGCCGAATTCTTCTTTCGCCCTCTGTACATCCAGACTCCTCCTGGGCTGGCCGTCGGGCTTCGAACTGTCCCATACGATCCGTCCTTTATAACCTGTAAGCTCTACTATTAATTCTACAAGATCTTTTATCTTTATTTCTTTCCCTACTCCAAGATTTACAGGGTCGCTTTTGTTATATTTCTCAGTAGCCAGTAATATTCCTTCCGCCGCATCTTCCACATAGAGAAATTCTCTGGATACCTCTCCTGTGCCCCATACAGTAACCTCTCTGTCTCCTCTTTTCTTTGCGTCAATCATTTTTCTTATGAGGGCAGGTATTACATGGGAGTGCTCAAGATGAAAATTATCCCGCGGGCCGTAGAGATTGACAGGGAGAAGATATATGCCGTTAAATCCGTACTGTTCCCTGTAGGACTGGCACTGAACGAGAAGCATCTTCTTTGCCACACCGTAAGGTGCATTTGTTTCCTCTGGATATCCCTCCCAGAGGTTTTCCTCTTTAAACGGTACAGGCGTAAATTTCGGATAGGCGCAGATTGTACCCAGGGCAACAAATTTCTTTACTCCTTCAACCCTTGCCGCCTCTATAAGCTGAATCCCCATTATGGCATTATCATAAAACAGTGTGCCGGGATATTTCTTGTTAAATCCTATACCCCCTACGGAAGCTGCCAGATGTATGACAATATCCATGTCTTTAACCGATTTTACGCAATTATCCATAAGTCTCAAATCAGAATCTTTAATATCAGGTATTCTTATATTTTCTTCCTTTACACCTCTCTCGAGTAATTTCTCATGTATAAAAGACCCGAGAAACCCGTGTCCTCCCGTAAGAAGAATTTTTTTATCTTTCCAGAATTCCATCAGTCTCCACCCCACCATTTCACAGTAAATTTTTCCTTTATTATCCTGTCTCCGTCTCCCGGGGGTGTAAGCCCTCTTTTCCTCATGTCGGCATCCATCATTATCCTTACAAGCTCTTTAAATTTCACCTTCGGTTCCCATCCCATTTTCTTTTTAGCCTTGCTGTAATCACCTATGAGGATTTCCGTTTCCGTGGCACGGAAATAGGCAGGATCTATTTCCATAAGAATTTTTCCGCTTTTCTTATCCAGAATCTTTTCGTGTATCCCTTCGCCTTCCCATTTTATGTCATAACCTGCATAGGTGAAAGCTTCCTGTAAGAATTCTCTTATGGTATGAGTTTCTCCTGTAGCTATAACAAAGTCGTCAGGCTCGTTCTGGTTTAACATAAGCCACATGGCCTCAATATATTCAGGGCTGTAGCCCCAGTCTCTTTTTGCATTCAGATTGCCCAGATAAAGCCTGTCCTCTTTCCCTGCTTTCATTTTCGCTATGGCTCTTGTAATCTTCCTTGTAACAAACCTCTCGCCTCTTCGAGGGGATTCGTGATTGAAGAGTATACCGTTACAGGCATACATATTATAGGCTTCTCTGTAATTCACCGTTATCCAGTATCCGTAGAGCTTTGCACATGCATAGGGACTGCGTGGATAAAATCTGTCTGTTTCTTTCTGCGGGATTTCAGGAGCCATACCGTACAGCTCACTTGTAGAAGCCTGATAAACTCTTGTTTCAATCCTTGCTTCTCTTATTGCATCAAGAAGCCTGAGAGTTCCCAGGGCATCGACATTCCCCGTATATTCGGGCAGTTCGAAAGATACCTTTACATGACTCTGAGCTGCAAGGTTATATATCTCATCAGGGCCAAGTTTCTCGATTAACCTGCTCAGATTGCTCGAATCTGTCATGTCTCCGTAATGAAGTTTCATACGGACATCCTGTTCATGAAAATCTTTATATATATGATCTATTCTTCCAGTGTTAAATCCGGAAGCTCTTCTTATAATGCCATGGACTTCATATCCTTTTGATAAAAGAAGTTCTGCAAGGTAAGAGCCGTCCTGGCCTGTTATTCCTGTAATAAGGGCTTTTTTCAATGTTAAATACCTCCAGTTTATGTGGTGTTATAGTGTATTTCATAACTTATTAGAATTTAAGTCGTCGTGACGTGTAACGCGTGACGCGTGACGGGTTTAATCCCTGCGCATCACGCATTACGCTTTACGTATTACGAGGTCATTATTTATGGATAGTTATGAAACTAACTATAAATTAAACTTCTAGATTCTTCATTCCATTATAAATTCCTTCATTATTTGTATACTATGATTTATTTTTGTTCTGCTCTGTCAGTCTGTCTTGTCCTTAATATGTTTAAATGGTATAATTACTTTACTGACATGAGCATAAGCATTTAATAAACGTTTTTCTCGCGTCACGCGTTACGCGTTACGCGTCACGAGAGCATATATGTATTATTTATGCTTACCTCAGTAATGTAAAGTGGAAGATATATTCACTTCTTCCAGATAAATTATAGAAATGATTTTAAAAAATGAATCACATAACTGAAAACAACCAGTATAATATCGGCTATATATGTTCAACCCTTCAGTGTGAAAAAGGCCTTTCAGAAAAAAGTGCTTTCAATTTCATCACAAAAGATTTTCAGAAAAAAGTTTTTACTTTTGAAGATCTTCATATTTACTCCAATAAAACGGCGAATATCTTAAATCTACGCGGCATAAAAAAGGGAGATGTCATTTTTACATATCTTCCGAAAGTGCCTGAACAGTTCTTTATATTTACGGGCATATTAAAATATAAAGCCATTGCAGGCACTCTTTTTTCAAATTTCGGTGAAGAGGCCCTTTTCGACAGACTTTCCGATTCGAAAGCCTCTGTGGTATTTACAAAAAAGAATCTCTACAGGAAAATAAAGAAAATAGAAGATAAATTACCTCATCTGAAATACATTATCCTTATAGATGAAGAATCTGATATTTCTTCAAAAATACTGAGTTATCCCCGTCTTATGGAAAAAGTTTCTTCTTCTTTCGAAGTAAGCGAAACCTCTCCGAAAACTCCTTCAGTGCTTCATTATACGTCCGGTTCTACCGGCAAACCTAAAGGAGTTCTCCATGTCCACGGTGCAGTGGAAATGATAAATAAAACATCTCGAGAAATCCTTCAACTGAATGAACATGAAACTTACTGGTGCACTGCAGATCAGGGATGGGTAACAGGAACATCTTACGGTATAACAGGCCCCTGGAGTCTTGGAGTCACCCAGATACATTTCGAAGGTGCCTTTGACAGAGAATCCTATTTCAGGATTCTGTCCGAAGAAAAGGTTTCTGTCTGGTACACCGCCCCCACCCTTCTTCGAATGCTTATGGCAGGAGAAGATGATTTTTACCGTTCCTTTGATCTTTCTTCACTGAAATATATCTTTTCCGTAGGAGAACCGCTTAACCCTGAGATTCTGACATGGGGAAGAAGGGTTTTGGATAAAGATATTTATGATACATGGTTTCAGACAGAAACAGGAGCCATTATGATAGCAAACCGCCCGGGACTTCCGATTAAACCCGGATCTATGGGTAAGCCCGTAGATACCATAACGGCAAAGGTAATAAACAGAGAAGACTTTTCTGAAGAACAGGTAAATGCTCCCGGATATCTCTGTCTGAAACCCGGCTGGCCTTCTATGTTTACCACTTACCTTAATAACCCTGACGTATATGGAAATAAGTTCAAAAATTCCTGCTATTTTACAGGGGATGAAGCCAGAATGGATGAAGAGGGATATTTCTGGTTCCTTGGAAGAAGTGATGATGTAATAAACACAGCAGGACATCTCATTTCCCCTTTTGAAATAGAAAGTGCCCTCCTGGAACTGCCTGAAGTGGCGGAATCTGCTGCAGTGGCTGTGCCGGATGATATATTGTTCGAAGCCATTGTGGTTTTTGTTAAAACTAAAGCAGAGGTTTCAGAGCCGGAGGATTTAAAGTTAAAAATCCGTCTTTATCTTTCTAATAGACTGTCAACAGTGGCAACACCGAAAGAGGTAGTTTTTACCGGTAATATACCGAAGAATAAGAGCGGGAAGATCATGAGAAGGGTTTTAAAGGCAAAGTATATGGGAGTGGATGCAGGAGATGTTTCTACGATGGAGGAATTTTAAAGGTGTGACACGTGACATGTGACAGGTTGGCATAAGGGACTGTAAGAAAATAACTCTGGCAAATTATGGTTTTTGTCCTCCCATCACGCGTTACGCGTTACACGTCACGATTGTAAAATCGAAGAATTGAGTAAACATGCTATGAAATATCTGGAGGAAAACAAATGAATATTTTTGAAGAACTTAACAAAATATTCCGGACAGTCTTTGATGACGAAGACATAACGGTGCAGGATGAATCTACGGCAGCAGATGTGGACGGATGGGATTCCCTGTCACATGTGAACCTTATTATTGCCATAGAACAGAAGTTTAAGATTAAATTCAGTACAAAAGAACTGCTGACTTTTAAAAATGTGGGAGACCTGAGGAGGGCCATTGAGAGCAAGGTGAATGCGTGATGCGTGAACGGAGAAATCCTGCGATTATGTGGCACGATATGACAATCACTACCGGGAATTAATAGACGGTATTTATTTAACAGTCTGAGCCTTTCCTATATATTCCCTGAGATCTCTTTCCAGGTTTTTAATCCTTATATCCTGTTCTTCAACTTTTTCCTGAAGATATGAAACCGTATTTTTTAAGACTTCTTTTTCCATGTCCTTCTCCTGAGATGAAGTGCCGGTAAGAGGATATTTTTTTCTCTTTTCTCTGTCAGAGGATATTCTGTATATGACTTTATCTTCTCTTGCAGTAAATTTTTTATTCAGCTCTATAATTTTATCTGTAGTCCCTTTGTTAGATGGTCTATGTCCTTCATGCAGATCATAGTGGTATTTCCGGAAAATAGACAAAATAAGTAAAAAGATTTATAATAAAATGTGAAAGGAACTGATTAATGGCCGTTAAAAGATATAATAAATTAGAAGACAGCGCATGGAAAGATATCCTGGAGGAACTGTTTCCTCAGTTTATGGAGTTTTTCTTTTATGATTTATATAAAGAGATAGATTTTTCTAAAGAGCCAGTCTTTCTGGATAAAGAGCTTGAAAAGATAGTAAAAGCCGGTGAAACAGGTAAAAGATTTGCCGATAAACTGGTTAAAATCTATTTTAAAGATGGTACTGAACGTTGGTGTCTCTGTCATGTAGAAGTGCAGGGAAAAAGGGAAAAGAAATTTTCCGAACGTATCTACACGTATAATTACAGAATTTTTGACAGATATCATAAAGAGGTTATAAGCCTGGTTATTCTCACTGATGAAGATAAAAGATTTCGTCCCGGCCCTTATAAATTTAAAGCGGGGCCTTTCAGTCTTGTATTTGATTATCCTGTAGTGAAATTAATAGATTATAAAGACAGGCTCGATGAGTTGAAAAACAGCGAAAACCCTTTTGCTATAGTAGTGGAAACATATATAAGACTTCTTGAAGTGAAGAAAGATAATGATAAAAAATTATCACTGAAAATAGTGTTATCAAAATCTGTTTTTAACAGGAAAGATTCTCTGAAATTATTAAGATTTATCGACTGGTTGATAAATCTGCCGGAAGAATATGAGAAAATTTATTATGAAGAAATGAGCAAGTTTGAGGAGGTGAGCGGAATGCCATATGTAACAACTTTTGAACGTTATGGATACAGTAAAGGTTTGAAAGAGGGAATGGAAAAGGGAATGGAAAAGGGAATGGAAAAGGGAATGGAAAAGGGAATGGAAAAAGGTATGGAAAAAGGTATGGAAAAAGGGAAACAGGAAGGGAAGCTGGAAGGGAAACTGGAAGGGAAGATTGATTCTGCCAGGAAGATGCTTCTTGCCGGCATAGAGAGGAAAGAGGTTGCCAGGATACTTGAGATAGGAGAGAATGAGTTTTAGGGGGCGTAATGCGTGATTTGTGATGCGTGATGGGAGGAAGATATTATGAACAAGAGAAATATTTTAATAAAGGAAATTGAATATATACCGGAACGGTATCTGGATTATATCTTAACGTTTGTGGAATTTATAAAAATAAATAAAATAAAGGAAACGTTTGATATATCTCTTATGAGCGAATCTTCTTTAAAAAAGGACTGGCTAAAACCTGAGGAGGACATAGCATGGCAAAATTTGTAAAAGGTGATGTTGTTGTTATACCATTTCCTTTCTCTGATTTAAGCCAGTCTAAAAGAAGACCTGCTCTGGTTATTGCAGAACTGGAAGGAGATGATTTAATTCTCTGCCAGATCACAAGTCAGACAATTCTGGATAACTATGATAGCACTTGATGATAACGATTTTTTTAAAGGTGCACTAAAAAATCCCAGTAATATAAGGCCAAATCGATTGTTTACTGCTGACAGTAATATTATTTTATATAAAGTGGGTACTCTTAAGTCTGATAAATTAGAGGAAATTATAGAAAAAGTAATAGAAATTATTAAAACGTAGATTTGATTTGAATTATAGCTTATAATGTGAAATAAGCAGTGAATACTACAGGAGTATTAGTGACCGCTCCCACCGCTAAATCCTAACGGATTATAGCGGGGGCTTCTAGAGCTTCCATGCTCAGGGACTCCAGGCCCAAGTCCTTTATATATATAGCTGAATTATAGTCTCTTGGAATTACAAGATTACAAACAGGACA
>JAKPQU010000040.1 GCA_029555925.1 Bacillota bacterium
TTAGTTTCATAACTATCCATAAATAATGACCTCGTAATGCGTAAATCGTAATGCGTGATGCGCAGGGATTAAACCCGTCACGCGTCACGCGTTACGCGTCACGACGACTTAAATTCTAATAAGTTATGAAATACACTATAATAAAAGCAATTTGGTACAAGTTACAAAGTGGTTACAAATTTTTTATATAAAAAACAATGGAGTTCAGTGCTTAAGCCTGAACTCCATTGTTTTTTTACTGTTCACTGAACATTATCCCCACAGTTTGCTCCAGAGTTTTTTTGCTCCGTTTCCTATGGCACTTGCTGTACCACCTATTACGCTGTTTGCCGCATCATAGGCTACTTTTGCACCGTCTGCTGCGACAGAGAGAACCTTCTGGCCTCTGTCAATTACGGCATTACCTACTGTCTGTGCTCCGTCGACTAAGGCATTACCTGCTTTCTGGGCTGTGTCTATGGCAGTATTTATGGCTTTCTTTGTTCCGTCAACCACAGTGTCACCAAGTACATCTCTCGCACCGTCCAGTGCCTCGTTGACTTTTGCCTGTTTTTTATCTATTGCTGCATTGCCACCTGATTGTAAACTGTCAATAGCTTTATTTCCTGCTCCCTGAACAGTATCTATTCCTTTATTTGCCGCACCGGCAATAGCAGGAGCATTCTTCATAGCCAGGGCTGTAGCCACGCCTACAGGGCCTCCTACGACACCTGCAGCTACTGCGGCAGGATTGTTCTTAATATCTTCATACTTGAGATCTGCGTTTAATTTTACATCTGCTCCGCCTATGCCAAGATATCCACCCAGTTCCAGCTCGGCATGAAGTCCTTCTTTATCTGCCTTAAATCCTCCTCCCACTACTGCACCGGCAGAAGGGCCTGCTCCGAATTGAACTTCTGCGCCAACACCGCTTCCTGCTTTTGTTTTTGCTTCACCTGATACCTGTCCATAAGCTACTGCTTCTGCTTTTGCACCTGCTCTGAAGCCGACATCCACTCCGTCTCTGGATATGTCTGCTTTCCCGCTGAGTTCTGCATCTGCCGATGCATTAAGGCCACCTCTTGCACCGACTTTTGCGCTTCCTGCGTCGGATGTTATTTCTCCTTCCACACCAGCCGAAAGATCTGCTTCTGCGTATGCTTTTGCACTTCTTTCTACTGCCACTCTGTCTTTACTGATTTCAGTCTCTGATTTTAAGCCACCTTCTACTTTTGCACTGGCACTGAGGTCGCCTTTACCCGTAGCTTCCACATCGCCGACTTTTATACTGCGGCTCCCCTCGAGTTTTGCCTCTGCTTCCGCCCTGCCTGAAATCTCGGCAGCAGATCTGAATTTATCCTCTGTATGTTCATATTCTCCGGAAATCTTACCTTCAGCATCTGCAGACGCAGATGCTTTCTTTTCAGTTGTATGTTCTACTTCACCTGTTCTGTGCGTTTCCGTAGAACCTTTTTCTCTTGATGCTTCAGCTTTCCCTGACATTTCACTCGAAGCTTTTACTCCCTCTTCACCGGATTTATAACTGGATACATTTTTTGTTTCTGTCTGAGATTTTGATGAGTTTATTTCTTTAACATTGTCTGTCTTTACTGACTTTTCAGGTTTCTTTATTGTTTCTACTGATCTGGTTTTAGCAGTTTCTCCTGCGCCATGAGTTTTTTTTATTTCTTTAGTTTTATTTCCAGCAGAACTGCTATGTGATGTTGCCCTGGCCTTTCCTTTTTTGGAAGATGCTTTTTTACCAGTTATCTTTTTTGAAGCTTTTGACTGAGAGCCCACCAGAGCCTGTGATTTTAGAGGGTCTTTGCCGGGTCTTGCCTGTGTTATTTTTTCCTGTCCTATTGTTTCCGGCTTATGAACCCCTCTGTCTTCTGCCCTGGGAGTTATTTTTCCTGTTTGCTGTGCCTTCTGCGCATTGAAAGGTTTTGCCTTATGCTGTCCTGTCTTTATGCCTGATTTCTGGCCTCCTGATACAGAACCGGGTTTTTTATTTTTAACAGAAGAAATGACCATGATGTTTCCCCTCCTGATGTTATTCTAAAATATATATACCTGAATTTATATAAAAGTAAACAGGTTGAATTATTTTTTTTGCTTGACTCTTTTGTTTTTATTCACTACAATTTATATGAGACATCTAACAGGAGTGATACCATCTGGCTATCAATATAGCAATTTGGTATAAGATAAATCATGAAACTTCATGGTTTTATTAAAGATATAGAATTATTTCTTCAGGATAAAATAGGGTTTGTCACTTTTTTAAATAAACTGGATGATACGGAAGAAGAACTGCTGGACCTGGAAGAAAAAAAAGGTGAATTGAGAGTTATTATAGTAAAAGCTCTGGAATTTATAGATAATATTCGTATAATGATTGATTCGCCATCCTTTAAAAAGGATAATCTCAGAAAAGAATTAGAAAAACTGTCAGTTCTTATAAAAGAGCTTCCCTGTAAGGATGAGAGACAGTTTATGGCATCAAAACCTGATTTCGAAGCTCATCCCGGTATGAAAGCAAGATTACCTTCTGTATCTGCTAAACTTAAAGAACCTGTTGATTTTATTAAAGATTTAAAAAAAATCGAAGAAATAGACAGAGATACTCTTCTTGATAAACTGGACTCGGTAGAAGAATATCTTCTGGAAAAAGAAGAACTCTGTGCAATCAATAAACCTGAATTCAGAAATGTTATAATCTCTGCAATGGAGATTCTGGATAATATTCGTATAATTCTGGATGAATCTGATGAACCGGACAGAGAAGCTCTGAAAATTGAGACAGGTAAATGGATTAAAATAGAACATTTTCTGAAAACCGAAACCGTTCCGCCGGCACATAAAGTTACCCCTCCTGTTACTCATGTCCAGCCCGGAATCTCTTATGGGAAAGAAGTCATAAAAACTGAGACTCATGGGAAGAATTTATCACAGTTTATGGTAGCAAAGCCCGGCTTTGAAGCACATCCGGGTATGAAAGAAAAATTACCTTCACAGCAATCACATCAAATTAAAGAAATTGAAGCTTTTTCTAGAGATATTAAAAAATTTCTTTCAGGGCATATAGAGAAAGATATAGTTCTGGATAAAATGGAAACACTAGAGGAAAACCTTCTGGATATGGAAGAATTTGCTATGAATTCCGGTTTGAGAAGTCTTATTGTGGAAGCCCTGGAAGTGCTTGATAATATGCGTGCTTTTGTCGATGATTCCCCTTTTTTTGATGACGAAGAGTTTGGTTCTGAAATTGACAGATGGGTAAAGCTTGAACATGCTCTTAAAAAGGAATCCACTCCTCATACTGTACCTGAAAAAATAAATCATGACAGTAAAGACAGTTATTCTGATATATTAAAAAAAGCTGCTTCTTCTGAAGTTTCTTCAACGGATGAACTGTTAAGAAAAGTCGAATCGCAGCTTCAGCCTGAAAAGAGATTTATTCTATCCACACCAGAATTTGAAGCCCATCCGGGCATGAAAGACAGACTGCCTGTGGAGAAACATGAAGCTATTGCTTCGGAACATGAGAAAAATTCACCTTTATATATTTTTCTCCAGGTTATCAAGAAATATATCTCCGGATATGGCAATGTAAAAGATGTTACGACTGTTCTGCAGGATACAAACAGCGAAATTGTGAGGCTCATAAATGATCTGGAACAGGAACTCAGTTCTGAAGATTATTCTGAGGACAGTCTGTCAGGTTTTGCCAGTATACTTGAAACTATTGAGGATATAGATGAAAGGGAATTTCTCATGTCCCCCGAAGAAAGGGAAAATAAAGAGAATTATTTGAAGATTCTGAAAGAAATATTGGATTTGCTGTCCTGTTTCGGAAAAACCATTAAAGAGAAATATCATATTGAAGATGTAAAATTACTTTCAGAAGATCTTAATGCATTAAATGTAACCCTTCTTTCTCTTCAAAAGAGTATTTTTATTGTTCCTCAGGAGATAGACGAAGAGGAAGAACTTATAAAAAATATTGTAAAACTGATAACGGAAGATGATATACTCACTACAAATTATCTAGATATAAAAGATGGAGCTTTAAATTTTCTCAGTGGCGACATAGATGAAGATGAGTTTATAGCTATTCTTGATGATATGAAAGACATAATAGATGAAGCAAAAGAAGAATATGATGACGAATATACCTATACAGACGGATGGGCTCTTGAAAGTGCTACAGGTGATAAAATACTCAGACAGGGGATAAAGGAATGGGAAGAAGCTCTGGATATTTTATATGACAGTTACGTGATAAAAGATGAACCTGCAATACACAGAGCTATAAAGAAAGCCTATGAAGCAAATAAAAAGCTTATTATAAACCAGAAACTTGAGGAATTTATAAACGATCAGGTAATGGCAAGAAGCGGTTATAGTATGGATTATTTCTAAAAAATTTATCCCTGCTTTTTTCTTTCCTGAATGGACTGGGTAAGTCCTTGCCAGTTATATCTTGCTCTGTTCTTTTTCTCCAACATATCCTGAACTGTCCATACCTGATTTCTTCCATGTTCTTTTGCATAATAAAGTGCCTGATCAGTGAGGTGTATAAGCTGATTTTTTACGGTGCTGTCTACAGGATAACTTCCTACTCCGAGGCTTATTGTAACATGGAGAGGCTTTTCCTGTCCTGGAAATTCTTTCTCATCTACGAGTTTGCGTAATCTTTCTGCAAATATTGTTGCATTACTTGCATTCTGTCCGGGAAGTATTATGGCAAATTCTTCTCCACCGTATCTTGCCGGTATATCAATATTGGCTCTTACATTCTGTTTTACCAGTTTGGCCACTTCCATAAGGACTATATCACCTTGCTGATGGCCATAGGTATCATTGAAATTCTTGAAATGATCTATATCGAACATGATAAGAGAAAACTGGTACCCGTAACGTTTGGAACGAAGTATTTCTTCATCCATTCTTATCTGGAAGTAACGGTGTATATATAACTGGGTAAGTCCGTCTATAATGGCAAGTTCATGAAGTCTTGCTTTATCTATAATTATGGCAAGCTGAGTCGCAAGGCTGGACAATAAATCCAGATCATCTTCGTCAAAATCCCTGTCATGCCTTTTATTGGTTATATTTACTACTCCGATTATTTTATCATTTATTATCATAGGAACACAGAGGATATTTCTTACTTCGTAATCAGCTCTTTCATTTTTACGGAGTAGAAACCTGGGATCTTTATGGCCTTTATTGGCAATTACAGGCTTACCCGTCTGTGCCACAATGCCTGCAATACCTTCTCCTATTTTAAACAGTTTGGGATGCTGTGTTTGTTCTACTATATATTCATCTTTATAAACCCTTAATACAAGGGAACCGCTTTCTTCATCTACAAGCATTAAAGAACCTTTTTCAGAGTTGACTCCTTTCAGGATATATTCCATTATCATTACCATGAGTTCGTCAAGATCGTCTGTCTGGTTTACAGCCTGGCTGACATTATAAAGTATTGTAAGTTCATTTACCCTTCTGTTTAACAGATTGTTTGATTGTTTTAAATCTTCCATATATTTCATTAATTTATTCTGAGCTTCATTTAAATCTGTAAACATTGTTCCCAGTCTTTCTGACATTGTATTAAACGAATCTGCCAGGGTTTTAATCTCATCTTCAGTTTCTACTACCACTTTGGCGTTGAAATCCCCTTCTGAAATTAATTTTGTATGACGTGCAATAGTTTTGAGAGGCGTAGTAATAAATGATGAAATAAAGAGGCTTAAAACGAACGAAATAATAATATTCACCAGAAGAACCAGAGCTGACCAGTATTTTACATTTCTCTGAAATTCTTCAACTTTTTTTGCTGACATATCAACTCCGACTACAGCTACGGTTTTGCCTGAAACATCTTTCAGAGGAGCATATCCTGTGAGGAATTCTCCCCATTTATCCCTGTAAAGCTTTTTTGTTGCCACAGGTTCTAAAAAGGCCGCTTTGCTCCTGAGTTCCGGTTTGTCAGTTACATCATAGGTTACATCTTCCGGATCGAGTATCTTTTTTCCATAATCTTCAGAGGCAAGTACAAATTTACATTTTGTCGGATCTTTTGTCTCTACAAGGGTATAAATATATGTTATATCAGGATTGCTTTCAGCTATATTATGAAGTACAAGATTGAGATTGTTAAGCTGTTCGCTTACTACAAGTTGATCGGGATTAAATTTTTTGTGTATTTCAGGATCTATAAGCAAAGAGGTGGTTACTGCAATACTTACTACGTTTTTTTTGAGAGCTTCAAGCTGTCCTTTTATTCCTATATTGTAGAGGAAAAATATCGTAATAGCTGACAGACTCAGTGTAATTGAAATGAATATTACAAATAATTTAGTTTTAAAACTCTTAAACACTTCGTTAAAGATCCCTTTACTTTAAAATCCCTTTTACTCTTTTAAATATTTTACTTTATGAAAGAGAATAAGTCAATTATCTTGACATTGTCACATTAATTGAATTGTTAGTTCTTATTACCGCTACAGGTAAATTAGTAACCATTTATCAGCTTCTGCCTGACAGGCTCTTACGAAGAAAAATAATTTGCCTTATTTAATTTGTTTTACAGACAATAAATTATACTTTTATGCATAGATAATTGCATAAAAAATTCAGTCAAAATACAAACAATGATAAAATGTTCCCTGGTATTTTCATGATGCAATTGTCTTCAAAATTAAGTATAATTGCTTTTTGTTAAATGTGACAAAATCGAATTATATGGGATTGTGTTTGTTATAGAAATAAATTTTCTGAAATTTTTTTAAAATTATTTTTTTTTTGATATAATAGATCTATAATAACAATCATGACTATTTGTTCACAATAAAGAATGAGAATCTGTTGCTCCCGTCACGCGTTACGCGTTACGATTCTTAAAGGTCATACTAAAGAAGGAAAATCTATGTTGCATTTATACAGATTTATTACTTTACTGATTATCCTTTCATTTCTGTGTGTCTCATGTAATAAAAAAGAAAAAACGGCAGAAGACTGGTTTAATGAAGGTAATGATTATTATTATGAAGGAAAATATGCCGATGCAATAAGATGTTACAATAAAGCCATTGCTCTGAGCCCTGATGACCCGTCTATATGGTATAAAAAGGGATTTGCATTATATTATCAGGATAAATACACAGAAGCCCTTCAATGTTACGATAAGGCACTGGAGCTTGATCCTAAGAATGTCAATATCATTACTGCAAAGGGAGCCCTCCTTTACACACAGAAAAGCTATAAAGAAGCAATAAAATGTTATGACAGGGTTCTGCAAATCGAACCGTCCAACAGTAGCGCAAAAGAGATGAAAGGTAAAGCTCTAGAGGAACTTTCGCGGTGACCGGTTACCGGTTATCAGTGATCAGTTACCAGTGACCAGTAATTTAAAGAGTATAGGAAATTTCATTTTTATGGCATAAAAGTTAGATTTATATAGGTTTTATGTACCGGATATAACTGATTACTGATTACTGCTCACTGATAACTGCTTCAAGCCATGCCCGTCCTATTTCGCTGTTCTGGGGGTCAAGATAAAATGCCCTGTCCAGGTATTTAAAACCTTCCTCTCTCTTACCTTTTTTTATGTAGAGTAAAGCCAGGTTAAAGTATGGAGATCCTGAATTACTGTCAAGTTCAATAGATTTTTTCAAATATTCCTCTCCTTCTTTTAAATTTCCATTCTCAAAAAGAGCTCTTCCCAGCATATTATAAGTTGTTGCGCCTTTAAATATCTCAAGAGATTTTCTGTAACAGTATATGGCATTATCTATTTCTCCTTTGCGCATATATGTGGTGCCCATATCATTATAAAAGAATATATTATAAGGATCCAGTTTCAGGGCGTATTTGTATTCTTCTATACTCTTATTCATAGAATCATTACCTGTAATATCAGAATACATAGAATACATTCTGCCAAGGTCCGCATGAGGGTATGCATTAAGAGGGTTAAGCTTTATTGAGGTTTTATAGGCAAGTATGGCTCCTTCTGCCAGTTCTTTGTTATCAGGCATTTTATTCAGGGCACCTTCAAAGGTTTTTGCCATGATAAGCCAGTAATCCCAGTTCTGAGGATCTAGTTTGAGTGCTTCTGTAATCTTATCTGTAGCTCCTTTAAAATTACCTTTTTCTGTTTCTTCCTTGCCTTCATGTATGTAAGACTCTGCCAGAAAGGGTAACACACTTTTCCATTGAAGGAATACTGTAATAAGAAGCAAACAAAATATGATTGCATACTTTATGGCAGCAGTTTTTTTTAATGAATAAATCTTTTTATCACTGTTATTTTTTATCTGTTCTGCCAGGATTATACCCAGGAAAAACCAGAAAAACATCTGTGATGATATTTCACTGAATACAGTATTCAGGTTTATTATATAAGCTATAAGACACAGAATGGAGCCGAGCATAACAGTTTTACTTTCACCTGACAGGTCAGGTAATTTCCTGAACCCTCCTGTTATTATCATTCCTGTGAAAACTACAAAAGAGATTAGGCCGGGAATACCTGTAGATATTCCGATATCAAGGAATTCATTGTGAGAATTTTCTGCATAGGCAAGTCTTCTGCGGTTTACGAGAGGTTCATCTTTTCTATATTTCAGGTAATAGTATGTATAGCTGTCAAATCCTGTACCACCGGGATGTTCTATTAACATTTTTACCGCAGTTTTCCAGAGGAATATTCGTACCGTTATAGATTCTACCCTGGTAAATTTATTTATTTCAGGCATAAGGGTTTCTCTGTATAAAATTCCGACAGATAGCAAAGGAATTATTATGATTAACATGTATATTAAAATTCTTTTTATCTTAACCCTGAATATAAATAACCAGAAAGGCAGAGACAGTAAAAAAGCCAGAATAGATCCACGGCAATAGGTAAAATAAAGGCAGATTAACATTAAAATTGAAGAAGTGAAATAAAGAATTTTTTCTGCCCTCTTACGTGAATATATTCCGTAAACCACAGGAAGGGGCCATGCTATATTAAGAAACAGTCCCAGAAGATTTGAATTGCCTATGGTAGAAATACTTTCGAAGTTTGATGATTTTTGAATCCATTCATACCGGTCCAGCCCAAAGTGCTGACATATACCGTAAACAGATACAATAGAAAATACTATGATTGCTGTTTTCATGTGATGATATGTTACAGTCTCTGAGATATAATAATTCACTATTATGGAGAAAAATATTATCATACATATAATATTCCAGTAACCGGTAGCTGCTACAAAATTCATACCTGTAGTGAATGTATGGGAGTAAGACAAAGATGCACTTAAGATAAATACTATGACAGGTATATTGATTTTAATATTATAAATCACTATTTTTTCTTCTTTTATTGCATCTATAAAAGAGATGAAAATCATAAAAAGAAGAATTATTCTGAAATATGTCCATTTTATAGCCAGGAAAGGATTTTCATGGTTGATATAAAACAGTAAAGGTACACCTGCGATTAACAGATGGATACAGAGAGATTTTATATGGTTTATATTTACCGGTATGTTCATCATAAATTATAGTTTAATAAAGGTTTTCCTCCCGTCACGCGTTACGCATCACGAGAGCATATATGTATTATTTATGCTTACCTCAGTAAAACTTATATTCTTCAAAAGGTTATTTTTATCCTTTTCTATGTTACCGTAAGTAAATTTTATAGTGACAGTAATGAAAAACTGTCCTCCCGTCACGCTTTATACGTCACACGTCACGATTCTATAATAACTTTTATATTGGAGAAGGTTAATTATCTTAACCGTCGAATTATTTTGTTTTACTGAGGTTCCTGATGGATGAAATCATTTATGACATTCTTATGTCAGTGAAATAGACCATAAAAAATTAAGGAGGAAAAAGAATGAAAATAATAGCCTGTATCAAGCAGGTTCCCGATACAGAAACAAGAATAAAGTTAAAAGCGGGATCCAGTAGTATCGATACTAAAGATGTGAAATTCATAATTAATCCTTATGATGAGTTTGCCCTGGAAGAAGCTTTAAGGGTAAAAGAAAAAGTCGGAGGAGAGGTTACCGTTATTACAGTGGGACCTCCTGATGTGGATCAGTCAATCAGGGAGTGTTTTGCCAGAGGTGTCGATAACGGAATAAGAGTCTGGTCTGATGGTTTTGAACATATTGATCCCCTTGGCACTGCAAGAGTTCTGGCACAGGTCATAAAAAATAACGGTTATGATCTTGTAATATGCGGAAAACATGCCATTGATGATGATGCAGCCCAGGTCGGAACTATGATTGCTGAATTTCTCGGTATTCCGCAGGTTCCTGTTGTCATAAAGGCAGAAATTACTGCAACAGATGCAAAACTGCACCGTCAGATTGAAGGCGGTATTGAAGTCCTGGAAGTAAGTTTGCCGGCACTTTTTACGGCACAGAAAGGTCTGAATGAACCTAGATATCCTTCACTTAAAGGAAAGATGGCAGCAAAAAAGAAGTCTATTAGCGTAATAGACGGAAAAACTCTGGGAATTGATACTACACCAAAGGTTAAGATAATTGATATGACTTTACCTGCTACAAGAGTAGCGGGGACAATACTTAAGGATGTTGAACCTGCTGAAGCAGCTGCAAAACTTGCTAAATTCTTGAAAGAAGAAGCTAAAGTAATATAGAGAAAGATGGTGAATATATGTCACAGGGAATTTTAATATTTGCAGAACAGAGAGATGGAATTTTACCAAAGATAACTCTGGAACTTGTGAGTGAAGGAAGAAGACTTGCCGATAAATCAGGTGCAACAGTAGAATCGGTTCTTCTGGGATCCGGTGTGGAAGGACTGACAGATACTCTTGCCGCATATGGTTCGGATAAGGTATATCTATTGGATGATCCTTCCCTTGCCCATTATAATACAGATATTTATTCTCAAATTTTTGCAGGTATAGTAAAAGAAAAGTCTCCTGCAATAGTTTTACTCGGTGCTACCACATCAGGAAGGGATCTGGGAGCTAGATTATCGGCAAAACTCGGCGCAGGTCTTGCATCTGACTGTATAAAACTGGAATTAAATAATGAAGGAAGACTTATTCTTACAAGACCGATATATACAGGAAAGGTTCTGGCAAAAGTAACACTTACAGAAGCTATTCAAATAGCTACTGTAAGACCGAATACCCTGCCTCTTGGAGATATGGATAGTTCCAGAAAAGGTCAGGTAGAAAAACGTCCTTTAAATCTTACAGAACCTGTAAAAGTAAAGGTACTGGAAGTTAAAAAGGGTGAGAAACAGGAACTTGATGTGGCAGAAGCCGACATAGTAGTTTCCGGCGGCAGAGGCCTGGGCAAAAAGGAAGGATTTAAAACAGTAGAAGAACTTGTAGCAGTTCTGAATGCAGCTCTGGGAGCTTCAAGGGCAGCAGTAGATTCTGACTGGATAGAGCAGAGTCATCAGGTAGGACAGACAGGTAAGGTTATTGCCCCGAAGCTTTATATAGCCTGTGGTATATCCGGAGCAATACAGCATCTTGTAGGTATGTCAGCTGCCAAATGTATAGTAGCCATAAATAAAGACAGTGAAGCAAATATCTTTCAGGTTGCCGATTACGGCATTGTAGGAGATGTTTATCAGGTGGTACCGGCTCTGGTACAGGAATTGAAAAAGATGTTATAAATTTTACAGGGGTACGAAAGTACCCCTGTCTGAAATGAGTTATGAAATATGCAGGAAATACTTTCTTTAAATAATATTATAATAAACCAGCTTTTTAAATTTCTTTTCTTTTCTGAATTCAGCTCTGAAGAAATGGACACAATAGTAAAAAGATTTCATAAAAGAATATATAAACCGGGCGATATAATAGTAAAAGAAGGTGATGAAGGGCATACCTTTTATCTTATAATGTCCGGTCATATACAGGTTTCAAGAGAAACTTCTTCAGGTGAAGAGATTATATTATCTTATTTAAATCCCGGTGAAGCCTTCGGAGAAATAGCCCTTCTCCAGGAAAATAAAAAAAGAGAAGCCACTATCACTGCCATTACCAGTACCGTATTACTGGAGCTCACGAGAAGTGATTTTCATGATTTGATAAAAAAAATACCGAAGTTTAAAAAAGAGATAGAAAAACTTGCATCTAACAGGCTTTCTATGAGTGAAGCTTAT
>JAKPQU010000041.1 GCA_029555925.1 Bacillota bacterium
TTAGTTTCATAACTATCCATAAATAATGACCTCGTAATGCGTAAAGTGTAATGCGTGGTGCGCAGGGATTAAACCCGTCACGCGTCACGCGTTACGCGTCACGAAGACTTAAATTCTAATAAGTTATGAAATACACTATAACCTGTATCAGGGCTTAATTTAAAAATTTACCCTATCCGGATGAATATTCCCGTCATAATGAAATCGTTATAAAATCAGTATTTCAGGTGTTATAAAATGTCCGGATTGCTCAATAGGTCAGAATGACCATTGAATAATGAAAAAATCAATGGCGATTTTTGTAATAAAGTTAACATTTTGTTTACAAAAAAAGATTGTTTTTATGACTCCTATATATTATCATAAGCTTATATAATTGCGAATTTTTGTAATGAAAGGAGAAAGAAATGGATATTAAATCAACAGATATTCGAAGTCAGTCTTTAACTTCTTTTAAACCAAAAAAAGAAGCAAAGGGTGAAAGTAATTCACTGGACGTTCAGGATAAATTTGACAGATCGTCGGAAGAAAGTTCCGAGGGCTTTGGAACAAAAGTAGGTAACTGGATACAGAAACATATTATCGGAGATGAACCTGATAAAAAGACCAGGACTCAGATGAACAAAATGATGGCAATTGGTGCGGCAGGAGGCGGAGCAGTCGGTGCAGTGGCAGGTTTTGCCATGGGTTATGAAAATGCGGCCAACGATAAGGTTACCGAACAGTGGCAGACCCATGATATAAAAGACCCGAAACTAGAAGGATGGACACACAGAGATGTGGAAGACGGCCATTATGTAGCACATGAATATGTTTATTATACTACTGAATCCGTATCTCATACAGGCTATAACAGCGATGGTTCTTCCTATACTTATTATACATCAGAATCTGTCCGTCATACCTATACCTATTATACTTATGTCCATGACGGATACTGGCACAGAAATGATCCCACTATAAGCTGGACCAAGGTAGGAGAATGGAAGACACCACATCTGGAGCATTCAAGTTCCATAGGTCCTCTTGGAGGAGCCCTGCTCGGTCTCGGAGCCGGTGCTGTAGGAGGCGGAATAATAGGTGCAGTGTGTTCCCATATCTTTAAACTTGTAAAACAGGCAAAAGAGGACTAACAGGAAGGAGGAGATAAGGTGATTATAGGCAGTAATAACAGAATAGAAACATTTCAACAGACTGGTTCTGTAGCAAAAAAAGAAGAAGAAACAGATCTTGCTTCTACAAAAGATAAGGTGGAAATAAATAAAGACGGAAAGCCTGAAGGGGATAATTTTTTACAGAAGACTGCCGGTAAGATAAAGGATTTTTATAAGAAGAGCATAGTAGGTACCTATCAAAACATGGATGAAGGCGGGAAAGCTGCTCTCCATGGCGTGGCAATAGGTACTGCAGTCGGCGGTGTGGCAGGATATGCGGCAGGAGCACTGCAGGATGTGAAAGCAGTAGAAATAACCAGAACCTATCCTGTTCCTGTAATGGAAAATCGTAATTTAGGACAAATCCCGAGAGATTTTTATCAGAATGACTGGTCAGGATGGGATCATGGTCCTGACAGTCATGCCCATGATTATGCTCCGAAAGGATGGGAAAATGTCAATAGAGAAGCTCCTGTCCTTGATACGGGAAAAAATCCTGTTATGGCCAGTAAAACCGAGACAATTTCCAGTCAGACCTATGGTAAAGTAGGGGGAACAATTATGGGATGTGCCATAGGTGCAGTAGCCGGTTTACTCGGCGGAGTAGCCTTTAACCTTATACGCCATTTCGGCGATGCAGAGGGGAAATAACAATGAATGTTAACAGTGGAACAGCGAGTCTGAGAAATACAACACTGAGAAGCTTACCTGTTAAAACGGAAATACCTCAGGAAGAAGGATTTGTCCATAATATTGTTGATAAATTCGAAAGAGCTGTAAGAACTGTAGACGAATATACAAAGCCAAGGTTTGAGCCGGAAAAAGGTATCGACACAACAGGAGATACACGCAGCCGTTCCATAGGAGGAGCTGCCATGGCAGGAGCTCTGAGCGGATTTGCATCATCAGGGCTTTACGGAGTTCCGGCCGGAATAGCAGGTGCTGTGGCGGGAACTATAGTAGGGAAGAAGGGCGGTCTTCTCGGCGATGTAGGGGCAGGAGCCCTGGCCGGTGCTGCTACTGGCGCAGCAGTCGGTGCTGTCGTAGGCGGGCCTGTCGGTGCTGTGAGTTTTGCTGTTGCCGGTGCTTTCAGCGGAGCCATAGGTACTCTTTATGGCAGTGAAAAAGCAACTGCAAAAGACGGAACCTTTGGTGGTGCTGTACTTGGAGGAGCCATTCTCGGACCTGCAGGAGCCCTTGTAGGAGGAGTGGCAGGCGGTATTGGAGGCAAAGCTTTTGATCAGACAGGAAGAGCAGTGCTTGGAGCAATATCGGGAGCAGTTATAGGCGGTGCCACAGGTGCCATCGGAGGCCCCGTAGGAATTCTGGCAGGAGCCATAAAAGGTGCACTTCTCGGTTCGGGAGGAGCAATACTGGGGCCGAGATTAAAACAGGCTATAAGAAACTGCGGCGCAGATATTAATAAATGGATAGACAAACATTTAGAGCCCCATCTTAAAAATATAAAATTGAAAAAGTGGCAGAAAGTGGCGCTGGGAGCTCTTGCTATGTCTATTCCTATGGCCTTTTCCTTCGGTCTTGGTTTTGGCCCCATAGGGGCAGCAGCAGGTGCTGTGGCAGGCGGTGTTATGGGAGGTAAAGCTATGACAGCTGCACTCAAGCCGAAACCGGCTCCTTTTCAGGAATTAAATCAGGCACATGCAAATGGATAAAAGAAAACCCGGTTATATAAAATGGATTTTAATAGGCTGCGGATGTCTGGCCCTTCTGGGAGCCGGAGGGATTCTGTTCTTTGCTCTTGTCTTTGGAGGCATTTTCGGCGGAGTTATGGGCATCATTAAAAATTCAGATGCCTATAAAATGTCTCAGGAACTGGTAGAGAACAGTTCTGCAGTTAAAGAAGAGATAGGTTCTGTAACATCCTATGGATGGTTCCCCGGCGGTAATGTAAATGTAAGCGATGATACGGGGGAAGCAAAATTGAGTATTTCTGTTACAGGAGAAAAAGGTAAAGGAACACTCAAAACAGAACTTGTAAAAAAAGGGGGACAGTGGAAATTCACATCTGCTGCTTTTTTCGTGAATAATAAAGAAATTGATTTATTGAAAGAAAATTAGAGGTTTTAAATAGTTTTTATAAAATAAATAGCCGAAAGGCTATTTTTGTGTACAGGGAGAGTGATAATCGTAATGGGTAATGCGTAATGAGTGATGCGTGTTTTACGCGTCACGCGTCACGCGTCACGCGTCACGTCTTTTATGAACATACTTTTAACTGATAAATGCAGCAATAACTGTCCTTATTGTTTTGCAAAGGAAAAACTGGAAGAAGACAGCAGATTAAACCAGATGCCTCTTGAAAATTACAGAAAGGTTCTGGATTTTCTTAAAAAATCCAGAAATCGTTCAGTAAAACTCCTGGGCGGAGAACCTATGCTTCACTCGGATATCAGAGAAATAATCAATATGACAGTAGAAGATGATGATTTCGAGAGTGTCGTAGTATTCAGCGGAGGTATTTTTGATAAATCTCTTGTTCATCTTCTTACAAATGAAAAGATTCATGTCGTGCTGAATACAAATCATCCTTCTGATTATGAGGAGGGAAAATGGGAAATATTCATGAAGAATCTGGATTATATGATTTCTCTCGGCGTTGATGTAACGCCTGGATATAATATATATAAAACTGATTTTGAATATGATTTTATCCTTGACATTCTGGAATATTATAAACTGAAGAATTTAAGGTGGACTGTCGCTGTTCCCATGCATTCCTATGAAAACCGTCATGTTCCTTTTGATGATTACAGAAAAATGGGAAAAAGAATTACTGAATTTTTGCTTACTTTTGCCAATATCGGTGTTGAGTCCAGACTGGATTGTTTCCTGCCTTTATGTACCTTTAATGATGCCGATTACGGCAAACTCATAAAAACCTTTCCTTCTATGGCAAAAGGAGGGTTCTGCAGGCCTGCTATTGATGTAGGACCGGATCTTACAGTGTGGAGATGTTTTGCCATATCGAGTTATGAAAATGTAAGTCTTGAACATTTTGATAATTTAAAAGAACTTACAGGTTTCTTTATGTCATCCTTTGATCATTATAAATGGCATATATGGCCGGAACAGTGTGAAAAATGTAAATACAGACTGTCCCGGATTTGCCAGAGTTCGTGCCTTGCTTTTAAAGTAAAGGAAATAAAAAAATTCGTAGAAGAAGAGAAATCAGCTATGTCCATTCTGGCAGAAGCAAAGGAATTACTTGAGAAAAATGATATGGTATCTGCCTCTGTAAAATATAAAGAGGCTATGGCCATGGCTCCGAAAAGTATTAAAATAAAAGCTGATAGTTCTTTCTTTTATATAAAATCAGGAGATTTTTTAACTGCCAGAAAATTCCTTGATGAAATTGAAAAAGAATATCCCGATTATTCCACAATTTTTGTTTATCGTGGTATTATCAGTGAAGAAGAGAAAGATTACCCGGAAGCTGTCAGAAATTATCGTAAAGCTCTGAGATTATGTCCCGGGGATAATGATCTGAAAGACAGAATAAAGAAAGTAAGAAGTATTCAAATCCTTAACATGGGATTTATATGAGAATCCTTATTGTTGTGACCACCCGGTCATGTCAGTCTATATGAGAATCGTGACGGGTGATTTTCATTTAACCAGGGAGGGAACTTTTCAGCAAGCAATAATAAGTGAACAGTAAAGTATCTTGAGTGTTCTGATCTATGAAGTTTATAGTTAGTTTCATAACTATCCATAAATAATGACTTCGTAATGCGTAAAGCGTAATGCGTGATGCACAGGGATTAAACCCGTCACGCGTCACGACGACTTAAATTCTAATAAGTTATGAAATACACTATAAATTACCCATTTACTGGTCACTGCTTACTGCTCACTGCTCACTGTTATGATTTATTGTGATAAATGTGGCTACCAGAACAGAGTTAGTGCGAGATTCTGTAAAGGATGTGGCGGGGAGGTAATTCCCACTACGCCTACAGGTATTTTACAGTCAGGTACACTCCTCGATAACCGTTATGAAATAAAAGGCCTGATAAAATCAGGTGGTATGGGAGCAGTTTATGAGGCACTCGATCACAGATTTGATAAAATCCGATGTGCCGTAAAGGAAATGATAGGTACCAGTACAAAACCTGACGATCTGGAATATATGAAGGAAAGTTTCAGGAAAGAAGCACACATCCTTAGAGATCTCAGACATGTAAACCTTCCTGTCGTAATAGATTATTTTATAGAAGCAGGCCGTTATTATATTGTCATGGATTATGTTGAAGGTAAAGACCTTGAAACTCTTATGCATAGCTATGGAAGAGTGCCGGAAAATCTCGTGATATTATGGTCAAAACAGATACTTGATGCTCTTGATTATCTTCACAGCCAGTCACCTCCTGTAATTTACAGGGATATGAAGCCCGGTAATGTAATGCTCCGTACATCAGACAGCAGAATTCTTCTTGTAGATTTTGGTATAGCAAGGACAGTCGTTCAGGACAGTGATAAGGTTATGACAGTAATAGGTACACCTGCCTATGCTCCTAATGAATTGTTTCAGGGTAAGCCTGAGCCACGTTCAGATTTATATTCTCTTGGAGCAACTATGCACTGTCTTTTAACAGGTGTGGTTCCTGTAACTCCCTTTTCTTTCAAGCCTGTGAGAGAACTAAATCCGGATGTTTCAGAAGAACTTGAAACCATAGTTATGAAAGCTCTTTCTATGAAAGTAGAAGACCGATACAGAAATGCAAAAGAAATGAAAGAAGTACTTGTGAAATTACCTGAATATGAAGGAACAGAAATGACTATTCCCCGGATGATTTCAGATGGAACTTCTTTCTCTCTGATACAGACAGAAAAACCTCTGCTGACGCCGACAGAGAAGTCTGTTGTGCCACAGACAGAGAAACCGGTCTTACCTCCTACTCTACCCTATGGCTCTTTTATGGCACAGGAGAATAAAATGGAAGTAAAATCTGAAATTCCTTCCATAGTTCATGAAAAATCGACAAAAGAGATTCTTCGGCAGGCAGAATTTCCGGCTCATGAAAAATCGACAGAAGAAATTCCTGGTCAGGTACAATCATTAAAACCTGTGGAAGGTAGATCCTTTCTCATGACTTTTCTTATGGTTGCTGCAGTCGGAAGTGTTACCTTATTTACAGGTTTAACAATTCTCTGTCTTATCATCTGGGTGGTTTTCGGTCATACTTTTGAAAAGAAATATAATAACTGGAGGGGAAATGAATTATATAATCAGTCCAGATATGAAGAAGCAATTAAATATTACAACAGAGCCCTTGAGATTGATAAAAATGACAGAGAAGCTTTGAATGGAAAAAAGGGGATTTTACAGAAAGAGGGAGATGATTTATACAATCAGGGTAAATATGAAGATTCTCTTGAATATTATGAGAAAGTGCTTGCTATTGATGGAAATGATCCTTCTGCTTTACAGGGAAAAGCCTCTGTTTTAAAGTCCCGGGGAGATGATGCCTGTATGAATTACAAATATAAAGAAGCCCTTGAATATTATGATAAAGCCCTGAATATTATTCCTGACTATAAAGATGCCTTGGATGGTAAGAAAAATGTGTATATAGTTCAGGGAGATGAGGTTTACAATCAGGGAAAATATTTGGAATCTCTCAAGTATTATAATAAAGCTCTGGATATAGACTCAAATGATGCCTATGTGTGGTTCATAAAGGGCTGGAGTCTTAAATTGATGGGACATTATGAAGAAGCACTGAAATGTTTCAATAAAACCATCAGTATCGATGAAACATATGTTGATGCATGGAGAAGCAGGGGAGATGTTTTAAAGGATCAGGGAAATTATGCAGAGGCCATTATTGCTTACGATAAGGCTCTTAAGATTGATTCAAAGTGGGTTGATGCCTGGTGTGGCAAAGGAAATGTTTTATATGCCCGCGGGGATTATGAGGAAGCTTTAAAATGTTATGACAGAGCTCTGGATATTTCTCCTGAACATAAATATTCGTGGAACGGGAAAGGAAATGTGCTGTATTCACAGGGGGATTATGAAAAATCCATAGAATATTATAATAAAGCCCTTTCCATTGATCCTGATTTCCAGATGGCAAGGGATAACAGGGAAAATGCCATGAAGGCTATGGGAAAATATTGAGTAGTGTAAGGAATTTTTTATTCAAGACTGTAATAAGAGTATGTTGAAAAATTTACATTTTTTTAACATACTCTTATTGTATTTTTCCCCGGAATAATTTACTATTTCAATGGAGTTTTATCACGAATGCTGAAAAAGATGCTCTTTCCATGGCAGAAAAATTTGAAAGTTATAAATTTCTTAACTCTTTGACCGATGAACAGCTTAT
>JAKPQU010000043.1 GCA_029555925.1 Bacillota bacterium
GGTAAAGGATTTCAGTCCTCTATTCAAAGAGTCATGCCGTGGAACCGCCGTCTCGTGAAAAATCGTTGTAAGTATCATAAAGATTTCAGTCCTCTATTCAAAGAGTCATGCCGTGGAACTATAGACAAGGAGCCAAAAGGAGATATTCAGCCTTACATTTCAGTCCTCTATTCAAAGAGTCATGCCGTGGAACTTACTGTACTCTTTATAATAGTTCTGCTTCTGACGAAATTTCAGTCCTCTATTCAAAGAGTCATGCCGTGGAACCCGACCACAGCTACAAATATTTAATTATCAAAGTGCGTTTATTTACAAGGTTATTATCATTTATAGATAGTAGATTTTGCTTAAACGTCATCCTGCAAGTTCGAAAAGAGTCTTTTGGTAAAGAAACCTGTTCTATTTGCGAAAATTTTATTTCTTTAAAAAATTCGATCATATCTAGCATTTTAATCTTTACTCTCATTCTTCTACTTATACAAAATACTCATTTGTAAGAATTTTTTTTGTGATTTGCGAAAATAAATATTTTCTATAAATATTTTTTATTTATCTTTACATTATAACATTTCTTATGGAATTTACAAAATATTTTTCAGATTATTTACCCGCTTCATTACATTCTTCCAAATACTGACAATTTTCATAACACTTCTCCGGTTTTCCCGGATCTATCTCCTCAAAAACCATTCTCATTTTTTCATCTCTCTCCTCTATAAACCACTGGCGCAGTTCTTCATTGATAAAATGAAAATCTTTTTTTAAAGTTATTCTTCCGTCTTCATTGAACTGTGGATAAATGAGACAGCCGATATTCACAGGGTATTCATATAAAGACTCTATAACCATTGCATATCCTGTTGTAGTTAATCTATGAAAATCTCTTTTAATATCAAATTTTAAATCCAGAATCATAGGTTCTGAAAAAATAAAGGCATCAGAACTTAAATAATGACTCATACCCAGAAATGATCCGTCAAGTTTCTGTTCCATAATGACCGGTAACGCATGATATGCAAGAGAATCTTCTCCTATATAAGGCTGATGTGATAATACTTCCTGAATTCTTGCAGTTATATTTCTTGCTTCGAATTCCCATAGAAAGGTCACTCTTTTTTGTAAAAGTTCCAGATTATTATCAAGTAATTTTACGTATTTACCAGGAATTTCATAGGTATTATTACTCAATTCACTAAAAATAGAAATGTAATTACTGACTCCCATCGTATATATAAGTTTTTTTGCTTTTGTCATTATTTCTACCATTACATCATGGAGGACTATACCCTGAATCATAAGAAAATTCAAATTCCCCGACATACCCATTACTCTTTTTAAATATACATCTTTACCGGCAGGGCAATATTTTCCTGCTATTTCATAAAGAGGTAATTTTAAATCATATACAGGAGCCAGAGGAGGACGATTCCAGTTCCACCCTCTTAATTCATCCACAACATTCATTTCCCTGGTCTTTGGAAGGAGTCCTTTTAATAAAAACTGTCTTTCTTCAGATGAAAGAAAATACATTTAAATCACCACACATCTCCGCAAAAATTTAAATATTCGCAATCCCGGCAACAGGAACGAAACCTGTTTGCTTCAGGCATTATTTCATTTTTTATCATATTTCTGATTTTTTCCAGAACCTTTTTTACCTGAGACCTGGCATCCTGCGTGAAAATTATTTCTTCAAGCTTATTCGGCATTATAAGATAGACAAATCCCCTCCTTATAGTAAGATGATATATATCTTCAACCAGCATTGCATAAGCTACGAGTTGATATCTATGGCTCAGCGCTACTTCCCCTGATGTGTATTTAAATTCTACCGGTACGTATTCTTCAGGTGTTTTTATTAAAAGATCCAGTTTCCCGGCAAGGCCAAGCCTGTCAGATACAAAAAATTTGTTAAATATTCTTTCACCTTCTGATAACTTATATTTTTTGTAAGTCCTTCTTTTTTCAAGCTCTTCCCATCTTATATGTTGTTCCTTCCCGTATTCCATTTTGAAAGTGGATTTAGCCTGAACAGGAAGGACATAGTAAAAATATACAACTCTCGGACAATAAAGATACTGCTTTATATCAGACACTTTAAGCTCAATATTATTCATTTACTGTTATCTTTCTTAAGCCATAATCTTTGTCACATAATGGAATTAATTGAATATTCCCTTTTGCCTGACCGAGAAGTTTTTTTAATTTAAGAAACAGTTCTTCCCTTCTGTTTCTGTTCATATCTCCCAGAAAGGCACTGAATTGAATCCTCTGTAAACCATAATCCTTACAGTATTCTGCAGCCTTATTTCTGATTTTATCGCTTTCTATATCGTAAATAATCAGGGTTTGCATATGTTCTACCAGCTACATATAAAAGGATCGAACTTACCTTCATTTCGCAAAAAAGAAGCCAGCTTTCTTGTCTGCCTTTGAATTATAGTTTTAATGGTATATTTTTTGCCTTCATATTTTTCATGGGCATCCAGTCTTTCAATAATCTTACTTGAAAAATTTTTTTTACATTTTTCTTCCAGCATTCCGTCCTTATCTATTTCTACCTGGCCTTTCCTGTTGATAAAAGCAAGGACAACTCTGTCTACAACAGGCTGACGGAATTCTTCTACTGCATCATAGACGAGACTCGCTTTCCCCGGTCTGTCTACATGGATAAAACCGCAGTAAGGTTCAAGTCCTGCCAGTAATAAAGCTCCCCATATGCGGGAACAGAGTATGCCATATCCGTAATTTAAAAGAGAATTTACCGGATCTGTCGCCCCTCTATGTTCACGGCCCGGAAAATCTATGTCTTCATCTAAAATTTCTTTTATGCCCTGCCAGTAATATTGAGATGCTCTGCCTTCGATAGATAGAAAAGTTCCTCTTACGTCATCTATATTTTTTCCTGTAACTTTAAAAGCCTCACTCATAATTTCATTCATTTTTGAGATTTTTTCGTAAATGAGTTTATATACACCCGGTGCAGATTGTTTTCTATATTTAGAGGAGTATTTCAATGTATTTATCTGGTTTTTTATTTTTCCTGTTACTATGGCTCTTCCATAGTCGATTCCTCTGTGATCATCATAGGCTCTGAACTGTTCCCTTCTTGTGATTACTGTTCCTGTGAGATGAGGAGACGTAATCATTGCATAAGGCTTACCTCCCCAGGAAAGAAGATTTATCATAATCCCTCTTTCTGTGCAGTCTTTCAGTAGATCCGTAGAGATAGAAACACCCATAGAAGTGATAGTCACTCTTTCAATATTCATAAGCGGGTGTTCTTCAAGAACATCTTTCCCTTTTTTTATGACAAGTCTTTCACTTTTTTTACCGAGATAAAGGCCGTAACCGTCTACTATAACTTCCATATATGCCTCCTTGTCCGGTTAAAATGTCACAGGCTTAAGATTTCATATTTACCAAGTCCAAATGTGGCGTTTTTCCCTACATGAATCCACTGGCCGAAATTAAGATAAGGCATAAAAGGTGTAAGATTGCCTTCGTATCCTGTTGAACCCATAAGGCCGCCGAATTTCATTTTTGTCATCTGCCGTGAAGAATATCTTTCCCAGTCCTTCCAGTGAGTGTGATTCTCGAATAATTCGATCTGTTCAGCCTGCGTCAGTATATTAGCATAGCTTATTTTCAGTTCTGTATTACAGTGGAAATAAGAAAGTGATGAAAGTCTTCTCAGTAATGAACCAAAGAAATGACGAAAAACAGGGATGTCACGATATGAACCTGCCTTGAGTCTCACCGGAGATAAAAAATCTATCTTTATTGCAGTATAGTCTTTTTTATTTACCTGTTTTAATGCATCTTCCAGGGAAAATATATATCTTTTGTTTAATACAGTTCCATTTGGAAAGTAGATTTGTTCCAGATTTCCCGTTGCTATATCCTGAATTTCCACTTCCTGAATGATGAATTTTTCTTTTCTTCTGCCTATTCCGACTTTACCAAGTTCCTGAAAGGCAACTATAAAATATGGGAAATATTCAACGGCTTTTCCGATAAGATTTAAATAGAAACGTAAAGGTCTCTCAGGTGAATAGACTGCCGTTGAGTCAAATGCCGGCGGATCTATTATATATGGTCTCGGTATTGATTCTATATTTCTGAGTTTTTCCGAGCCTTCCGGCGGAGATGTTTCGAATATGTATGAATAAATACACTTGCTTTTAAGAAGGCATTCATTACAGGTTTTGTCTCTGTAGCAACATACGATTTTACGAAATACTGAGCCGAAACCTCCACGGAGGGTTGAACCGAGATACTGGGGGAGATTTAATTCATCTTCCGGCAGCAGGGTGAATTTGTACCTGGAAAGATAGATTTTATCAAGCATTTTTGATTATCCTTTCTTAGTCCTCTATTGTTCGAGTCTATATTTACATTTATCTTATTATATTTACGCCGACAAAATCTGCCGGTGTGAAAAAATATTTATGATTTTTTTTCATATATTTTTGTTGAAGGGAGTTTTTTTATGATGTTATAGTTAGTTTCATAACTATCCATAAATAATGACCTCGTAATGCGTAAAGCGTAATGCGTGATGCGCAGGGATTAAACCCGTCACGCGTCACGCGTTACGCGTCACGATGACTTAAATTCTAATAAGTTATGAAATACACTATAATCTTCTTCGGAAAGATAATTTACTGCCCATATAAATGAAATAAAGACTTCTTTAATATCTTCATCACTGGAATGGTTAATTATCTTGTTAACGATAGCTGCAGGGGAAAGTCCTGTACGGGTTATAGTACTGTATATCCTTATAAAGTCTTTTGCTTCTTCCAGGATGATTTTGTTGTTTTCCAGTAATTCCCTGACTTCTTTTATGACTTTTTGTCTGATAATATCGGGACTTTCAGGTTTAATAGATTTATTTTTATATAAATCATTATAGAGGTTTTGCATGGTTTTTTTTTTAATAATAAGCCTGAGTATATAGTCATCAGTTGTTGATTTTATAAATTTTGGCATATTATCGTCAATCTTGGGGAAATCTGCTATATGCAGTGAAAGTTTAAAATCCGGATTTTTACAAGAAAAAGTATATATATTTGCATAGTTCTTTGATTTTTTAAATTTAATATGACTGGCAGAGAACCCCCTTACTTCAAATAATTTTTTTACTGCATTTTCTATACTTTGTTTAATTGTATTAAAGGTCTCATTATCATGTTCATCTAGATCTCTTAGTATAAGATATCTTAATGGGTCAATACCCAGTCTTGTTCCAAAGCTATTTATATAGCTATTAATACGGCTTTTCCCACCTGGCTCGCTTTCTTTCGGATAATTACAATCTTCCTCCAGTATGAAGTTTATAAACTTTTTTTTATTCAACAGTTTTATAATATTTACCTCTGTTTTTCCTTCAGGAATCAGATATTTTAACATTCTTCTTCCCCCTCTTCTTCAGATACTCTGAGCTTATATGAGAGAGGGCTTTTGAATTTTGCCCATATTCTCGGATCAAAACCATTTCTTAACCATACAAGAAGATTTTCTCCGGCAAACCAGGCTGTTTTAAGTTCCCCGTCAGAAAGATTTAATTGATAGGCTTTTATATCACTTTCATTTATGGTTTTTCTGTGGATTAAATCTGTAAAACACGCTATAACTTCAATGCTCTGAGTAGTAATAAATATCTGTATATTTTTATCTCTGGTGAGATTAACGACTGTTTCAAGCAGTTTATAAAGAGTGGCCGGGTTTTGAAATAATTCCGGTTCTTCCCATAAAAATAAACCTGATTTTTCTTTGTTTGTATCTTTTACAAGAGCTACAAGGGGAGCAAGAACTTTGAATACAAGTCTGGCTCCGTCTCCGAAACTATCTAAAGGCAGAGCCGGGTTATCCTGAATTGCAATATAAGGTTGAAGGTATTCAGTATTATTTTCCAGAGGTATATAACTCAGATTTCCATCTTCAGGGAGATTTAAAACCCTGGCAAAATACCTGTAGACTTCTTTTGTCCAGGCCGGTATTTCTTTTAACATTCTTCTGCCGATAGATAGAGGAAGATGCTGAAAAACCAGATGTATATCATAAAAGAGGACTTTTTCAGGCA
>JAKPQU010000044.1 GCA_029555925.1 Bacillota bacterium
TTAGTTTCATAACTATCCATAAATAATGACCTCGTAATGCGTAAAGCGTAATGCATGATGCGCAGGGATTAAACCTGTCACGCGTTACGCGTTACGCGTCACGACAAACTTAAATTCTAATAAGTTATGAAATACACTATATACAGGAGTGTATTTATGGGTATTGTAGATAAAGGCAATAGAACTGAGCAAAAAGAAAATTTTCCCATTTCCGGTGAAGACGAAGAATTTAATACCGAACTTGCTCTGATAAGGGTAGATACTCTTATAAATCAGCAAAATTTTCTGGAAGCCATCGAGGTTCTTTTTGAACTCGATAAAAAGAAATATGTAAAGGACGAGATTGAACAGTTAAGAGAGAAGATAGCAGGTAAGGGAGATTTTGTGGAATATGCCATAAAAGGGCATTATTTTTATAAAAACAGAGATTATGAGTACAGCCTGGAATATTTCGAAAAATATCTCAAAGAAAATCCTAAAGATAAAAAAGCATGGGAGTTAAGAGCAGAAATCGAGGAGAAACTGAACAAACTCGAAGAAGCTATTCGTAGTTATGAAAATGTGGAAAAACTTACTGAAGATCTGAGGATTTACCGTAAAAAGGCTTCCTGTTTTTACAGACTTGGAAATGTAAAGGAAAGCATAAACTGTCTGGATTATATTATAAAGAAAGATCCCGGGAATAAAGATGCCATAGAATTCAGAAAATCCTGTCTTACTCAGTACAGAACAAAAGGTATAAGAGAAGTTCCGAAACATACTAAAAATAATGAAAAATCTCAAGTCTGGTGGGAGAAAAACAAAAAAAACATTGAAGTATCTATACTGGCAGTATTTATTATTTTATTTGTCACATATCACTTCGGTAAACACATATTAATTTTTAACGGATTGAACAGTAAGGATATGGGGATTAAAATTAAATCCATACTTTCTTTGAGAGGCAATAATAAAGATGATGCAATCAATGCATTACTGGAACAACTGAAAGATAAAGATCCTCTTGTACGAGCTACTGCTGTATGTGTAATAGGAGAATCCGGGAAGGAAAGTGTTTCATTAGCTCTGATCCCACTTTTAAAAGATCCTGACTGGTCTGTTCGTGGCAATACGCTGGATGCCCTGAAAAAAATAAAGGCTTCTGCCTCTTTAGAACCTGTAATTGAACTGGTGAAAAATCAGAATGAATATACAGACATAAGGTTGAAAGGACTGGAAACCCTTGAAAGTATTGATAATTCAAAGTTATCACCTCTGCTGCCGGAGCTTCTGCAGGATAAAGAGAAAAAGATAAGAATTTTTGCGGCGACATGTATTGGAAGACTTTCACTGAAAAATCACCTGTCAAAACTTGAAGCCAGACTGGTAATAGAAACCAATCGTGATGTTTCTTCTGCTCTTGCACTGGCTATAAACCGTTTGAAGAAAAAAAATAAGGAGGAAAAGATATGAAAAGAAATTACAGGGAGATATATGGTTTTACACTTCTTGAAATGATGATTGTCATTGCAATTATGGCTTTTCTTGCAATGATTGCTCTTGCATGGGTTCAAAGGGCAAGGGAACAGGCTGTTCTTGCCGGATGTCTGGGTAATATGAGGAATATTGCTATAGCGATTGAGCAATATATGGCAGATGCATCAGAACAGCATCCTCCCCCTGATTTAGATGCCCTTGTTCCTGCATATATCAGAAATACACCTGTAAATAACAGGGGGATTGAATATGGCTACATGGGAAATAATCTCACCAGGGCATATACTATATACTGCAAGGGCATGAATCATGTAATGCTGGCCATCCCTGCAGACTACCCCCGTTATTGTTCTCCCGGAGGACAGATGATGGGTGTTGATAACTATACGGCACGTTAATCAGTGTTATGACGTATAAGAAAAAGGATTTATAAAATTTTTCTAGAATTTTACATTTTAGCTATCAGAAATGCTGATAGCTAAAAATTATTTAAGAAAGGAATTTAATTAACTGATGAGTAATTTACCAAAATACTGGACAAACTTTAAAGAGCTTTCATTGAAAAAATCTTTAAAAACTCTTACTGAGAAAGAAATAGAAGAAAAAACGGAAGCTCTTGTAAAAGAATTCAAATCAAAAAATTATATCAAAATGCTCCCTTCCGAAGCTTTGAATATTGATGACGGAGTTATATGTAAGTTTTATCTTACGCTGGGACAGGAGAAATTTTCGTCTGACGGTGTTTCTTCACCTGTAGAAAATTATGAAGATTCTTCCTGGATGTATCATTCTGATTTCTGTTTTATAAATGTGAGAGCCCTGGGAAAAGAACAGGACATTACGGGAAATTTCCTGGATGCAATGAAACTCATACCTGTTATAAGAGCAAATTCCATACACCTTTCTCCATTTTTTGACTGTGCCCTTACTAATCTTTATGCAGTGGACAGTCTCAGGATAATAACAAAAGACGTGCTCTCTGCGGAACTTCTCGAAGGCGGCATAGAACCGGATGAACAGTTACTGCTTCTTATGGATGCCATACACATACTGAATAAAACGGCAGGATTTGATCTTGAACCTCATACGAGTCAGTTTTCAAGAATAGTTCTTGAACACCCGGAACATTTTAGATGGATAAGGCTCGATAAAAAGAAAACCGGTCTTTATAAAGAGACAACCCATACAGAGATGCTTTCCGAAGAAGGGCAGGAGAAAATTCAGAAAGAAGTCAACAAAATAATCAAAAAGATATTGAAGGAACATAAGCTGAAAACAGTTGAAGATCTTTCCTGCGGTGTTGAAATCCTCAGGAAAGCTCACAGTGAAATTACAACGAAATTGATAGATAGCGGTCTGTGGACACTTCCCAGTCAGACATGGGGAGGAGTGGGACTGCCGGAATTTGATTTTTACAACACTGTTGATAATCATCCTGATTTTATCTATCTCGACGCAAAAGGTGAAGACCAGCATGAACATTCTTTCGGTATGTTAACACCTTATAAGTTTTATACAAATCTTCCTTTTAACACCGTGCCGAAAGAAGATAATCTACCTTCTGTTAAAGAAGATACTGTTGAATTCTTTAAAGGAGTATTTCCCGATATTCAGAAGAGATATAAATTTGATTATGTAAGGCTTGATTATGTAGATCATGTCTTTGATTCAACAGTAAATGAGTCATGGGATATACCTGTATCTGACAGGATGACACCTCAAATTTTAAGTGATGTCCTGGGTGCTTCCAGAGTAAATAAAAAATTTACAGGTGCCATGGCGGAAAGAATGGGCTGTGATGTAAAGGATTATAAAAAACTCGGATTTGATCTCATTCTCGGGAATACTATGCTTACAACAATGCATTCCGGTTATGTCCGTTATCTCTTTGATCTGGAAGAAGAGATAAAGGCCAGCATTGCAGAAGGAGGAGTTCCTTCTTCCGTTCTCTTTGCCGTAGATACTCATGATTCCGGCCATCCTCTTTTCTGGACTGTCCCTATGTCTGAAGTAGTCGGGCCTGAAGGCATGCATCTTCGACACTTTCTGTCAAGATTTACCTGGACAGGAAAAGGAAGAAGACCTAAATATGAAGTGATAGGCAATCAAGATTTAAGTTACGGTCTTTATGAAGCGAATAACAAACTGAAGAGCATGGTATGGAAGAGTGATAAAGATTATAATGATCTCTATCACGGCACAGAAGACGTATATGAACGGTTCAGAGATCTCATATTCAGATCCCATATAGGCCCGACTTATGTCGCTTCAGACTGTGCATTCTGGTTCCTTGACAGAGAAGATGGATATCGTGAAAGACTTCTCTGTGTGGCAGCACTTGAGAAGGAATTTGAGAAAGTCAGATATGTAATACAGGAGAAACCCGTTTATCCTCCTGTTAAAGAACTGGTAATAAACTTTATGGAAAATTACCATATGGATAATCCCGAAATATCGGAAGTGGATCTCAGGACAGGTGAATTCAAACAGCCGAATCAGATAAGTCATTATCAGGTAGCCATAAAAGAGTTACCTCCACTCGGCGTAAAACTATTCTTTATAAGAGAAAGAGGGTAATGTCAGTGAGCAGTGAGCAGTGACCACTGCTCACTGCTCACTGACATAGGACTCGGTTCCACACTGCCTATATTTATCGGATGTACTAAGTGTATTATATCCGGAGCTATCGGAGGTTCCCTGTTCGCAACTACCATACCAATCATTTATCAACAGTATTTCACGAATAAATAGTTTTTGTAAGATTTTAGCTATTAGCAGTCAGCTTTCATATGAATTATCATAGAGAAAATGTGAAAAATTATGATTATAGCAATATGTTTACTTATAATATTTTCCATATGGGCCAGATATGGAACGTTTTTTACAAACATGACCTTTGGAAAATATATGTTTGTAAGCGCCATGTTTGCTTCAGTATTATTCCTCAACAGATCCCTTTATCCGGGATTTACTTTAAATAAATGTTTTATCTGTCTTGTTGGTTCTGTCATAATATTTATTCTCTTTACTCTCATAGGTTACTATTTTTTCAACAAACTCTGTCCCGAGAGAAAACCTGCACGATATATTTATTTCTGTGCCTATTTTATATTTATTCTTGCCTTCTGTTCCCAGTATCCTTTTACAATGGTCTGGGAGATGTATAAAAAAGAAGTCTCTGTAGATTTACAGCACGATATGGTTAAAGCCTATCTTCCTACGGCAAAGCTGTTCGGTATAAACAGCCTGGATATTAAATTGTTACAGGAAGATATGTTAGGTGCTTTTGTCATACCTCAGGGAGATCATGCAAAGGTAGTTATTACGGGGGGGCTTAAGAAGTTACTTACAGATGAAGAACTGTGTTTTGTTATGGCCCATGAATTTACTCACTATAAAGAAAATCATCATCAAGTTCGTATGCTGGTTGCAATGGCAGGGCTTTTTCTGTTTTTTCTTTTTACCTTTCTATTACTGAAATTACTGAAATTCGATGATCCATCCGGGTTCAGATTGTTTCTTAAATTCGTTCCCTTACAATTGCTGTTACTGGCACTGCTCAGTCTTTATCCTCTCTATCTTGCAAGAGCACAGGAAATGAGGGCAGATCTGTATGCAGTGGAAATCATAAAAGACAGAGATATTGCCATCAGCACTTTCGAGAAAACCATTAAAGTTATGCCTGACGGGAAATTTGATAAATATTTTGTACTATTCGAAATACATCCCACTACAGAGGCAAGGCTTAACTATGTGAAAAATCTATAATTCTGGTTTCATGGTATAACCTGGAAATCCTGTTAATATTTTGTCTAAATGTTAACAAAATATTAACAGATTTTATTGAAAATCATGGTAATATAAAAGTGGTATTTATTTTGTCAATATGTTCAACCACTCTGTGTGATTGGAAAACTGTGAATTTAGGGAGGTATTTTTTATGGAAATAACTTCAGGTAAATATGTAAATGCACACCATATGCCGGCCGGTAAATCTGTCAGAAAAGAAGAACATGGTAAAGACGGAGTTGTTCTTGGTTCATCTTTAAAAGACAGTGAACTTTTAAAAGGAGATCAGTTGAAACAGATGAAGAGTTCCGGCCTTGGTGCAAATATTGGTGAGTTTGTAGGAGGCATTTTCTCGGGAACATCTCCTGCAGGCACTGCCGGAGCAGTAATTGGTACAGCAGGACTTGCCGGATTAAGTGTATTACTTGGGGCTCCCGCCCTTGTTGCAGTCGGCGCAGGAGCAGTAGGATTTGTAGCCGGCGGTATGGCAGGTCTGTGTTATGATTTAAGCCATCACATGTTTTAAATAAAAATTATATTGTATGTCATAACTTATTAGAATGTAAGTTATCGTGACGCGTAACGCGTAACGCGTGACGGGCTTATATCCCTGCGCATCACGCATTACGCTTTACGCATTACGAGATCATTATTTATAGATAAATATAAAAACCTGAATCTGTTACCATGAATTTTTAAACAGTTATTTCAGACACATTCGGAATTTTTTATGTTAATGTCACAGAAAATCAATAAATATTCGGATTTTCTTGAGCTCTGTAATATTGGTGCATTGCTTCACGACCTGGGGAAACTGGATAAAGATTTCCTCATATCAAAAGAACCCGGTTCTCAGGTGAAAGATTACCACGGGCAGATAATTTTTAAAGATAAAGATATTATTCCATCGCTTTTGTACAATTTGCTCATGACGCCTTTCGGGAAAGTCTGTAAATGTCCCTCTGTGTTTAAAGATTTTTCTCTGTTAAATTTCATATGTTCCCACCATGGATGCAGTAAATGCTTTCTCGGCGGTAAATGCAGTTATGTGGAAGAACATACTTTGAAAAAATTTTTACATCTTTCTGACTGTCTTGATACCTCCAATCCATCTGATAAAGGCAAACAATTTCTTGATGATATAAAATATTCCGATTTTTTCGGTCATGAATATCCTCTGAAATACGAAAATTTTTCCCTTTTCAGGGAAAAACTCTATAAGGAACTTTCTATTCTGATGTCAGAGAAAAAATCGTTTAAAGATATAGCAAAAACTGTCAGAAAATATCTGTCAGAGGGCATATGTGAAACAAGAAAATGGGCTCATGATATAGATCTTTATTCCCATGGAAAAAGTGTTTCTCTATATTTAAGAATAATACTGTTAAATTATCTGGCAGACGGAATAGTGGCTAAAAATTCCGAAGATATAATATTTAAAATACTTAAAATCCATACAAAGTCTCAGGAAGAACTTTATAGAATATCGGGACGTATAGAAAGAGAATTTTTTGCTATTCCGGTTTATAAAGACATATATGAAGCACTCTTTTTTGTTTACTCCTGTTTTGACCCATGCAATCTTAAAGGTATAAAATTTGAACTTTCGCAGGAAATAAATGCTTCTATGAGCCTTGATGAAATAATCGGTCAGAATAATTTCTCCGGTAAAGGAATAAGCCTTGATCTGAAAGCCTGTTTTGAATATGCCCGTAATTTCTATGTCAAAATCCCCGAAGATATTAAAGATAATTACCATATGGAAGATTTAATCAGAGACATAAAAGCCTGTGTCGATTACGGAACGTATTGTGATGTGATTAAAACAGAAGGGAAAAGAGATTCCCTTTTAAGGCATGTAAATAACATAAAAAAAGGTCAAGATAATAATAAATTTTCTTACTATAAGGAAAAACTCATAAAAATTCAGGAAGAGATAGATTTGACAGGGAATTCTGATTCTTTTGCAGAGAAATACGGATGGAAAGACAAATCGGATGGTGCCACTAAAATATGGGAATTTTTATCAATCGTTCTTTCTTCAATCCGTCCTCACGATCCTCTCGGCCTTGTAAAATTATGGGGTAAAAAGCATAAAATAATAAATGAAAAAGCCGTAACGGATCTGGTTCTGAGAAAACAGATAACGGCAGGAAGACTATTCAGTCTCATAAGAGATGTCAAAAATTTATATAAAGATTTAAGCTGTAATAGAAATAATATTACAGGCGACCTGTCCCTTGTTATGGATGACTTATCTTTATATAAATTCCGTAAAGAATGGCCGGATGGAATTTTTTATGTTTATCGTGAGCAGTGAGTCAGAAGGTTTTCACTCACGACTCACGACTCACTTCTATACCGGCGGTGATTCCATACCGTAGTTAACCCATTCCTCTTTTGAAGGGCCATAAACTCCTGGAATCTTCAGCCCTGCCTGGCGCATCAATACAGTCATCTGGCCCCTGTGATGGGTCTGATGCACTATAAGTACATGAAGCGTAGTTGACCTTTTCCATTTTTTCCCGTACATATCATCTTCTTCTTCCAGAGATGCATCTGTCCATTTTTTCTCTATCTGTTCTATAAATTCCGCAGAAACTTTACGGTATCTATTCAGAATCTCAGAGGCTTTCCCCGATATTGATTTATATTCCCCAGGCATTTCTATGGTAAGTCCTGTACGGCCCATCATCTCCGGCAGTGACCTTACAATATGCCAGGCTATTTCTCCCAGTGACCAGTTGTCATCTGTAATTCTTTTACCGAGGGATTCGTCTGTGAGGGCCGAGAAAATTTTCTCTGTTGCCTTGGATTCATAATCCCATACTTCCATAAACTCTTTTATTGTGTAACCCATGTACATCACTCCTGATAAAATTATTTATTGTTATACCATTATACACATAAAATATGACACCTCTATGTCATGTTTTTATATAGTCATAAAATTCAGGAAAAACCTGATTGTAATAGAAAGCCAGTTTAATTTCTTTAATATCATTAAAACTGAAATAACTTACCTTCTGCCCTTCATGAAGTGTTATCTTTTCAGGTTCAAGTTCAATAAATTTCCAGAAAATATATTCATCAAAATCAGGCCAGACGTATTTCTTAAAGAAGTTTATTTCTCCCATTTCCATTTCCATTTCTTCCATCATTTCTCTCCTGATGCATTCTTCCGGAGTTTCTTCTCCTTCAGGATGTCCCCCCGGAAGATCCCAGCAGTCAGGATATGGTATGGAAGGTATATTGTCTCTCAACATAAGGAGAACTTCTTTTTTACTGTTTAACAGTATTATTCCCACACCGGTTTTTCTTTTCATCATATGTTCGTAATACACTCAACACGCTTTAATTACCGAGTCAGATAATTTATTATCCATTTAGACTTACTGAGGTGAGCATAAATAATACATATATGCTCTCGTGACGCGTGACGGGAGGAAAACTTTATTACATGCTTATGCTCAAGTCAGTAACGCCCTGCAAGCAAATTGTTTAAAATTGAGGGTTTAAGGTTGGGAGTTGAAAAACTTTAAACTCTCAACTCTCAGCTTCTGCCTGGCAGGCTCTTACGAAGAAAAATAATTTGCCTTATTTAATTTGTTTCACAGACAATAAATTAGCCCTTATTTAATTTTTAATTCTATATAAAAAATTAATTTTTCTTCTCCAGAGCCCGCCAGGCAGAAGTTTTTTACGGATACCATTTTACCTGTTACGGTACTAAGTTATTTCGCCTTTACTACGCCATGGTGGAGTCCGATCTTCGTAAAAGCTGCTATAGCCTTATCTAGATGTTCCATTGTATGAGCAGCAGAAATCTGAACCCTTATTCTTGCTTCACCTTTCGGAACTACAGGATAGAAAAATCCTGTTACATAAATGCCTTCTTCCAGAAGATCTGATGCCATGTCCTGTGCGAGTTTTGCATCGCCTAACATAATTGGTACAATAGGATGTTCCCCTTCTTTTATGTTAAATCCTGCCTCTGTCATCTTCTTTCGGAAATATGCCGTGTTTTGCTCGAGCCTGTCACGGAGTTCCGTACTCTTGCTCAGAATGTCAAATACCTTTATACCTGCCGCTACAATGGAAGGTGCCATAGTGTTTGAAAATAGATATGGTCTTGACCTCTGACGTAATTTATCTATAATTTCTTTATGACCGCTTGTGAACCCGCCAGATGCTCCTCCAAGGGCTTTGCCTAAAGTACCTGTTATTATATCTACCCTGCCTGCAACACCGCAGTGTTCTGCCGTGCCTCTCCCTGTTTTACCCATAAATCCGATGGCATGAGAGTCATCTACCATTACGAGAGCATTGTATTTCTCTGCAAGATCACATATTTCTTTCAGTTTTGCAATATGTCCGTCCATGCTGAAAACACCGTCTGTAGCAATAAGTCTGATTTTGCAGTACCTGGTATCTTTCAGGTAATTTTCCAGTTCTTCCATATCGGAATGTTTATAAAGTTTTCTTTCTGCTTTGCATAGTCTGATACCGTCTATTATGCTGGCATGGTTTAACTGATCGCTTATGATGGCACAGTCTTTATCCAGAATAGTTTCGAAGAGGCCCGTATTTGCATCGAAACATGACGTATAGAGTATTGTATCTTCTGTTCCCAGGAAATCAGAAATCTTTTTTTCCAGTTCTTTATGAATATCCTGGGTACCGCAGATAAAACGAACTGACGACATGCCAAAGCCGTGACTGTCAAGGGATTTTTTTGCCGCTTCTATAAGTTCCGGATTATTTGAAAGACCAAGATAATTATTGGCACAGAAATTCAATACTTCCCTGTCCCTGACCTTTATGCCAGCACCCTGGGGTGAAGTAATTATTCTTTCGTTCTTAAAAAGACCGCTCTCTTTTATTTCATTGAGTTCTTTCAGTAAATCTTCTTTAATGCTATACATAATTCTCTGCCTTTCCTGTAAAATATTATAAAATTATATTATATGCAAAATAAGAAAAGCGGTCAAGGAGTGTTTAAAAATGACAGGTGATTTTATATAATACTATACTTAATTTTGAAGACAATTGCATCATGAAAATACCAGGGAAAATTTTATCATTGTTTGTATTTTGACTGAATTTTTTATGCAATTATCTATGCATAAAAGTATATTTAGCTTTAGACCTAGTAGTCTACCTGCCTGGTGCTCTGGAGAAAAAAATATCACGGCAGCACAGGTATATTTTATTGAATTATAATGTAAAGTAGCATGATATAAGCTGTAACTGTTATAAACGTTCCAGTTTAGATTTTTTTCGGAGGAGCATCAGGCAGGTAGACAGTATTTACCTCTTATTCAAATTATTCGGTTTAATTAAAGCAATTTTATATGAAAATGATGAAGTTTGCACCTTCACTGGATGTTGATTTTCATATTTGGTTGTGACCGCTCCGGTCATGTCTGTTGGTATAAGATGGGGAAAAATTTATTAGGAACAGAATTTTATTAATTGTCTCTTTCCTCGCGTCACGCGTTACGTGTTACGCGTCACGATTTAATATATTTGAGACAGTTATTTAATTATTGTTCCTTATATACTTTGTTGCATAAATACTGAAGTGAGCAGTGAATAGTGAAAAGCCAGAAAACCTTATCTAATCTGGTTTATAATATATTACTGATCTGAGCATAATCATGTAATAACAGTCTTCCTCCCGTCACGCGTTACGCGTTACGCATTACGAGGTCATTATTTATGGATAGTTATGAACCTAACTATATTTGTTTTCGGAAGGGGCTGGCTACTGAAATTCCCAATGTATTTATCTATGTAAAGGAGTATAGAATATTCAGAGTGAAAACTGAATAGAAGCAGTAACGGTGATTTCCGTTACAGGTGAATTTATCTGTCATAAAAAAACACAATTGGCCTTTACTTTTTAGAATAATGCGTGATAAAATATTAAAATAAAGAAATAGATAGTTATGTCTTTGAAAGATATATATCATTAAGGAGGGGAATTTTATGATAGGTGGTTTAGGAGGATTTTCCGGAGCTTCTTCAGCATCCAGTGCTAAAGGATGGTATAGTTATAGAGAAGGTCTCGCATGTAACAATAAAAAAACTGAAGAAACACCTGCAACAGAAGAAGATGCTGAAGGAGAAGAAAGCGGAGAAGTAGCTGAAGAGGAATAAGTAAAAATATTTTTCAAAAAAAGAGGTAAATAAATTTTTTACCTCTTTTTTATTTAAAGAGTGTCTTATAATGTTCTGTCCAAAACATCCAAATCTATTTGCCGATAAAAAATGTCACCTGTGCTCTAAATGGTTCTGTTATCTCTGTACAAAGGTAATAAATAATAACACAGTCTGTTCCGAATGTGCGCAGAAAGGGTGTTTTTTTTCTTTTTCCGATGAGACTGATTTGAAAGAACCCAAACCTCACATTAACATATCAAACCTTCAGTATCAGGTGAGTGCAAGCCTTGCAGGGCAGGGTATGATTGTTCCCTGGACACAAAAACCTGCCGTAAAAAAAATAGTATGTGCCTATCACAGTTATAAAGAAGCAATAAAAAAATGCTCTAAATGTAATCAAATGGTATGTAAAGATTGTCTGAGAGTAGATGACAATGTAGATACTATATGCTATACATGCTGGTATAAAATGCCTGTTTCAGGTGAAGAATTACCTGATGACGAAACAGATGACATAGAGGAAGATATAGATTTCAATTCCATAAAAGAAGGTCTTCCGCCTGAACTGGCAAAATTACTCGAAGAAGAGAGCATATCTGAAGAAATAGAATTAAATGACAAAAAAAATAAGATAAAAGAAAATCGTCGTAACGCTTCCGTTAACATTCTGAAAGATTCGAAAAAAAACCTGATAGATGCAGAAAGGAAAAAACGTATCGTAAAACCCATGATAGCTTCAGGCAAATCTCTAATAAAACATGACCTGAAAAATCTTTCCCATAAATCACTAAAAAATCTCCGCGATATTCCAGTAGAATATGAAATAAACAATCCTTCTCCATCAGCAAAACCTTCCGGGGACATGTCGCAAAAACATGAACAAAAAAACATTCCGGGGCAATCTAAAAAAGATATCAAAGAAAATGCAATATATGAAAGAGGGCTATTCCAGAACAATCAGAAAGAAAGCTGGTTTACAAATCTGAATTTTGCAAGAGAAGACTATGACCCTCATAAAAGTGAAGAAAGTTCTGAAAAAATAATTACAGGTGTAGAAAATACGACAAATAAAGAATTATCTGAGCAGATAGAGCTTAACACAGAAAATAAAGATTTTATAGAAAAAACTATAGAAAAAAATTTATCAGACCATATAGAAATCAAAACAGATAATATCGAACAAATAAATACCTATTTTCACAATATCCTCCAGGCAATAGAAAGCCCCGGAGAAGAAGAGATTGCAGGTAATGAAGAAATATCGCCCTGTTCCGCAGATAAATCAGAGAAGATTCACGGGGCTTCAAAAATTCCGGCAGAAATAGAAAGTAAGGAAGGAGAAAAAAGTTCACATAAAGCAACGGGAGATATGGAACTTTCAGAGAAACAATCACTTCTATCGACAGGTGAACAAATATCAGACGATGAAATAGACCTTTCGGAAATAGATGACATTCTTGCCTCAGAAGAAGGTTTTATAGAAGGTGATTTTGATCTTTCAGAAATAGATGAACTTTTAGAAAATGCTGAGAAGGAACAATTACATTCGGATCTGGAAGATTTTATTTTAACTGACAATCTTCTGTCTACGAGTGAATACCATAAAAAAAATGAGAAGGAAGAATTTATAAGTAAATTTAACAGTGAAAATGTCACTGTTTCAGAAAAAAAAGACCTTCTTGAACAGATAGGTAAAATTCAGGACAGTACTGTTACCGAATATATAGGCAATATAGTATTACATGACGCCCATAAAGAATTGAGAATAAAAGCTGCAGAAATACTTGTAGAAAGAATGGATGAAAGTGGACTCGATTACCTTATGACAGGTATAAAAAATGAAACAGACAGTGATGTAAGAAAATTTATAGCTCTTTCTTACAGCAAATTAAAGTATAAAAAATAGAAACCTGCCATAATCATGTACGACGTTTCTGCGGACCTCCTCCATAAGATTGGCAGAATTTAGCCTTAGTTGCACCACATACAGGGCAGCACCAGTCATCAGGGAGATCCTGAAATTTAGTGCCAGGTAGGATACCGGATTTTTCATCACCTGACTCCTCGTTATATACATAATTACACATACTGCATATATATTTTAACATATTTTATATTCGTGATGTGTGATGCGTTATAATCGTGACGCGTAACGCGTAACGCGTGACGCGTGGTTTCGCCCCTGCGACTCACGACTCACTTTTCACTCTTCACGACTCACTTTATTTTAATCGGCGGCCTCCATTTAGTCATAGATTGAACACCTTTTGCTATGGCCTGAACATATGAACGGGTATTTTCATAGACATTTGTATTAAAAGGATCTGACGCAAAACGGGGCCATCCGAGCTGACCGGAGCATTTAGTTTTATAGGCATATAATTTACCTCCTGCCGATGTCAGATATATTTCAAGATATCCATCCCTGTCCGCATCTATTATAAAAGCTCCTGAGTCACTGTAATAAGTCAGTTCTCTTTTCCAGATAAGGCCTCCCCCTCTCAGGTCATCACCATTCCAGCCGTCAATAGCATAAAGGAAATTGTCCCTTGAAGATATGAGGACATCCATACCTCCGTCACCGTCTATATCTGCCACTACAGGAGAAGAAGTTATTTCATCCTCTGTTTCATATTTCCAGAGAAGTTTTCCTGATGAGCTGTCTATAGCATAAATATAATGGTCTGTTGAACCAAAAGTAGCATCGATAAATCCGTCACCGTTTACGTCGAACAGGGCAGGAGATGAAATTATTGCCCCTTCTGTTTTATATTCCCATAATTTACGTCCTCCTTTACCTTCGAAACAGTAACATTTAGTATCAACCGATGTAATAATTATTTCGTAAATACCATCTCTGTTCAAATCTCCCATGGCAGGAGAAGATATTATTTCATCACCTGCAGATGCACTCCACTTAACGGAGCCGTCTCTGGCATTAAAAGCATAAATCTTATGATCTCTGCTTCCCACTACCACATCCAGCTTATTATCACCATCAATATCTCCTATAGCAGGACAGCTGTTTATCTCACCACCTGTTTCATATTTCCATAGATATGCTCCCGTAGGTCCATCAAAAGCTGTCAGATAATAATCACCGGAACCTATAATTACATCCAGATCTCCGTCAGAATCTATATCACTCAGGACAGGTGCCGATACCATAGCACCTCCGCAGAGGTATTTCCAGAGCAGTTTTCCTTCTTTACCTTCAAGAGCATAAATAAAATCACCACGACATCCGAATACAATATCAAGATCACCGTCTTTATCTAAATCGCCAATTACAGGAGGGCCTAGCAGTGGCCCTTTTGCAGAGAACTTCCATAATAAACTGCCTGTAGTAGCCCGCAAAATATAAATAGAATTATCTTCAGATGCCACTATGACTTCAAGTTTACCATCAGAATCTACATCTGCCATAAGAGGAGGTGCATTTATCGGCCCCCCTGTAGAATAGGTCCACCACACATCGGGAACCGGTGTTTCCTCTGAAGTAAAAGCATATAAGGGGATTAAAAATAAACTTATAATAATAAAAAATTTTAACATCTTATTACTCCCTTTCTAACAGACATAACCGGAGCGGTCACAACCAAATATGAAAATCAACATCCAGTGAAGGTGCAAACTTCATCATTTTCATATAAATAGATAAAAATTTAAGAATAGTACACCGGTTATGCATTACCAGACAAAATAACTTAAAAATCCTTTCCTACAAGGGCTCTTTTTATCAGTCTGTCCTGTATCTTATAACCGCAAAATCTTATGACTACTTCCTCTGTTTCAGAAGGAGACATATTGCCTGCAGATTGATGTAATGTACTGTCATAAGGCACTTTTTCACCTGCTTCTCCAATCTTTATGACACCACGCTTTTCAAAAACCTTCTCTATCTGTTTTATAAGACGAAACAGATCTTTTATCTTTATATCTTTACCCTTTTCATCAAGCTTTCTCATAGTATTTAACTGGGTCAGAGGGGCAGAAATTTCGGTAAATATATCTATAATCTCTTCCTCTTTTGCATTAACTGTATTATCTTTACATCTGCTATGGAAAGCTTCATATTCTTTTTTTAATGATTCGATTAAATTTTCTTTTTCCTCCGATGTTATTTCCAGTTCCATGACTTTTCGTCTCAAATCCAGAACTTCTCCCTTTAAGGTTTCGAATTCTTTTCTATGAAATATGTTCTCAAAAAAATCCGAGAGAAAGCTCATGTATATTCTCCTGTTCACGCATCACGATTTCCCGTAAGGTTCCAATTTTATATATGATCTGTTATCAAGTATATTAATCTTTTTCCTGCTATCTCCTGAAGCAGACCTTACTCGCTTGTTTTCTACCCATACCCTCAATTCATCAATTTTTTCTTTCATCATTTCAGAAGAAGGTATGACAGAATTAATTGTTTTAGCTATATCTTCCGTTACAAAATCTCTGCCATCTTCATTAAAAGCATTATGCATGGTTTCTATTATAATCTGTTCTATTTCTGCCCCCGTATAACCTTCCGTGAGAGACGAAAGATAAGATATATCATAATTTCGTATGACAGGCCGCCTTTTTTCAAGATGGACTTTAAAAATTTCTCTTCTTTCTTTTTCATCAGGAAGATCAAGAAAAAATATAGAGTCGAACCTTCCCATTCTGAGTTCTTCAAGAGCAAATCCTTTTATATCATTTGCTGTTGCTACAACGAATACAGGGGCCATCTTTTCCTGAAGCCATGTAAGTAATGTAGCGGAAACTCTTGCAGTAACGCCGCTATCTCCCTGACTATAACCTTTCTGTCCGAAAAGTCCTTTTTCTATTTCATCTATCCAGAGAATACATGGAGCTATGGTTTCTGCAATAGATATGGCAGTCCTTATATTTTCCTCCGATTGTCCTACAAGGCCTCCGAATATTGCCCCAACATCGAGCCTCAAAAGAGGCATTTTCCAGAGACCTGATATAGCTTTCGCCACAAGGCTTTTGCCTGTGCCGGGAATTCCTACGAGAAGAATACCTTTCGGCGTAGGTAGTCCGTAATCTCTTGCTTCTATAGTAAAAGCTTTCTCTCTCTTTTTAATCCATGATTTTAATGCTTCAAGGCCTCCCACACTTCCTATTGTTTCTGTTACAGGGAAGAACTCCAGAGCAGGCGTTTCGGAAATCATCTGTTTTTTTTCATATAAAATAAGATCGATAGAACGTTCGTCCAGATTGCCATTTATGGTAATACACTTCAAAAATGCCCTTTCAGCCTGGTTACCTGAAAGTCCCAGAGAGGATTTTACTATTCTTTCTTTAACACTTCCCGTAAGACGGTGTTTTATACATGTCTTAATTATAACATCGTCCAGAATTTTTGCCATTTCATCATAGTCAGGAAGGGGGAAATTAATTACTGTTATATGGTCTTTCAGTTCAGATGGTATGCCCGGGACAGGTGTAATGATTATTATATTTTTCGTGCTTTTTTTAAGCCTGGAACATAGAGCTCGAAGTTTTACAAGAACTCTGTTATCTTTCCAGAAAAGGTGAAAATCCTTTAAAATAAAAATTGCTTCATTCTGAAATTTATCTATTCTATCCAGGGCTACCAGAGGATCTACTGCACCCGGTTCCGGGTGAACTCCTCTGGAATTTATAATTTCAAAGCCTTCTCCCAGAGTCCAGGAAAAAATATTTTTACTGTTCTTTAAAACATCTTTTATAGTAGAAAGAAGTCTTTCTTCTTCGTAACTTATAATATTTATTAAAGGATACCGTGCTCTTATGAGAAGATCTATCTCATGAGCAGTTTTCATTTACTTCCTCCCTGTTTCCGGATGGACATGAGAGCTTTTCTACAAGAGGCAATAAATCCTTCAAAAGTGAGGTAATAGTTACATTACCGTCCGGGTCTATATAAATTTTAATATCAAAGGGTGAAGGATTTTTTACCTCTTCTGACATAATTATCTATCTACAACGGTTTTTATCTTTCTTACATCTATCCCCCACATCTCTGCCTGTTCTTTAAGATCCTGTAAGAGTTTATCTTCAAATTCTTTCTTATTTACAGATGATTTCAAATCAGTATAAGTAGTTTTCGAAGTTTCTTTTGCCAGTAAATCACTCATAGCATTAATAATACTTTCTTCGTAATTGGAAACAGTTCCATAAGCTTTAGCCGGTTCTTTTATTTTTATTGTTACTGTTCCGCTGGCATATAATTTTTCTTTATCTGCAGCTGTTGTCATTTTCTGAGGAACGTTTAAGTCCTTTAAATCATAACTTACAAGCTTTAATTTATCATAAAAAGGTATCATAAGAACCATTCCTGGTTTTCTCAATTCCTTGAATTTTCCTCCCCGAAAAACAACTCCTTCTTTTTTCTCCGGCACTACCTTGATTCCAAAAAATCCATAAATAATTGCAAGTATAATCAAAATAAAAATCACTGTACCCAAATATTGTCACTTCCTCTAATAAAATTTCAATATATTTCTTTCTACAAATTAATAGAAAAATCCTGCTTTAATAAATTAATAAAGGGGCGTTTTGTAACGCCCCTTATAAAAAAATCAGGTACTATGTCAGGCTTCTACAGGTATGTGAATTGATACAGCTTCACCGTTCATTTTTCTCTGTATAAGATCAGCTTTTTCAGTAATCTTATCACTCAGGAACTGTTCTTTATCACCATGATATTTAGGTGTAATTTTTTCATTTAACGCAACAACACCGGGATTTTCCTTCATAAGTCCCAGAGTGAAACCTTCAAGGAAGAAATCGGTTTTCGCTTCCGTTCTCATATCTTCGCTATAAAGATCGGAGAATAAAGACGGTCTGTTCTTAAGAACTTCCTGCATAAACGATTTCAGAGCTTCATCTTTCAAACATTCTGCTGTAAAATCGGCAAGTAATTCTTTCTGTTCCTGCGGTGAAAGATTGATTACTCTGGTTTCCCGGGTCTGTTGAGTTTCATTACTACCCTGCGTGCTCTGCTGCTGTAATGCTGCTGCAGTATTTGATACTACCTGGTCAAAAAATATTACTCCTTCGGGAGGATATTTACCGGCAAATTCCTGTGTAAAGGCTTTTACACTTTCATCTCCTTCAAGGAGTCCTTTGGCTAGAGCAATCATAGCAAGTTTCATTTTTTGCTCAGAAGGTGTATCTTCACTTAAAAGAGCCTGTGCCATAACAGGTTCCTTGCTGAAAGCTTTAGATGTATATTCCTTCATTTTATCACTTGTCGTGAAGGACTGAGTAAAATCATTTAATAATGCAAGCTGCTGCTGTTCAGTCAGTGCCTGGGCCTGAGTCTGTGCAGCCTGTGCGGCAGCCTGTGCTTCTTTCTGCTGTTCAATAAGTATCTGTTTGATTTCTTCAGCTTTTGCCCTTATTGCAACCTGTCTTTCTTCCGGCTGGGTCTTGAGAAATTCTTCTACTGGCTTCTCATTTGCCACAAGACCGCGGAGAAGCATTTCCAGGAATATTCCTCTTGCTTCAATTGCTTCCGGCTGATATTTTCCGAGCAATACTCTCTTGAGCATCTGCATAAAACTTTCATCTACATTTTTGCCTGCTTCAAGTTTTGCCAGTACATCTTCATTTCCATAAGATTTCAATACATCTGTCACCCATTTGTCCATGTCTTCATCTTTCATGGCCTTTGTAACAAATTTATTAAGCTCTTTCTGCTGTTCTGCAGCTTTTGCTTCCATTTCAAGCATTTTTTCTATATATTTCTGCTCTATACCTGTTGTTTCCGAAAGTGCTTTGGCCTGTGCTTTCATCTGCACTCTCTTGTTTGCATCTTTAACAAGAAGTCTTATAACAATACCGAGAGCAGCAAGACCAAGACCGGGAAGGAGAGGAGGACAGAGAGTTCCTCCTGCTATCATGAGAGCAATCTGACCGCCTGTTATAATTAAATCAGGAGATTTTGCAAGTATGCCGTCTTTACTGAAATCAAGCATGGAATTTTTCATGGTTTTAAGTCCCACTTTAGCCAGCTGACTCTGGCCTGTTTTTACTGTCTCATCAGCTACAAGCTGCATATCTTCAGGTCTAAAATTCATGCCTTTTAAAGTGCTTACAAGTTCATCTTTAGATAATTTTTTATTTTCAAGAGATGCCAGCCCCTGAAGTTGTTCTTCTGAAAGAGCCGGAGTTTCTTTCACATGTGACATAACAGTTTCTATTTCTTTAGCAGTGAAATTAGATTTCTTCATAGCTTTTGCCAGGCCATCTCTGGAGATATAACCATCATCAAATTTACCTATGAAATCTAATTTTTCAGCACTTTCATCCACACCTATCTGTTCATCGGCAAGTACATTATTTAATTCAGGAAGAACGTCCTCATCAAGCTGATAATGAGGTGATTTAAGGTCTTCCATTGTTGTCTCAAGGGTTTTCTTGTCGAATTCAAACCATACAGCCTCTTTAAATTCTTTAAGCTTTTTCATGGCATCCTGAAATCCCTGTTGATCATCTATAATTCCTGAGGTTCCTACCTCTACCTGATCGCCTGTATCTTTTAAAACAGGATTCGCTTCCCTGGGAGAAGTCTGCCAGCGGGCTTCTACTTTCCCGTCTCTTCCTACCTGCCATGATGACTGTAAATTTGTATTTACTGTTGCCACATCTATCTCCTCCTCGATCTATATAAAAAGATAATAATTCTCTCTATTATTAATCCTAGTATATCCCAATAAAAAATAAAATAAAACAAAATTATGTTAAAATATTGTTAACTTTTGACCAGAATTTTTGGGATTATATGAAAATCGTGACGCGTAACGCGTGACGCGTGACGCGTGGTTTCACTCTTTATTTGCATCGTGATGCGTGATGCGTGTTTTCACCGGTACCGGGCGACCACAGGGGGTCGCCCCTACTGAATCAACCTTCACTTCTCACTTTTCCCGACTCACGACTCACGTCTCACTTCCCTGTAGCAATTGACGTATGAGGAGTAAGTTTCTTTATTTCCACTTCAGTAAAACCACTCTGTTTAAGCCATCCTGTAATCTCTTTCCCGGTATAAGTATTACCTTCTTTTGTTCCTGAAAGCATATTGACGGCAAAAACAAGGGGATATTCAGGGCCGGTTCTGTCATCTTCAGGGAAGAAATCTTTTACTATCAACTCTCCCCCATCTGCCAGGGCTTTTCTTGCTTTACCGAAAAGAAGCAAAATATCTTTTTCTCCGAGAGAATGAATAATATTTGATATGAGAATAATATCATATCCTGTACCAACAGGATCCTTCAGATAATCGCCGCTTTTGGTGTCTATACGTTCACCCATACCTGCTTTTACGATCTGTTCTTCTGCAATGGGCACTACTTCAGGAAGATCAAAAACTGTTGCCTTTAAATCAGGATATTTACTGCACAGTCCTATGGCATAGGTGCCGGGCCCTCCGCCTATATCAAGAAAATGTTTTTTGCCGGTAAAATCTGTGGCATTTACAAGTTCTTCCACACTGAAAGCCCCCACATTAGCCATAGCCATAATAAATCTCCTCGTTTCCTCAGGAGATTCTCTTCTCTTTTCCATACCTGATTTTACAGGCTGTCCCGTTCTGACAATCTCCGGGAGTTGTGCCCATCTTTTATAAAGATCACCTGCATGTTTTATTGAATGGCCCATGTAAAATTTCTTTCCTTCTATAAGATGTTCTTTACTGAGAGGAGAATTTTCATAAAAATTTTCTTTTTTATATAAAAACCCCATAGAAGTAAGAGCATTCAGAAGAATCTCTGTTGCCCTTTTATCAGTGTCTGTTATTTTTAAAATATCTTCAAGTTTTTTTCCTTCTTCTCCTATGACAGTAAACATATTCAACTCACATGCAGTAATAAGGATTTGAGACTGCATAAACCCTCTGGAAATAGTAGATATTTGATCTATATTTTTATAAGTCTCTTTTGATAACATGATTACATATAACCCCTTTCAAAGTGTGGTATAATATTATAGCATAATTTAGTGAAGAGTGAAAAGTGAAAAACTCTGCATATTTGCCATAGTAAATCCTGTATTCCTCGCGTCACGCGTCACGCGTTACGCGTCACGAACATATGAATTACATTTTTCCGACAACAGCTAAAGAAATAAAATCTCCGGGCATAAAACATCTGGATATAATTCTCATATCAGGAGAGGCTTTTATTGATCATCCTTCTTCCGGTGTTGCTGTAATTGCCCGTCTGCTTCACAACCATGGCTACAGAGTCGGTATTATAGATCAACCTGACTGGAACTCTAAAGAAGATTTTACCAGATTGGGGAAACCTGAATTATTTTTCGGTGTTACTTCAGGATGTCTGGATTCTATGCTTGCCAATTACACACCTGTAAAGAAAATAAGAAGAGGAGACAGAAGATTATCTGAATATACCATACCTGACAGGGCAGTAATAGTATATTGTAACAGGATTAAAGAGGCCTATAAAAATATTCCCATAGTCATAGGAGGTATTGAAGCTTCTCTCAGAAGGTTTGCTCACTATGATTACTGGTCAGATAGTATAAGGCGTTCCATCCTGATGGATTCGAGGGCTGATATTTTAGTATATGGTATGGGAGAAAGACAGATACTGGAAATAGCAGAAAGATTAAAAAATGGAAAAAATCTTGAAGGCATCAGAGGAACATCAATAAAAACAAAAAACGAATTCCCTCCGGATTCAATAAAACTCCCATGCTTTAAGGAAATCTCTACAGATAAAGAAGCTTTCTGTAAATCCTTTCTCATTCAGGAACGGGAGCAGGAGCCTTTTACAGGTAAAACTCTGGTAGAGGAATATGAACACTGTGCAATCGTACAGTACCCTCCTGCCCTGCCGCTGACAGAAGAAGAAATGGATTATATCTATGAACTACCTTTCAGCAGAAAGGCCCATCCTAAATATAAAGAAGAGATTAAATCCCTTGAAGCTATCCGCTTTTCCATAATAACTCACAGAGGATGTTTTGGGAATTGTTCATTCTGTGCATTGAGTTTCCATCAGGGTAAGTTTATTCAGAGCAGATCTCCGGAATCCATTTTAAGAGAAATAGAAAAACTTACATTCTATCCCGGATTTAAAGGATATATAGATGATCTTGGAGGGCCTACGGCAAATATGTATGGCATAAACTGCTGTAAATACGGAAAGGGAAAAGATTTCATAGAATTTCCGTCTATAATAGATAAAAGCACTGAAAGGTTTAATTTTAACTCTTCAATCAGATGTAATATGAACTGTCTCGGAGACAGGTGTAAAAATCTCTCCTGTAATAACAGATTACTTACAGAACTTCTTAAAAAAATCAGAAAAATAAAAGGAGTAAAAAAAGCCTTTGTGCGATCGGGAGTAAGATATGATCTATCCCTGAAAGATGAAGCATATTTAGAAGAACTCATAGGATATCATATAAGCGGCCAGATGAAGGTTGCGCCGGAACATATTTCTCCTTCAGTTCTTGAGCTTATGAATAAACCATATATGGAAATCTTCGAAAAATTCTATAAGAAATTTACTGACATAAATAAAAAATTCTCAAAAAAACAGTATTTAATTCCTTATTTTATTGCGGCTCACCCGGGGGCAGGAAAGAAAGAAGCTCTGGCTCTTAAGGATTATATAAGAAAAAACCATATAACTATAGAACAGATTCAGATATTTACTCCCACGCCAATGACAAAATCAACATGTATGTATTATACGGGCATGAATCCCGCAAATCTTAAAAAAGTCTATATTCCCCGGAGTATAAAAGAAAAAGAAGAGCAGAAAAATATGCTTTTATACAGAAAAAAATCACTATAATTAAAAATTTTAGTTTAATAATATTGATTTTCCAGATTAATTGTGCTAAAATACATTAGATATTAAAAAAAATTATTATAAGAAAGTGATTGACCATGGCTAGAGCAAAAGCAATTAAAATTTTACTGGTTGATGATGATGAAGTTGTAAGAGAGAGTTTATCTTTCTGCCTTCAGCAGGAAGGGTATCAGGTCACAGAGGCACAGGATGGCCTGGAAGCACTTGAAAAGATAAAGCTGTCTCATTATCACATTGTAATTCTGGATCTGAAGATGCCGGACCTTGACGGTACAAAGGTTTTACAGAAGATAAATGAAATAGATGAAGAAGCAAATGTAATAATACTTACAGGCCACCCTTCTCTTGAATCTGCTGTAAGTACCATGAAATTAGGTGCCGTAGACTACTGCACAAAACCTTTCAATATTGAAGATATTAAACGCCTGGTAAGGGAAATTGCAATAAAGAAAGGTCTTATAAGGAGAAAACTGGAAGATCTTCTTGTCATTATAGGTAAGAAGATCAGAGAAACCAGAAAATCAAAGAGAATGACACTGGTTCAGCTTGCAAGAATGACCGATCTCTCCAAGAGTTTGATTTCTCAAATCGAAAATGCAAAGGTATCTCCTTCTGTATCTACACTGGACAAAATTTCAGAATCATTGGAAATTAAATTGACAGATTTATTTGACAATGAAGGGTAACTGGTAATAAAAAAGCCTGTATTTTCGGATACAGGCTTTTTTATTTTCCCTGTTTTTACTGTGTCTGTGCTGCTAAAATGAGATTCGGGAATTTTCCTTCTTCTATAAGTTTTATGAAGGCTTTAACCACGTCGGGGTCAAACTGGCTTCCCGAATTGTCTTTTAACTCTTTAATCGCTGCTTCCAGCGAAAGAGCCTTTCTGTAAGGTCTGTCAGATGTCATGGCATCAAAAGAATCTGCCACAGCTATTATTCTTGCAGGCAAAGGTATTTCCTCACCTTTTATACCATAGGGATAACCTTTTGCAGAGAATTTCTCATGATGGTGAAACATATAGGGAAGAATCTTCTGAAAAGCTTTAACAGGCCCCATTATCTGGGCTCCGAAAACAGGATGTTTTTTCATCAAACCAAATTCTTCGTCAGTAAGTTTTCCCGGTTTATTTAATATATGATCAGGTATATTTATCTTTCCTATATCATGGAGTAATGCCGCATACCTTATTCTATCAATCTCTTCCCTGTCAAGCTTCATTTCTTCTGCCATTGCAACAGCATATTCTGTTACCCTTTCAGAATGTCCTCTTGTATAAGGGTCTCTTGCATCTATAGCATTTGCAAGGGCTTTTATGGAACTAATGAAAAGCTCCTGAAGTTCGGCATGTAATCGTGAATTTTCTATAGCTATAGCTGCCTGGTTGGCCATCATCAAAAGTAATTCAAGATCTTCTTCTGTAAAATTATCATTTGTCCCCTTATCACTTATATTCATAACCCCCTGAATCTTATCTTTAACCTTGAGAGGTACTGACATGGCTGATTTTATCTCTTCAATCTGTTTGGAGCTCTTTGAATCCTTCATTCTGACGCCTTTTTTCATCAATCTTGGTTTCCCTTCCTGAGCTACCTTGCCGGCAATACCTTCTCCGAGTTTAATCACTGTACTTTTAATGATCTCAGGCGGAAGTCCACAGGCTGCAACAATATTCATTTCTTTGACAGAGTGGTCTATAAGCATAAGCGAACCTTTTCGTGCATCCAGGAGCATTATGGCGGAATCCAGAACCTTCTGTAAAACCTGATCCCTGTCAAGTGAAGAATTAATAGCAGTTCCTATATGGAAGAGGGTTGATAATTCCCAGGCTTTTCTTTCTATTTTCTCATAGAGTTTTGCATTATCTATAGATATGGCTGCACTTGAAGCCAGTATTTCAAGAAGGTTGAGTTCATCTTCTGAGAAATCCTCGCCTGTTTTTTTGCCTTTTATACTTACTACACCAAGTATTCTTTCTCTGGCTTTAAGAGGAACACAGAGAGAAGATTTTTCACCATGACCATTCTTTTTATCTCTGAAAACAAGGCTTGGTTTACCATCCAGTACAACATTCCCTGCAACACCTTCTCCTACCCTGACCGTATGGTCATCTTCCAGCGAAAGGCCATTTTCCACAAAAACCATTAACTCATCTCTGTCTTCATTCAGAAGCATAATAGAACCCTGTTCCGCATCAAGAAGCTTCATAGCCTCATCAAGAACCATTTTCAGCACCGGCTCAGGATGAAGAAAAGAACTTATGTTGTTACTTATATTATAAAGAGCAGAAAGACGGGAAATATTTCTGACTGACTCATATTCCTGCTGACAGAATTCGGAAATAACCTGTGCCAGTGATATGATAAAGGCTCTTATTTTATCAATTTCTATTTCGGATAAAATCTGTCTTGAAGCAATAACACGCAAAAGTTTATCAGGGAGAAGTCTGAATTTATCTGTCAATTTTACCAGATCTTCATCGGAGGGTTTCATTGATTTTATAGGGCCGCTTGCCACAAAAGCGATTATGGTGTCATTTATAAGCACAGATTTCAATATAAACTTCAGACCGGGAATAATTGTCACATCACCTTCCCGGATCATCCCGCATGTCACTATCGATTCATCTATAACTCCTTTGAACACTTTTGCTTCTTCCACAAGTACCCTGTAAAGATCATCTGTTTCCTGAATAAAACCATGTAAAATTTTTCCTTCTTTATCACTCAAGCAAAGGCTTACACCGGCAATATTGGCAAAAGTGCACAGCATTTCCTGTATGGCAGATTTCTTTAATATTCTGGTAAAGTTAATTTCCTCGTCTATAATAGAACTTTTCATTATTTTACACCTGACATTTCATTTATAATATCCGAAAATATATAGTCGGATTGAAATAACTGGTTACAATTTATAATTCATCATATTATCAGTAATATCCTTCTAAAGAATATAATTTCCGAAAATCATTATTTTACAGAGTCAATCATAATGATTATAATTTTATAAATAATAAAATAAAGGATATTTTATAAAAAAATAGAATTATTATGATTACTATCAGGTTTTTTAGAACAGTTTATAGTTAGTTTCATAACTATCCATAAATAATGACCTCGTAATGCGTAAAGCGTAATGCGCAGGGATTAAACGCGTGACGCGTAACGCGTGACGCGTAACGACGACTTAAATTCTAATAAGTTATGAAATACACTATATTATAAATTACTTATTTAATAATTAACAAAGGAGGAATCAATAATGAATGCAAGTTATCCGTTAAAACTGAGCTTTAAACTGCTGGCTTTTGCCCCCCAGGTTTATGTTAAAGACTCTACCGGGACTCAAATTTTATATGTAAAACAAAAACTCTTCAAACTCAAGGAAGCTGTGAATATATATTCAAATGACAGTCAATCACAGCAGTTATATTCAATTAATGCCGACAGAATAATAGATTTTTCTGCAAAATATAATTTTACCGACATGCAGGGAAGCAATCTGGGAGCAGTAAAAAGACAGGGTATGAAATCACTCTGGAGAGCGACCTATCAAATATTGGAAGATGATACTGAATTTTTTACAATTCAGGAAGAAAACCCCTGGGTAAAGATAGGAGATGCAATTTTAAGCGAAATACCGATAGTAGGTATTGCATCGGGATATTTACTTAACCCTACTTATCTGGTAAAAAAGTCCGGCACAGATCAGGTAGTTATGAAGCTAAAAAAAATGCCATCCTTCTGGGGTAAAGAATTTGAAATTACAAAGGAAGACTCCGGTCTTCAGGACAGAGAAGAACAGATAATTCTCCTCTCTATTTTAATGATGGTGTTGCTAGAAAGACAGAGAGGGTAACCGTGAGCAGTGAGCAGTGATTAGTGAGCAGTGACCGGTTAGCAGTGACCATAGTTATAACTGTGGTCACTTTTCATTTTACACTCTTCACCCTTCACTAAAATATTTCTTTATTATCTCCAGCAGGCTCGAATGTATTTCTTTATTGGCCACAAGAACTTTCCCGCTATATACATGATTTTCCTCGCCGTTAAAATCTGTAATAACTGCCCGTGCTTCTTTTGCTATTATAGAACCTGCCGCTATATCCCAGGGGCTTAAACCTAATTCCCAGTAAGCATCACATCTTCCGCATGAGGTATAACAGAGATCGAGTGAAGCGGCTCCTGTCCGTCTCATGTCACTTATATGTTTAAACATATCGGAGAAGCACTCCATATATATATCAAAATATTCGGGCCATTTGAAAGGGAAACCTGTTGCAACAAGAGCATGTTTCAAATTACCACTTTTAGAGGCTTCTATCTTTTTGCCATTTAAAAAAGCACCTTTGCCTTTTTCTGCGATGAACATTTCATCTTTCACCGGATCATATACAACACCGAGAACAATCTCTTTTTCTACTTCAAGAGCAATAGAAATGGCAAAAACAGGAAAGGAATGTATATAATTATTTGTTCCGTCCAGCGGATCTATAATCCACTGTAAGGAAGATGAATTATTATCCCATTCGCCTTCTTCTGCCATTATATGATGGTCGGGGAAATTCTCTTTAAGTATTTCTACTATAGCTTTCTCGGAAGCCCTGTCTGCAGAGGTAACAAAATCATTTGCCTGTTTTGTATCTATAGAAATACTATCTATGTTGTTGTAATGAGAAAGCAGTATTCTTCCTCCTTCTCTTGCAGCCTTACATACTGTATCTATCATATCGTTACCTAAAAAGAAAATCCATCGTCAGACGAAGAAGGTGGAGGGGAAGGAAGATTCGTTCCGCCTGCAGGGGGAGGAGGAACAGAAGGAGGAGGAGATATAGCAGGGATAGGAGAAGGAGCAGAAAGAACAGAAGGAGCGAAAGATGCTTTAGACGGTATAGACGGCATAGATACCGACCCGATGCCGCTGTCAGGTCTTGTCCCCAGGGCAGGATTACTGTATTCCAGTTTATAATCTCCTATTTTATAACTATCATTGTCCCAAAGGAGATCTTCATATATCTGTTCTGATTTTCCTCCTGTCTCGCGGGTTATTTTAGACATCTGAACAGGTATTATGCGAATACGATCTTTATTATTAAATTTTATAGGAATAAGTTCGGCATGAAAGGGTGCAACATTACCATCGGAAAGGATAATATCATTCATATTACCGCTGCCGATTTTAAGTCTTTTCTTATCTTTTTTAGGCAGTGTATCCAGTTTATTATTAAGCATAATCTGGCCCTGCGGATTGGTAATAATTACGGTTCCAAAAAATTTCGGAGCAGACTTCATAAACATTACAGCTATCACTATAATTATTAACAATATAAAAGCTCCTATAACACCAAAAATCCATTTATGTTCCATTATGTTAAAAGGAGGTTCCGAAAGCTGTATTTTATACTCTTCGGCAAGTTCTCTTGCTCTCTGTCCGAAGATGCCATTTTTATCAAGAGAAAGAACTTTATTCAATTCTTCTTTTGCATCTTTTTTCTTTCCTTCAAAGGTTTCACTCTGAGCAAGATGACAGCATGCCAGACCAAAAATACTTTTAAAATCCTCTTTATTAGTTTTTGTCCTGATGGTATAAAAATTCACGTCACCCTGCAGGGAACCTGCCATGTTGGCAGCAAGGGCTCTGTAATAATAGGCATCAACATTATTCGGATCCATGGTTATGGCTTTACTGAACAATTCTTTTGCAGTTTCATATTCTTTATTATTATATTTCTGTTTTCCAAAAACAAAGGCCTGTTTGGAACCGGGAACATTTACGGCATTACCTACGTCTTCCTGGGCGACAGACGGTAATAAAGAGAATATAAATAATAAAATGACTATATAAAGAATCTTTTTCATATTCAATCAACTCCGCTTTATTAAAGGTATTTTTTTCAATTCCTGAATATTTTTTGCACCGGCACAGAACATAGCAATCTTAAATTGTTCTATAATTTCTACCAGTTTTTCTTCCACCTCATCTGCAGATACAGTGGCAGGTTTTACGAAAGGAAGAGCCATACCTGCAAGGTCTGCACCGAGTGAAATGGCCATGGCACATTCCACGCCATTCCTTATACCTCCCGATGCTATAACAGGAAGAGAGGGAAAGACCTGTCTCACTTCTAATAAAGATTCGGCTGTGCTTATCCCCCAGTTGAAAAAAGGTTTGAGTATATTTTTTCTTAAATTGCCGGTCTGAAGATAATATTCCATAATAATACAGGAAGTTCCTCCTGCTCCTGCCGTATCTATAGCGGAAATTTTTATATCTTTAAGCTTCCGAGCTGTATCAAAGGAAATACCATTTCCTGTTTCCTTTATTACTACAGGAAATGGGAATTCTGCACAGAAATCTTTTAATATTTCCTGTAAACCGCCATATTCGGGATTACCTTTTTCCTGGGAAATTTCATGAAGAGGGTTTAAATAAACTGCAAGTCCGTCTGCTTTTATATCCATGACAATTTTTTTACATGCTTCAATGCCGAATTCTCTTAGATGATGGATGCCGATGTTGCCGAGTAAAAATATATCGGGCCCTTCGTCACGTACATAAAAGGTATCGACAACCTCCGGATAAGTGAAAAGAATTCTCTGAGAGCCAAGACCAAGGGCTACGCCCGTCTTCTGACATGCTCTGGCAAGATTTTTATTTATCTTTTTACCGGCATCTGTTCCACCTGTAATGGCTGTAATCATAAGAGGAATGTTTAATTTTTTGCCCATAAATTCTGTTTCTGTGTTTATTTTATTAAAATCTGCGGAAGGGAAAGCAAGATGGGGAAACTCGTATTTTTCAAGACCATTTTTCTTATCAGGATATTCAATTTGTTTATTTAAAGCTACATGTATGTGACTGTCTTTTCTTATTTTATGCATATATTCGTGTGAAAGTACAGGGGCAGTTTTAAAGCTGCCCCTGTAAAAATTTTAACGTTGAATTACAAATTCGGTACGCCTGTTATTGGAGCGACCGTCTTCAGTATCATTTGTATCTATAGGTTTTGTATCTCCATAACCTTTAGCAATAAGCCTGTCTTTTTTTATCTGAGGATATTTCTTCAGTAAATAGGCTTTTACGGAATTTGCTCTGGCCTGAGAGAGTTCTTTATTCATCTGAGGATCACCCACATTATCCGTATGTCCTTCAATTCTTATATAAAGAGTCGGGAAATGGAGTAATTTCTTACCTATTTCACTGAGAGTAAAATAAGAATTCTTATTTATTGAAGAAGAACCTGTCTCAAAATATATAGGTGGCACTTCCAGAGTTGCAATATCCTGGTTTTTCGGCTTGGAAGGAGCCGGTTTTGGTGTCGGTTTTGCAGGTTTTGCAGTCGGTTTTTTCGTAGGTTCGGGAGCCTTTGTTGGCTCGGCGGCTTCAGTAGGTTCCCCTGCAGGAGTATCTGCTGCTGCTACCTCTGTCGGTGCTGCTGTAGGTTCGACTGCTACCGGTTCTATCTTTGTAGCAATATCCTTCGGTACAGCCTGAACAAAAGTCGAATTAAATACATCTTTTCCGGAAGAAGGTTTGCTTACGAGTCCTTCCTGTTCCCATATCATACCTGCAGTATCAAAAATATCTACAAACTGTCCCGGTTTGGATGAAGTTCCGAAATATTTCTGATTTTCAGCAAGATCTGCAAGCTTCAGACCGCTGAGCATACCTTCCACATCTTCAGGTTTCAGACCCAGTCCGTCAGCCATTATCTTATTTGCTTCTTCTGTATTCTGCTTCCAGTATTCAAAACCTCTGAACCATCCGTTTACAAATTTCTGTATATCTTTGGGACGTTTTTTAATTACATCATCTCTTACTATTATAATATCAAGAATGAGTCCCTGTGCATCGGCACTTGTCATGAGTATTTTCCCGTTCGGCGAGCTTCCTGCCTGGGAGACATATGGTTCCCATGTAACACATGCATCAACTTTTCCTGCCATAAAGGCCTGGGCAGCCTTGTCTGCTTCCATATACTGCGGGTTTATATCCTTTGACGAAAGACCTGTAAGACTCAGGAGATAAATAAGGAAAAATTGAGAAGGAAGTCCCTGGGGGAAAGCTATCTTTTTACCTTTAAGATCATTTACTTTCTGTATCTTTTTATTGACTACGAGGCCGTCTCCTCCGCACGAGTCATCAGTTTTAAGAACTGCCTTGCCGGGAATGGAAGCAACACTGCTTGCAAAGGAATCAAGAGTTTCTGTTATAGCTTCTACTTTTTTTGATGAAAAAGCTGTTCTTCTGCCAACTGTATCATCCATAGGAGTAATCTCAACATTGAGTCCATCAAAAAAACCTTTTTCTTTTGCCACAAAAAACGGGCCGAAACCAGGCCATGTTACAATACCAAGACGGAATGGTTCTCCTGAAGGTTTTGTACCGGTACTTCCGGTTGTTCCGGGAGAAGTAGATCCGGTATCTCCTGCCGGCTGCGTGGCTTCTCCTGACGGTGTTTGCTCTGCAGGAGGTTTTGCTCCAAGACATCCTAAATTTAATATGGATAAGAACATAAAACTGATTAATAATACAGCTACCGTAGATTTTTTACGGTATAACAATGACATAAGATCACCCTTTCTTAAATAAGATTTACTTATTATTCGATAAAGGCTTGATTTTTCCCTTTTGTATAAGTAATTCTTATAATAAATACAATGAGAGGTGAACTGATACCAACTATTCACCTCTCATTGCGTTTACCGGTTATTTTCCCGAACTTACCTCCCAGAATAAAGGTTGAAGCTGTAAATTCCCCTTATTTATATTAAGCTGAAAATACTGACCTGCCATATAAGGATTGTAATGAAAAGCATAGGAAAAATTAGTGCTGGCAGCAGGAGTAAGCAGATTGTTATATATGCTTAAATTTCCCTGACTCACTACGACTCCTTCTATATCAAGAGAGGCGCCGTCAGATCCATTTATTATAAGTCCATCACCTGCATAAACAGCACCTTTTATATAATTTTTTCCTCCTGCAGGATTCCTGTTCATTACAGCAATAAAATACTTTTCTGTCATAATATCTACTTTATTTGTATCATTATCATCTTTATCCCCTATTTCAAAAGCGCTGTTTACCAGTGAAACAGAATCTCCAGAAACTATCTTTACACCATCTCCGCAGGTAATATCTACATTGGTAAGACTCAGCTGTTTATTGATATAGAGTTCCGAATTATCCGAAATTTCAAATGACAGATCCTGTAATTTCAATGCTCCCAGACAGGTAGCACTATCTTTTGAAATATATTTGCCCTTTTCCAGAATGAGTTTATTATGAGCTGCATCCCAGGTCAGTCCATCTGTAGCGCAATCATTAAAAGCTTTTCCGCTTGACAGCCATATTGTAACCGGATTATTGGGATCCGGGTCTGTTTTGCCTTCACCATAATATACGTTAACAGAGGTAGAAGACCATATATTCCCTTTTCCATCACCTTTAAGGGTTCCTGTAAATTTCAAATCAGATACGGATTTTACTTTCTCCAAATCAATATCCATTTCAATATAATCGTCAGCACTTATTCCTGTAACAGCTGAAAAAATTTTACCGAGCAGGCTATCTCCGAATTTTAACTTTGCAAGAGTCTTATCCAGTACTCCTGAAGAGTTTATCTCTGCAAGTTCAGTACCAAACTCATAAGCATCGGGCGGTGCATGATTGAGAATATCTCTGATATTTACTCTATATTTATACTTCTGATCAGGGTATCTGCGGTTTTCTATCACTGATGCCCCGGAAGAGGTTATCTTGTTTTTTGTGCTTTCATCCAGACTTGATGCTGCTGTAGAAAATTCGGTACCTTTTGCATCAAGAGAAATAGCGCTGTCTATAGAAATACTGCTGGCACCGGTATTATTAGTTCTTATCCTGGGCTGTAAACCTGTTAAAGAATCCACTTTAACCGACATATTACTATCTCCGCCAAATCTCAGAGTTCCACTGCTATAAAGCATTTGAGAAATAGCCTGATAGGTCAGAAGTGCAGTTACAGTCTTTGTATAATTATTCTTTGTTTTCCCGACACTTTTTACCAGAATACAGCCGGCAGGAACCTTTATGGAAGACCCATCGGCAAATCCATAGACATCATCAGGCTCTTTACCAAAAAGATTATTCCAAGCATTAACATTACAGGTACCTGTACCAATCTTTATACCTGACATTTCGGCATTCCATTCTGATTGTGTCGGCACACTTTCAGTATTCGGATCTACTGTCTCCTCCAGAAAAGAGATAGCCTTATGTGCACCAGATTCCGCAATCATAAGGGCTTCATTTCTGGAATTGAATGCAACAGAGTTGCTCATCTGAAAAAATGCATCTTTAGTCAATACTATAACAACAGCAAGAAGTACAAAGGAAAGAAATAATGTAGTCATAAGAATAAAGCCTTTTTCCATATTCATGACAGACCTCCTCTTTATTTATTTACCTTTTATTGTGTTATTCATTACAACAGTAAATGTTCTGGTAACCCGAACAGATACAACATTCCTTGCACTTTCACTAGCAGTAACCCTTAAAGTGCATCTGTTTCCTGATTGTTCAACAAGTTCAAGATTATAAATATTTTTTGCAACACTTCTTTCTTTAAATTCTCCTGTTCCCCCTGTAGTGGACTGGCTTTGAAGATCTGCTGCACTCATGGGTACAGGGTAAAACTTTTTAAAAGTATTTTCATAAGTAACATCATTCTTATAGAGTTTTCTGTAGAGTCTATAAGTATCATTTTTATAAGGTGCTAAAAAATATAATACGTAGTATTTCCATTTTATAAGAGGGGGAAACGTCTCTGTATATTCTATTTTCAGAGTATTAGTATCAAAGCCTGAAAGGAGACTTATGTGGGACACCTCTATCACGTTAGAAGACATGTAAGGGAGAGTTATTTGATTATTACCTTTATCCAGCATTGTAACTGAAGAAGCAGACGTTTCCGACATATCGGAAATAAGCCAGGAAATACCCTTGACTGCCTCATTTCCCGCTGAAGTGGTTGCACTGCCATGAGATGAAGCTACAAGAGCACGATTTAAAATAATATTACATATAGTAAGCAAAAATGAAAATATAGCAATAGAGATAATAACTTCTAACAGTGATAAAGCTTTTTTATTTCTCATAACACACCTAATCAAGATAATTATTTATCCAGCAGGTAGAACTTCTCTGCTTTATTCCTCCAAAACCGGATAATCCCCTGTCATACCAGTAAATAGAAACTTTTACCTCTTTTAATTTGTTTCTTTCATCGCTCCCTGATAGTGAACGATCACTAAAAGAAACCCATACTTCCTTCAATTTTACACCATCTACTGTTTCTTCCTGCCTTATAATATGATCTCCTGAATAACTGTTACTATCATAAAGTACTGCTTCCGAGTAATATTCAAGTTCCGTTTTCAGAAGATTCCCGATAACAAGACTTTCTTCCCCTTTTCTTATACCTGTAATCCCTCCGCATATTATACCCATAATAATCACTATTACAGTGGCAAGAAGACAGATAGATACAGCCAGTTCCGGCAGACTAACACCACTTTCCGGGAGTAATACACATTTTTTCATACATACAAATATCCTTATATACATATTTTAACTCTTTAAACATATACTATCTCCATCATAACTATAATACGATTTATTTCCAGATATGTCAAATTAAAATTCATTGTCATCAGTAAGAGCCTATCCGAAAAGTAATATTTTTTTCATCCTTTCCACTGGCAGGTCCTGGAGTAACGGAGTCTCCGAAGGACAAAATATATACTGTATTAACAGCCAGTTGTAAATTAAATATAGGCAAAATAGTAGATGTCTGTAAAAACAGGTTTTCTTTCAGGAGGATTATAGTTAGTTTCATAACTATCCATAAATAATGACCTGGTAATGCGTAATGCGTAATGCGTGATGCGCAGGGATTAAACCCGTCACGCGTCACGCGTTACGCGTAACGACGACTTAAATTCTAATAAGTTATGAAATACACTATAATTATAAATTTTTATGAAATTACCTATAAAGCTTCAGGGAAGTAATGACATCCGGGGTAAATGAACATTTATCATTCATCCTTTACTTTATAATCATAATATGAAAGATAATCAGGCTGTTTAGTATCATACAATCTTTTATATTCCCAGTAACTGCGGAGAACTCTTTTCACATAATCCCTGGTTTCTCTGTAAGGTATATTTTCAACAAATTCATCAATATCTCCATTATATCTTGTTTTCCACCAGTGACCGGCATTCCACGGGCCTCCGTTATAGCCTGCCAGAGCAAGGACTTCATTATCATATAAATCTTTATAAACAGAGGAAAGGTAATAAATACCAAAAGGTATATTTATATTGGGATCTTTAAGATCAGTATCTGTAATTTTCACGCCTTTCCGGGAAGCAATATTTTGTCCCGTTTCCGGCATGATCTGCATAAGTCCTATGGCACCTGCCGGAGATAATATGGAAGGTTTATAATGGCTTTCCTCTCTTATAAGACCTGATACAAGACAGGGATCTACAGAAGAATATTCTCTGTAAATGAGATCCTTCCAGGCAAGAGGATAACTTACATAATGAAGAGGAACAGGAATATCTTTATACAAACCGCCTCCTGTCATTTCTTCATAAGTAAAATTAATTAATGATATGGCATCGTAATAATTACCATATCCGCATAGTATAAGAGCATAAGCAAAATCTTTCTCTTCCTGTTTATGTTCGGGAAACTCTACTAACTGTAATTCATTTTCTGCATATTTATAAAGACCTGCCTGACATAATTCCATAAATTTTTTATAATGGCCATTATCGAAAGTACCTTCAAAAGGCTGCCTTATACCTTCTGCAAAAGACAGTGGCTCTTTTTCCTGAACCATATATTCTTCATATCCGGCAGATACAAGTTTTGCCCTTGCCCTGTAAGCATAAAAGGTATGATCATAGGATTTAACTACTTTTTTATATAACTCAAGGGCTTCTTTCTTTTTTTCCATCTTTTCCTCACATTTTGCAACCCAGAAGAGGCACTGGCCGGACCATTCGTTATGAGGATATAATGCCACGGCTTTAAGGAAGGCATCACGGGCATTGGAGTAAAGCTTCTGTTTGTAATAAATACGTCCCAGTTGCCAGTAAGATGCATCTCCCCAGCTGCCTTTCCGAAAAAGTTTACCTGTCTGCCTGTATTGTTTTATTGCTTCCGAAATATGCCCTTCCCTCTCCAGATAATAACCGGCCATATAATGGGCTCTGCTGCCAGTATCTGTGTCAGGATAAGAAGCAGCCACATGTTTTAAACCGTCTACCGAACCTTCATAAAGTTTATAAAGGGCTTTTGGTGCAAGAGGCCCACCATGTCCTGCAATGTGACGTAATAATTTCGTACCTTCTTGATAAGAACCGGCGTAAAATTCACAGAGTGCTCTGTGATAACAAATATCACCGGACATAGCTTTTTTCGGATACAATTCAGCGTATTTTCTGTAGTAAAACAATGCTTTCCCCTGTCTGTTCTTATTTTCATATTCCCTGCCTGCAGTAAGTAACTCTTCTTCTGAAGGTTTATAAGGAGGAAGTTTTTTCTTTTTTATGAGAAAGGAAATATTGTTTTTTGCTATATCTGATAGAGGGTTAAAAGGATACAAATAAGTTATTCTGGAATAATATGTAATAGCTTCCTTCCATTTTTTCTCTTTTTCATAACTTCTGGCGAGACGGTAATAAAGATCAGGGAAAAAGTTAAATCTCTTTTTTGTATCTATTGCTTTTTTATAATAATCAATAGCCTTACCGTAATTTTTCTTCCCATAAAAAAGATTACCTGTTATAAATAAAGCTTCAGAAGAAAGAGGACTGTCATGATATGTTTTAACAATATGTTCCATCTCGCTTATAGCTTTATTTTCGTCTCTATTTATATAAGATTTAAATTTAAAAAAATCTCTGTATTCCGGCATATATGTTATTGCTCCAGGTAACTTCAGAAATTTATCAAAATCCTTTTTTTCCATATAACAGAGAGCAAGTAAAAAATTTTTCCTGTCTCTGTTTAATTTATCTTTTTCATCTATGTTAAGATTTTGAAGCTTTTGTATGGCTCCTTCTATATCATGCTCTTCCATAAGAATTGAACTTTTTATTAATTCATGTATATAATCTCCAGAAGAACCGATTTTATTTACTGTCGGAGAAGGGACAGGAGAAGGTTCACTTTTTTTATTTTCTCTCATACAGCTCAAAAAAGAAAGAGAAGTAATCAAGAATAATGAGATAAATAAGATTAAATGCTTCATTAATACACCTTATGTCTTTACTGACCTGAGCATAAGCAATTAATATTTTAATATGTTATAAACCAGATTAGATAAGATTTTCTGGCTTTTCACTATTCACTACTCACTTCAGTAAATTTCAGTGAAGAATTATATCATCACGAGAACTATGAGTCAATCTGATTGTATTTTTTTATGACATGTAGATTCATTTTTACTGAAAATTGTAACTGTTTTCATAAATCTATTAATTTATATGAGAATCGTAACGTGTAACGCGTAAAAAATATCATTCAATTTTTTTTATTGAAGGGGTTTAATCTATATTTAGAGAAAGTATTAAGTCTTATAAAAAACTGGCTCAAAAAAAGATCAAAAATCAGGAGGTGAAAGCTGGCCAGGCTCCAGCAGATTTCATGGAAAAACTTACCAGAGAAGAACTGCTCAAAAAAGCAGAAAAACCGGGGAAAGACGCTATGAAACTCCATCCTTTTTACAGAGGTAAAATAGGAGTTGTGCCAAAATGCGTTATAAGGGATTTCAATGATTTTGCCATATGGTATACTCCCGGAGTGGCAAAGCCATGCCTTGATATTAAAGCAGACAAATCAAAGGTTTTTCTTCATACGAACAAGGCAAATATGGTGGCAGTAGTATCCGACGGTACAAGGGTTCTCGGATTGGGTGACATAGGTCCCGAGGCTGCCATACCTGTCATGGAAGGTAAAGCCCTTCTCTTTAAATATCTCGGAGGAGTGGATGCATTTCCCATATGTCTGGATACAAAAGATACGGAAGAAATAATAAGGACAGTGAAATTACTTCAGCCATGTTTCGGAGGTATAAATCTGGAAGATATTGAAAAACCAAAATGTTTTGAAATACTGGAAAGATTGAGAAAAGAGATGGATATACCTGTCTGGCATGATGATCAGCAGGGAACTGCCGCAGTTGTTGCAGCAGGTCTTATAAATGCTCTTAAATTCGTGGGAAAAGATATAGATAAAGCACATGTATGTATGGTAGGTGCCGGCGCTGCCAATATGGCTATATTCAGAATTATTGTGGCAGCAGGAATAAAAGCTGAAAATGTTATTATATGTGACAGTAAGGGTATGCTGGGCACAGGAAGGACAGAGCTTAAAGGAACATATAAATGGGATATATGCGAAAAGACAAACAAATGGGGTAGAGCAGGTTCTACAGGCGAAGCCTTTAAGGATATGGATGTATGTCTGGCAGCGTCCTCTCCCGGCCCGGGCACTGTAAAACCTGAATGGGTTTCCACTATGGCAAAAGATTCAATAGTATTTGCCACGGCAAATCCAATACCGGAAATATGGCCATGGGAAGCTAAAGAAGCAGGGGCAAGAATAGTTGCAACAGGCAGATCCGATTTTGACAATCAGGTAAATAATTCCCTGGGATTTCCCGGCATATTCAGAGGAGCCCTTGATGTAAATGCAAAGACCATTACAGACGAAATGTGTATAGCTGCAGCTCTGGAACTGGCAAAGGTTGCAGAAGATAAAGGATTGAGAGAAGATTATATTATACCCAATATGAATGAATGGGAAGTATTCCCCAGAGAAGCAGTAGCTGTGGGTATGAAAGCCATAGAACAGGGAATCGCAAGAATTCACCACACAAAGGAAGAGCTGATGGAAAAAGCTGAAATAGCCATAAGAGGATCAAGGGAAATGGTTCATCTTCTTATGGATAATAAATTAATACCCCCTGCGCCGGAGGAATAAAGGAGCTATAAAAACAGGGATTGTTACGAAAATTCAGGCATTTTTGCTGTAAACATCGGAACAATCCCTGCTTCATACAGCAAATATAGAGTACCAGATAAATTCGCACAAATCTTTATACCGTCTAACTCTCGGATTATTTATTGGAGAGACCTCACAATAATAACTTACTATCGTTATAAACTTGAACACCTTTATAGAGAAAGGTGGTTTTGCAGACTCAGAACACTCTGTTGTACTTTTCGCAGCGTTGGGCTAAAATATCCTAATTCTCGCGAAAGTAAGCCGGCGATGGTAATCAGGGAGAAGTGCCCTTAACCCAGCTATAAACATAGATATATCCGGCACTTATACCGGAGTTTCCGCCGCTGGCCTGTATGGCTATCTGTAATTTTGGCTCTATGTAACCTGGAACTATTTCTTTTGTAGTTTTCTCAAAACTATTCCCCTCTCCGTCTTCTTTAGCAATTTTTAAAGAACCGAGACTGATATGGCCGCCTCCGGGGCCTGTACCATATTGGCCCATCTGAGCATAAAGGGTTGCTCCTTCATAAAAAGATGTCGCAACCTTTCCGTTTGCGATTTTTATATACATGGTAACAGGCTGACCAGGTATTAAAATGGTTGGAGGAGGAGTCCAGTAAAATTTACGTTCATAAAAAGTTGTACCATTGCCTGTATTACATGAAGAATAAAAAATTATACAGTCCTCTTTAAATGTTGTAAGCTCCACATTCCAGCCGTTTCCATCTACAAAAGATTTATTTTCTTCTATATCTGTAAGTTTCCAGTAGCCTCCCTTTATATTCCGGGGATTTGAAGAGCCAGAAACTGTTCCATTCCAGTACCAATCGGATTTATACCAGTCTGCAGTCCCGGAAACCTGACTGCCGTCAGGCGATAAAGTACCATAATAACGCCCCTTATTACCATGACGATATAATACGATTTCATTTCCATTAACAGACTCTATTTCTATTACGTCTTTAATACCTCCCCATTGTGCATCAAAAATATCTGTGCCGGGTCTCCTAGTCCAGGTTCCGTTATATACTGTACTTCCGGCGACTTCCTTAATTTTCAATTGTGTGCCTAAAACATCGGGGTATTTAGAAGAATTATCACCCATTGCATTACTGACTGCTGCAATTAAAAAGATAGTAATCAAGATCATTACCATAAATTTCCTATTATTAAACATTTCATTCATCCTTTCATGTAATTTTTTGTTACCCAAATTGAGCAGGAAGGATTGATTATTTTATGTCCTCATAGGCATCAACCTGAAAAAATGAACATTTACTGACCTGAGCATAATCATGTAATAACAGTCTTCCTCCCGTCACGCGTTACGCTTTACGCGTCACGAGAGCAAATATGTATTATTTATGCTCATCACAGTAAAATAATATAGTAAAAGCAAGCTAATTACCGCTACAGGTAAATTAGTAACCATTTATCAGCTTCTGCCTGACAGGCTCTTACGAAGAAAAATAATTTGCCTTATTTAATTTGTTTTACAGACAATAAATTAGCCCTTATTTAATTTTTAATTCTATATAAAA
>JAKPQU010000055.1 GCA_029555925.1 Bacillota bacterium
TAGCCTTTTTAAAAACACCCTCTCCTTAATCCTCTCCCTCAAGGGAGAGGAAATAAGAGGCAAATCCTTTAAGCAGAAATACAATATTCCTTAACTTAATGACATTGCGCGTAACGCGTCACGGGAGGAAAACCTTTGTTACATGCCTATGAACAGGTCAATAAAGAGATTATTTCTTTACATTACTCTATTTCCTTTCGGAAGCTGTTTCCGTTCGGAACAGGTTCAGTTCCCAGGAAATCTCCCACAGTAGCGGCAATATCTGCAAAACTTTCTCTTACACCGAGATTGACTCCCTTTTTTATATTTTTTCCGTATACAAGAAGAGGTATATATTCCCTTGTATGATCCGTTCCCGGGAATGTCGGGTCACAGCCATGATCTGCAGTAATAATCATGAGATCCTGGTCTCTCATGGCATTTATCAGTTCAGGGAGCCTTTCGTCAAATTCCTTTAAAGCATTTGCATATCCTTCCGTATCGTTTCTGTGTCCGTAGAGCATGTCAAAATCCACAAGGTTTGTAAATATGAGTCCTTCTTTTACTGATTTCATAAAATCAAGGGTTTTATTTATTCCGTCCTGATTGCTTACGGTAGAAACTGTTTCTGATACACCCTGGCCTGTAAATATATCATATATTTTCCCGACTCCGTAAACCTTCAGACCTTTTTTATTTATCAGATCAAGTACCGTTTCACCTGACGGTTTAAGTGCATAATCATGACGGCGGGGAGTTCTTTTAAATTCTCCAGGTTCTCCGATAAAAGGTCTTGCTATGACACGGCTTAATGAATGTTTTCCCGTAAGAAGGGCTCTTGCTTTTTTACATATACTGTAAAGTTCTTCTATAGGTACAATATCTTCATGGGCTGCTATCTGGAATACACTGTCTGCAGAGGTGTAAACTATGAGATTTCCTGTCTTTACATGTTCTTCTCCCAGTTCTTTTATTATTTCCGTTCCCGATGCGGCTTTGTTTCCTATTGCTTTTCTTCCCACTGCTTCTTCAAAAGCCTTTATTACTTCTTCCGGAAAACCGTCCGGATAGGTAGGGAACGGGACTTCAAGTTTAAGTCCTGCTATTTCCCAGTGTCCTGTTGTTGTGTCTTTACCTGCAGAGAGTTCTGCCATTTTGCCGTAACAACCGTCAGGACAGGTAACAGGCGGAACTCCTTTTATTTCTGAAATATTGCCAAGACCAAGTTTCCCCAGATTGGGTGTTTTGAGTCCTCCCATGGCTTTTGCTATATTTACTATCGTATTTGCCCCCGCATCGCCGTATTTGGCTGCATCCGGCAGTTCTCCTATACCTGCACTGTCAAGTACTATTAAGATTATTCTGTCAATTTGCATGTTTTTTCCTCCTGTATGAAAAGGATTTATATGAGAACCGTAACGCGTAACGCGTAACGCGTAACGCGAGGAATATATTCATATGTTGTGCCTCCATGGTCATGACACTTTATAATATGCTTTATTTTACCACAGTTCCGATATTTTTCCAATTTTTAAAATAAATTAAGCTGTTCAATATTTTCTTTCCCGCCCTTTACTTTCCCGTATTTCCCTCCCCCTCCTGCCTGAAGTTCCAGTTTTCCTTCCCTGGCAAGAATTATGTAGGAAGCCAAATCTCTTCCTGCGACAGATTTTAAATCTTCATAAGATGTTCTGTGCAGAACATTCATTTCACTTCCGAATGTTTTAACTAATTTATTCAGTGTCGCTTTACCTGCTCCAGGAATAAATTCCACAGGCACCTGGTAATAATATGGAGGGCGATTTTCAGGATGTTTCGGCTCTTTAAAATCTTCTATGGAAACAATTCTGTCCAGGACGCCTCTTACAACTTTCTCACCGTTACATTTTTCACACTGTAATACCGGCGGCGGGCTGTCTGCAATAAATCCGCATTCCGGGCAGTGGGTTCTGTGGTATTTTCCCAGTTTCGGATCGAGGCCGTAATTGGCCACTATCTTTCTGTCCTGTCTTCCGTAAAGGGCAAGTATTAATTCTTTGAATGTAGGTTTTTCCATAAGGATTTTATTATATTCTCTTCCTATTTTCTCCAGGGAATGGGCATCGGAATTGCTTATAAAAGAAAAATTTTTGAGTTCTCCGATTTTATCGGCAAGATCCGTATCCGCACTCAGGCCGAGTTCTATAGCCGGTATGTTTGCAAGCATGTCAGAAGTGAATATTTCACTTATTCTTCTGGCGCAGTTTCCGTAAATGCTCTTATGAGGCGTAAAAGCATGGGCAGGTATTAAGACTCCCCCGAGACTTCTTATGATATTGTGAAACTGTGCCGCAGGTATGCCGCTCTGCTGGGAACTTAAATCTATATTTGTAATATACCGGGACATGATGGAACTGAATTCCGTTATCTGTTTCAAGAAAGGAAAAAAGGCCACCTGGTGCGATTTTCCTCTGTTTTCTTCCGTAGTTTCTATTTCTGAAGCAAGAATGACCGTTACCCTGTCGCGGTGTCTCATGCCTCCATCAGGCAGTTCAAGGAGTTCTCCCTTTTTTATAAGTTCTTTTATGTCTTTAATAACCCTGGGAGAAGCACAGTCCACTATGGCTATTATATCTATGCCTTTTCTTTCCAGACATTCCTTTATTATGCTGGCGAAAGTCAGTTTTCTTGAAGCAGTAATTTTGACAGGTTTACCTTCACTGTTTGCGCCTATATGTATATGGAGATCTGCGAAATATTCTTTCATTTGTATCCTTTCTGTGTGGTGATTTAAACTCTTAAATTATGATGGAACCATGTGTAAAGGCGATTGCTGCATGAAAATGAAAAGTCAGGGGTTAACAAAAAATTATGATACTCCATGCTATTCATGAAATTCAGATTTTTATGTAAGCACTGTAATGTTTTTTCCCTCTTTCTTTTTTTCTTCAGAGGTTCTTCTCGTAATATTATAATCTTTCAATAACTCTTTACTATTACTTTTTGCAATTTCACACCATTCCTCAATAGATTTATCTTTTCTTTCCTGATAAATCTGTTCTTTCCATTCCCATACTTCCTTTAAAGCATCAGGAATTTTAGTCATCATCAATCACCTCCATAGGAGTCCTCATTTCCAATGTGCCATCATAGCCTTCCAGCAAACATAAAGCACGTATTTTTCTTTCCTTGTTAACATTGGCCAGATGTTTAAAATTCCAGCTCAATAAAATATCTGCTCCATTACACACTGCTATAGCTATATGCATTGCATCTCCAGTTTTATGTACAGGGATGATTTTCTGTTCTAAAATTCTCTTCGCTAAAATCTTAACTTCATCATTAATGTCAACAAAATTTAATTTATAATTATCAATTAACGTAAGAAGTTTTTCTTTTTTATCTTCAGTAGCTTTAGATATTTCATCAATAACTATATCGGAAATATAAACTTCATATTTCTTTTTTGAGACTTCCTGAAAAAAATCTATTGTTATATCACGTTTTTCAGGTGCATCATCGGCAAAAAGAAAATTTAATACAGATGTATCAAGATATAATATAAGTTTTCTCGCCATATATACAACCTTTAACGAAAGATTACTTCTGTATAAATTTTATCATAGGTAAGATTGTAAATCAATCTAATAGGTAGGCTTTATTAAAATGTTTATCAAAATCCTGGCCTATCTTTTCGAAGAAAATCAAATCCATTCTGAAATTCTATAACTTATTTAAATAATACTTGACTCTAAATTACTGCTAATGAAGAAGCAAGTATAAGGATAATAAGAGAATATTCTGTAATCTGTCAGGTTAAAACAGTAATTTCTCCTTATGTAAAGGCGATTGTTGCATAATGAATGGAAAATCAAAAAAGCAGAGAACTATAAAAGATATAGCTGCCTCAGTCAGAGAGAAACTATTAAATCTTTCAAGACAGACCGGACGTGAGTTCAATTCCGTAATCCTCCAGTATTTTCAGGAAAGATTTTTTTACTTTGAAAGAAACTATTACATCTTTGCCGCAATTTTTAATCTTCTGAGACGGATGTTCTGTTCTGTATTGAAGTTTCTTTTTTATTCTCTGAGCCACAGGGCCTGTAAAATTTCACTTCTCTGATTAAGTGGATGCCAATCTGGAGATGCCGGGCTATTAATATTTCACGGAAAGGTTTATGAAGATTTTGTAGGAATCTTATCATATTCTGGATTGTAAATCTTCTTCATATCTTCATTCCATTCTCTTGTTTCATCGGAAAGCCATTGTTTTAATTCTTCATAAGTCTTTCCATGTATTTCTTTACTCAATTCTCTCTTTATTTTCCATAGTTCCTTCATTACTTTGCTAGCTTTTGGCATATTGCATCACCTCCTGTGGTGTAAATATTAATAACGGGTTATATCCATATTCTATATTAACTATACTGATTTTATTCCTTCTTTTTGGACTGGTCAAATGTTTATAATTCCAACTGACAAGTATATCAAGCTTGTATACGCTTGTTATTGCAGCATGCATTGCATCAGTATGGGAATTGTGTGGTAATGCTTTTAAATTAATATACTTATCAGCAAGTTTATATACTTCCGGAATGACTTCAAGTTGTATTGGAACATATTTTCTGATTAAATTTTGCAATTTAATTTTATTTATTTCCTGAGCTTTTTTTATTTCTGTTACAACAAGTTCAGAAGTATAAATCTCATACACTCCTTTCTCAATTAATTCGAATAAAGTTTTTGTTATTAACACTTTTTCTGGAGCATCATCGGCATAATAATGACACCATACTGATGTTTCCAGATATAATTTAAATTTTCTCATAATTCTATATTAATACCAATCCAGATAAATATTATCTTTATCTTATCTTAATAATATTTTCTATCTATACAAAAGTTACGATTTTTTCTTTTGTAGAAATGCCTGTTTTTTTTAAAGCTAAATAAACTGTAGCATTGGAACAATTATATTTTTCTGCTATTTTATGAATAGGTTTACCTTTAAGATATTCCTGACTGAATTGCTGATAAAAGTTAACCCACTTTGTCTTCTTTTCTATTTTACCAATACTTTTTTTTGCAGTTGTTTTAAAGTAAATGTCCTGAACTCTCTGTTTTGTAATACCAAATTTATCTGCTATTTCCTGACAACTAAGCCCACTATCACGAAGTTTTACTATCTCATCATTTCTCTCAATTTTTTCTTTGGCCATAATATCAACTGCCTTCATAGTATTTTCTTTTATATTATCATGTCGTTTTCATTTTGTCTATTGATAACATGAAAAAATATCTAATATAGTTAAGCATGGCACACAAGGCGGGTAGGGTCTGCCTGAACCATCAGCCAGAATGACGGAGGGGGGCAGTAAGGAAACGATTTTTGCAGAAAACGACCACAATGTAGGAAAGTCTTATGCTACCTTTACTTACATTCTAACTCCTTTATGGCGACAAAAGATGTCGGTGTGAAAAATAATTATTTAATTTTTCTAAACTACAACGGTATAGTAAATCTTATGATTAAATAAAAATATATAGTTTTTATTTACCGTGATGATTATTATAATCCCGAAACAGAGAAACCTGGAACGGCAGAAATTATAATAGGTAAACAGCGTAATGGGCCTCTCGGAACAGTTGAACTTTTATATTTAAAACAATACACTAAATTTGTAAGCAAAGATTAATAGATAGCGTCTGAGAAGCTATTTGACGCCATTTTCTAATTATGTTATCACTGTGCCACTCCTGTTGCTAATTGTGCTATAATTATATTTATATGAGAATCGTGAAGGGTGAAGAGTGAAGGGTGAAGGGAGAATAAGTTATCATTCTTCGTTGTGACTACCCGGTCATAGCTGTTAGTGCATATTCAACAGAGGGGGTGTGACTATGTTCCCAACTAATAGAAGCTTTATTATTTTCTGCTTCATATTGGTATTTTTTTTAACATACAGTACCTGTTTTGCCGCAGAAAAAAAAGAGAAGGTTAAAAAAGTAACCTTCAATTACATTACCACAGAAATAAAAATCCGCTATGATAAGGGACAGGAAGCCTGGGCTGAATTTATAATGGCAAGCACCTGTGCCTATATACCTGCTGTGGAGAATTATCTCGGATGGACCTTTCCTCATGAAGTATTTATCATAAACGGAGGAGAGAAGGTATGTTCACCTTCAGGCGAATGGGTCGGAGGATATAACAGAGGCGAAGAGATAGACATTCAATATAACCTGACTCAGCCGGGTAATCCGGGACTCCTGTATCATGAAATAAATCATTCCTGGTTTCTGTCATGGGGTGAGGTGGAAATAGAGTGGTTTATAGAAGGGATTTGTAGCTTTCTCCCTGTTGCTATAAAAGATTCCGGCCTTTTATCTGATAAATATGTCAGCAGGGAAAACATATTTACACAATGGGGACTGTACTCGGATCTTTCTTCTGTAGAAGATGAACCTCTCTGTATGGATTTCAGATATGAAAAGGATAAATTCGGCTTCTTTTATCATAAAACTTTCAGGGTCCAGTATATTATTTATAAAGAACTGGGAACGGAAAAATACCATGACTTTGTAGTTGATGCATATAATACAAGCTATCTTAAAGATGTTAATACAATTATAGACATACTCTCTAAATACAAAGAGACTGACTGGAAAAGCATACTCTCAGGATGGGTAATTCCCGGCAAATATACGAAATATAAACTCGACAAGTTTGACTGAGAACAATCATATGGCATATATTTTGCATATTTTATATTAAAGACTGTAAGAAAAATAACTCTGGCAAATTATTAGAACGATTAGTATCCTCGCGTCACGCGTTACGCGTTACGCGTCACGATATAAACTGTAAATATGATGTAGTAGTTATGGATGACAACCAAATGAACATTTTTATGAAAAGATTTATTATTTTAATTGTTCTTCTCTTTCTTTCTATTCCTGCAAGGGCCTCACACCCTGTATCGGAAGATGTCCTCAACCATATAAAAGTAACAGGCTCTTCAGATATAAGAGACGTACAGAATTTTCCTACTTCCCGGCTGCCTGACGGTATAAAAAGTCTTTTTATAATAACCATGCCTGATGACAGGACAAAAATAATCCTTACAGGGAGAGGTAAAGACGGAATATTCCGTTCTTTCGGCAGAGTGGAATTTAACGGAGAGTTGAATATAGCCAAAACAGATGTTTTTTATGATGAAGAAGACGGACTCATTCATATTTACTCTCAGATGCCATATTCGGCTTTTTATTACGGAGCAATATACAGATGGGATAAACAGTCAGAAAAACTTGTAATTGTGAAGGAGTGGCAGGAAGACCCCTCGGCAGAAGCTTTAAAAGAAGTAGAATATCTCCTTTCCACCGGTGAAATAGATAAAGCATCGGAAAAACTTAATAACATGTTTTATCCGTGCCATTATTATGATACCTGTGAAATGGAAGTTAAATTCCTCAGAAGTGCTCATAAGAAAGCACTTGAAGAATACAGAAAAGGCAGGAATGATGGCTGGAAACTGATTAAAACTGCCATCTCTGTCCTTGGAGATAAATGGGTTTTTAGATTTAAATCCAGAGATGATTATGAAAAAAGTGATTTTAATAAATATATGACTTACAGTGAGTTTATTACAGCCATGAATGATTACGGTTTCTTCATGGAACAGGCAGGAAAGTGTAAAGATGCAATTTTTGTACTCACCTATGTTCTGAAGCTTTCTCCAGATAGAACACCTGCTTATCTTAATCTTGCCGATGCTTTATATAAAGACGGCAAAGAAGCAAAAAAATACTATAAAACTTATGTGGACTTAATGAACAAGGAAGGGAAAGACATACCTTCACGGGTTTATGAGAGACTATGAATATTTTTTCACTGATCACTCATTTATTCACTATTTCCGGCTCACAACGCACAACTCATGCATCACGCATTACGCATCACGACTCACGCATCACGACTCACGACTCACGATTCACAGGGCGAACACGGTTTGCCCCTGCTCTTCACTCTTCACCCTTCGCCCTTCACCCTTCACTTTTCACTTTTCACTTTTCACTCTTCACTCTCTTACTCTTTTTTCTTCTATCTTTACCTGGAACATGTGAAACCATAAATTATTCTTCACCTCCGGGAACAGATATTCACCTGATAACAGTAGACCTGAATGATCCTTCTGTTTATGTTACTCCTCTTGTCCCGCCGGGATTTGATGCCATAGAAGATACCTATCCTGTGGCAGCAATGGACAGGATAATTGAATTATATCATCCAAAAATTCTTATAAACGGCACTTATTTTGACCTGAATGAAGGCTACCCCATAGGAAATCTTGTAATGGACGGAAATCTTGTAAATGAAGGATATAACGGTTCCGCTCTCTGTATAGACTATAACAACAGACTTGATTTCCTTCTCTTTACCGGCTGTATAGGAAGATATCTTGATTTATCCAGATGGAAGAGTGTCATATGTTCCGGCCCTACCCTTGTTTATAAAGGAAATACTTATTATTTTAATCCCCAGGAAGGCCATAAGGATCAGGGGCTTTATAGAAATACCAGAAGAAGTGTCCTTGGTATAACGGGGGATAATAAATTGTTGATAACCGGTATTGGCAGGGATGTATCTCTTCAGGAAACAGGCCGGATAATGAAATCTCTGGGAGCTTATTATGCCTGTAATCTGGACGGAGGAACCTCAACCGGGTTATATGTTGACGGAAAATATCTCATAAGACCGGGGCGGACTGTAAGTAATTTCCTTGCAGTGTTCGATAAAAAACCTTCCAATCTTTATATACCTCCGTCACTTAATAAATATTTCGAAGAAAAACAGGAAAAAGAGGCAAATGAACTTTCACAGGAGGCTGAAGGATTATTACGGGACAGATGTTATTCCGATGCTCAGTCTCTTTTTATAGAAGCATGCGAAAAAGATCAGGACAATGCCATAAGATATCTGGATGTAGCCAGAACTTCTTACCAACTCGGTGATTATGAAGAAGAAAGTAAATATATGGCTAAAACAGGTATGGTTTATTTACAGAAAGGTATTATATTATTTGCTCTCTTCTATGCAGATAAAGCACTTCAAATTGATCCCGAGAATAAACTTGCTATGGAAATAAAACATCTCGCCACATATCCGGAATTTCTGCTGGGAGGTATGTATCTATTCAGAAATAAGATTACCATGGCAGAATATTATTTTTTGAAAGCTATTGAGAAGAATCCCGAAGAACCGAGATTTTATTATGCCCTGGGAACGGCCTACTGGAAATCGGGTCTTAAGGAAAAAGCATCAGATACATATCTTAAATCCTGTGAATTATTCCTTAAAAAAGACCTTCCCTTTGATGCGTACTGTGCCGCGTTAAACGGAGTAAGGACAGATCCTCATAATAAAGAGGCAAGAATTGCCTTTGCAGAGATAGCAATTATGAGAGAGAAATATGACAGTGCCATAGTCCATCTTCAGATTGCCCATATGCTTGCCCCGGAGGATAAGAAAGTAATAAAGCTTCTCGAAGGTTTCGGATTTTCTATTTAGTTCTGCTTATACGCATCACGCATTACGCATCACGCATCACGATTATATCGTAGAGAGTTTTGCTCAATTCTTCCATACCGTAAGGCTTAAGAATAACTGCACTGAATCCGTATCTTTTATAATCTGCCATGACGGGATCACTGGAATAACCGCTGGATACTATGGCTTTAATATCAGGATCTATTTCCCTGAGTTTTCCGATTGCTTCTTTCCCGCCCATCCCTCCCGGGATTGTCAGGTCTACTATTACTGCATCAAAGGGATTCCCTTCCTCTTTTGCCTGCTTATATAATTTAATTGCTTCTTCTCCGTCTTCTGTCATGGTAAAATCATATTTTAATCTTTCCAGTATTATTTCCAGTACTTCCCGTAACATTTCATCATCGTCCATGACAAGAATTCTGCCTTTCCCTTCCAGAATTTCTTTCTGAGATGATTTTTCAGGTATGTGAACATCTTCCGACACAGGAAGGAAGAAAGTGACAGTTGTTCCTTTACCTTTAACCGATTCCGCCACTACATGGCCGGAATGATTTCTGATTATGGAATAGGCTATAGTTAATCCCAGACCGGAGCTTTTCGGTTTTGTAGTGAAATAGGGATCAAATATCTTCTGTAAATATTTTTCCTCTATACCACATCCCTGATCCTTTATAGTTATCTTTACATATGTTCCATTTTTAAGGTTTCCTATATTTTTTTTATCGATTACTATATTTTCACCTGAAATTGATATGGTTCCTCCGTTCATGGACTGTTCCGCATTTAAAACAAGGTTTTGAATTACCTGGCTTATCTGCCCTTCATCAATAGAAACAGGCCATAAATCTCCAGGAAAATGAAATTCACATGTGCTTTTTGTGCCTATAAGAGCGAAATTTGCAGCTTCTTTTATCACATCAGATATAATACCTGTTTTCTTTACAGGCAATCCTCCTTTGGCAAAGGTAAGTAATTGATAGGTAAGATCCTTTGCTCTTAAGGATGCTTTTTCAACATTGGCAAGTATCTCAAAAAGCTTATCTTTTTCATCATTTTCAAGCATTACTCTTCCGATACTGATACTGGCCAGAACGGAGGTAAGTATATTATTGAAATCATGGGCAATTCCACCTGCCAGTAACCCCAGGGATTCAAGTTTTTCAATCTTAAGAAGTTCTTCTTCCCATTTCTTTTTTTCTGTAATATCATTCAGAAATACAAGCACAGCCGCTTCGCCATCCCAGTTAATTATTGCACCGCTGAGCTGTACGTGCCTTATGTTTCCATCTCTGTCATAAAATCGGAAGGTATAATTATCAGGTACTTTTTCTCCTTTTAAACGTTTGTAATGGTAATTTCTCACCATTTCTCTGTCATCTTTATGAATAAATTCAAAGAAGGATTTGTGTGATATATCTTCCACATAACCTGTTGCTTTAAGGAATTTAGGGTTTGCAAATATAATTTTTTCCCTCTTAAGAACTAAAATGCCTTCATTGGCATGTTCAAAGAGGATACGATACCTCTCTTCCGATTTCCTTAAAGCCTCTTCTGCAAGTTTTTTTTCTCTTCTTATTTCTGCTTCATGTAATTCACGTTTAATAGCAGGAACGAGTCTGGTCAGATTATCTTTCATTACATAATCATGAGCACCGGATTTCATAATCTCTACTGCCAGATTTTCCCCTATAGTGCCGGAAACCATAATAAAAGGGATGTCATATCCTTTTTCTTTTATCATATTTAAAACAGAAAGGCCGTTAAAGCCCGGTAATGAATAGTCTGAAATGATAATGTCCCATCTGTTGTTCTCAAGAGCTTTTTCCAGAGAAGTCAGAGAAGAAACATATTCAAAGTCCACTTTATAACCGGCCCGTGAGATTTCCCGTGCCAGAAGTATGGCATCATCTTCACAATCGTCAATAATTAATACGGTAAGTTCTTTATTCATTATAATCCTTTTGATCTATTGATTAGTTTTACAAGTTATTATATCATAGTACCGGGTAAATTTTAAAGTTCTAAATGAATATTCCCATATATTACTGAAATTAGTGAGATAAACATATACTTCTCGTAATGCGTAACGCGTAACGCGTGACGGGAAGGAAAACGTTTATTATATGCTTATGCTCAGGTCAGTAATTAAAGTGAAAAGAACAGGACATTACTCACCATTCACTATTTAAATAGTAATGCTCAACCAGGTGATGTTCAATTATCCTCGCGTCACGCGTCACGCGTCACGCGTCACGCGTCACGCGTCACGATCTTATAGAGAGGATTTCGATGAATGAGAAAATTTTTCCATCTATTTATACCTCCCTCTGATGCAGAAATGATTGCCGAGCCAGATGAAGTAAAATCTCGATATAAATACTGGCGTACAAGACAGCTTTATTCAACGTTTATAGGTTACGGAGTATTTTATTTTGTGAGAAAAAATATTCCCCTTGCTCTTCCTGTTATGGAACATGTTCTCGGCGTTTCCAAAGCCAACCTGGGACTTTTTCTTACCCTCCATGATCTTCTCTACGGCGTATCAAAATTTTTAAACGGTATTCTGGGCGACAGAGCCAATCCGCGATATTTTATGCCTCTGGGGTTATTGCTGTCTGCCCTTATGAATATTTTTTTCGGTCTGAGTTCAGGTCTCTATACAATGGGTATCGTATGGATGTTAAACGGATGGTTTCAGGGCATGGGATTCCCTCCATGTGCAAGGATTTTATCTCACTGGTTCAGCCCGAAAGAAAGGGGCACTAAGTGGGCCATATGGAATACATCCCATCAGGTTGGTGCCGCTCTTATTCTCGTAATGGCAGGCTATCTTGCAAAATACTACGGGTGGCAGTCCTGTTTTTTTGTTCCTGCTGTTATCTCTATAGCCGTGGCAATTTTTCTTGCAGAGAGGCTCAGAGATACTCCCGGCTCTCTCGGTCTTCCTCCTGTAGAAGTCTATACCGCACCCACTGATGAAGAGTTTTTACTCAGACTCAGAACCGGTTATCTGGATGTACCTTTCGGGAAAGAAGAGTCTTCAGAGAAAAAAGAACCACACAAAGAAAATGACGAAATTCCTTTTAAAGAATTTCTTATGAAATATGTATTTTCAAATGTCTATATATGGATTATATGTTTTGCCAATTTTTTTGTGTATATTATAAGATATATCTTTATGAACTGGGCTCCTACCTTCCTTAATGAAATGAGAGGTATTTCTCTGGTACATGCAGGAGGCATGACTGCAGGTTTTGAAATAGCCGGTCTTATGGGCTCTCTCATGGCGGGGTGGCTTACTGACAGATATTTTAAGAGCAGAAGAGGACCTGTATGTTTAATTTATATGGTTCTTACCCTTGTAAGCATATTTCTTTTCTGGAAGTTACCGGCAGGTTTCCCTTTCTTTGATACTGTTATGTTATTACTGATAGGTTTTTTTATTTACGGCCCCCAGTTCCTTGTTGCCGTTATGACTGCCGATATAGCTACTAAAAAAGCCTCTGCAACAGCTATAGGACTTACAGGATTTTTCGGATATATGAGTGGTATAGTATCAGGGTGGGGTCTTGGATGGGTTGTAGATAGTTATGGATGGAACGGCGGATTTCTTCTTCTTGTTCTCTGCTCTGTAATTGCTACAGTACTTTTTGCATTTACCTTGAATGTAAAGGGAGAAGACTGAGGAATATTATATGATGAAATTCAATGAAATCACGATGGAACATATGTTGAAAAATGCACCTGCAGTTATTGGCTTTGCCCGTAACAGAACAATTCAATGGGTAAACTATCAATTACTTGACATGTTCGGATATAAAGAAGAAGACATAACAGGAAAAAGCACAAGAATACTTTATGACAGTGATGAAGAATTTGAAAGAGTCGGGTCTGTACTTTACAGAGAAAAAAAAGGGAGAGGTTCTGTTTTTACCAGATGGAAACATATAGACGGAGATTTTATAGATATTCAGCTTGATCTGAACTGTGTAAATCATAATGATTATACAGAAGGAGTGATCTTTACAGCCATTGATATAAGAGAATTGAAGAAAGTAGAAAAAGAATTAAGAGACTCAAAAGAAAGATTTTCCCAGATATTTTATTTCAGCCCCCAGATAGTTGCTCTCAGTACTATCTCAGAAGGAAGATATCTCGAGGTCAATGATGCTTTTTTAAAGATTACCGGATATGAAAGAGAAGAAGTAATAGGCCGGACTGTCATGGAATTAAACCTCTGGGCCGAGCCGGAAGAAAGAAATAAAATTATTGCTTTAATGAAACAGTACGGTGCTGTTACCAACCATGAAATAAAGTTTCGCCGTAAAAACGGTGAAATTATTTCAACTTTATGCTCTATGGTAAGAATTGAAATCGATGGGCAGGATTGTCTTTTAGCCCTGGTTGTAGATATTTCAGAACGTAAACGTATGGAAGAAAAATTAGTGAAACTTAACGAGGAACTGGAACAGAGGGTTACGGAAAGAACGAGAGAACTGAGTGTTATTAATAAAGAACTTGAATCTTTCTGCTATTCTGTTTCTCATGACCTGAGAGCTCCTCTCAGAAGTATAGGTGGTTTCTCTCTGGCACTTCTTGAGGATTATTCGGATAAACTGGATGAAGAAGGACATGATTATTTACAGAGGATATGTAAAGCAAGCCAGAAAATGTCCGAGCTTATTGATGATCTATTGAACCTGTCCCGTGTGACAAGAAGTGTTATAAAACTTGAACAGGTAAATTTGAGTCTGCTGGCAGATAGAATTTTAAAAGAACATTTTGAGAGGGAAAAAAGAAAGAATGTTGAAGTGATTATCTGTCCTGATATAATTATTCTCTGTGATGAAAGACTTATGACTGTAGCTCTGGAAAATCTTCTTGGTAATGCCTGGAAATTTACTTCTAAAAATGATTATACAAGGATAGAATTCGGCACTATGAAGGATAAAGAAAAGACTGTATATTTTATAAGTGACAATGGTGCAGGATTTGATATGATCTATGGAGATAAATTATTCGCCCCCTTTCAGAGACTTCATTCTGTTTCTGACTTTCCCGGCACAGGTATAGGTCTTGCCACAGTTCAGAGGATTATCCATCGTCATGGAGGACATATATGGGCAGAAGGACACACAGGAAAAGGAGCTGTTTTTTATTTTACATTTGAGGCTCAGTGAAGGATGAAAATAAATATAATTCTTTTTTTTATAATACTCAATTTCTTACCATGTTATTCTGCCGGAGAGCGTAATGATACAGAACTGGAATCTTTACTGGAAGAATATAAAGCATTTCGATGTCAGAAAGGTTGGTTTAATGGCGGTAAGGAATGGAATAAAAATCTGGACAGCTGGGATGGCAGGTATCATATTGTTATGGTAAAACTCGGCGATTTTCTCGGAAATTCAAAGTACACGGAAAATGATATAATAAATTTAATGGGAGAGCCGGATATGATATATAATAAGGAGAAAGAGAAACCTCCTCATATTATGGAAAAAGAATATAAACCGGGAGGTTATGAAGATATTGATAAGGAACATCTCATATATTTCTGGCGCGGCTTCCATGATTATCTTTATTTTGTATGTCAGAATGGTACAGTTATTTATTCTGACTGGTATTTTGCCTATGAATAATTTATCAGTGATTGTGTTTAAAAATGTCAGGTAATTTTATATATAAATGTCTCACGTTCCTGGTTCCGGGTTCTGGGCTCTGGATCTTCTTAACCCATCACCCATCACCCGACAACCCTGATTAATTAAGAGATTTATGAAATCAATTATAATTTCCAGTAAAATAAATCTACCTGCCATAAAAAAACACTATCCGCGTCACGCGTCACGCGTCACGCATCACGACTGAAAAGGATGGTTAAAATGAGCAAGAAAGTTATATTACTCGTTGAGGATAACCCAGATGATGAACTTCTTACTATGAGGGCTCTGAAGAAAAACAATGTAATTAACGATATTGTTTTGTGTCGGAATGGTGTGGAAGCAATAGATTATCTTTTCGGAAAAAATAGCGATGAAACCGACCTTCCGCAGCTAATATTACTTGATTTGAAATTGCCTAAAATTGACGGCCTTGAGGTACTCAGAAAAATAAGAACTAGTGAAAGAACCAGGTTTTTACCTGTTGTGGTTCTGACATCATCAAAAGAAGAAAGGGACATTGTGGAAAGTTATAAACTGGGAGCAAACAGCTATATTCAGAAACCCGTTGATTTTTCACAGTTTGTAGAAGCTGTAAAACAACTGCAGCTTTACTGGCTTGTAATGAATGTATCTCCTCTTAACATGAAATAAATAGAATAAAAGGGAGGTTCTTTATGTCTTTAAACATTGATATCCTTCTAATTGAGGATTCTGAAGATGATGCCCTATTACTCATCAGGGAATTAAAGAGAGCCGGTTTGAAACCTTCTTATAAAAGGGTTGATAACAGGGAAGAATTATATAAAGCACTGGACCGGGAGAAGTGGGATATTGTTATTTCCGATTATTCTATGCCTCATTTCAACGGTCTCGTGGCTCTGGAGATTTTAAAAGAAAAATCCATAGATATTCCCTTTATTATCGTATCAGGCGCCATAGGTGAAGATATTGCAGTGGAAGCTATGAAGGCAGGAGCCCATGATTATATTCTGAAAAATAATCTGAAAAGACTGGTTCCTGCTATTGAAAGGGAATTAAGGGAAGCAAAAATAAGAATTGAGAGAAAAAAAGCAGATGAGGAACTCAGGGAAATTCAAAGAAAACTTCTTACTCTTATGAGCAACCTCCCCGGTATGGCCTACAGATGTAAATATGACAGTAAGTGGACAATGGAATTTGTAAGTGAAGGCTGTTTTCATCTGACAGGTTACGACCCTAATGATTTGATTGATAATAAAAAATTATCTTATAATGATATTATTTATGATGGCGATCGAGTGAGTGTCTGGCAACAGATCCATCTGTCTGTGACGGAAAAGAGACCTTTTGAACTTGTTTATAGAATTATTACCGCAAAGAATGAAGAAAAATGGGTATGGGAAAAAGGGCAGGGTGTTTTTTCCCATACAGGTGATATAGTCGCCCTGGAAGGTTTTATTATTGATATAACAGAAAGCAAGAAAGGAGAAGACAGATTAAGAGAGAGTGAATATTCATACAGGACTCTTGCACAGAATTTGCCCGGTATCGTTTACAGAATATTTGTAAGAGAAGGCCATAAGATGAAATTTTTCAATGATATGCTTTTACCTCTGACAGGTTTTAAACAGGAAGAGATTTCTGAAGGAGATATGTGTTCTATTTACCATCTGGTAGAAGAAGAAGATAGACAGAATGTACTGAAAACAGTAGAAAAGGCAGTTGCGGATAATGAGACGTTTCGGCTGGAATATCGTTTTAATTGTAAAGATGGTCATCAGAGATATTTCTCTGAAAGAGGCAGACCTGTCCTGGGAGCAGATGGCAGTCTTCTCTATATAGACGGTGTAATCTTTGATATAACCGAGCAGAAGATGGCTGAACAGGCGTTAAAAGAAAGTGAAAGCAGGAACAGAGCATTGCTTGCTGCCATACCTGACATTATGTTTATATATGATAAAAACGGTATATTCTGGGATTACCATGCATCTGACACAAACAATCTCCTTGTATCACCGGAACAGTTTCTCGGCAAAAACTTGAAAGATATATTGCCATCTAACATTTCAGAAACAGTTATGCAACTTTTAAATAAAGCCCTGGAAACCGGTGAAGGACAGGTAATGGAATACAGCCTCATTATCGAAGGAAAAGAGAAATATTTTGAAAGCCGTATCGTGCCATGTGACAGTGAAAAAGTCCTTTCTCTGGTCAGAGATATTACAGAAAAAAAGAGGACAGAAGAAGAAAAAAAGAAACTTGAACAGCAGCTTCAACATGCTCAGAAGCTGGAAAGTCTCGGAGTTCTTGCCGGTGGTATTGCTCATGATTTCAACAATATTCTTACAGGAATTTTAGGATATGCAGATCTTACTCTTCTTGACCTTTCTCCTCTGTCTCCAGCAAGAGACAGCGTACAGCAGATTGTAATTGCTGCAAGAAGAGCAGCAGATTTAACAAAACAGATGCTTGCCTATTCAGGTAAAGGGAAATTTTTAATTCAGCCTCTTCAGATTTCCAATATAGTTCAGGAAATGAGTCATCTTCTTGAAGTTTCTATTTCTAAGAAGTGTATCCTGAAATATAATTTCGCGAAAGACCTGCCTCTGATAGAAGGTGATGCAACCCAGTTGCGTCAGGTCATTATGAACTTGATTATAAACGCTTCTGATGCCATAGGGGAATACAGCGGTGTAATATCATTGAATACGGGAATTATATACTGTGACCATACCTATCTTTCTGAAAGCTATATAAACGAAAATCTTCCTGAAGGATATTATGTATATCTTGAAGTGGCAGATACAGGCTGTGGTATGACAAGAGACATTCAGAATAAGATTTTCGATCCCTTTTTTACAACAAAATTCACCGGAAGAGGTCTTGGACTTGCAGCAGTCCTTGGCATAGTCAGAAGTCATCATGGAACTATAAAAATTTACAGTGAACCCGGGAGAGGGACAAATTTCAGGGTACTTTTTCCTGTTTCGAACCTTGATAGTAAAATGATTGAAAAAGAAAGGTCTGAAGGAAAAAGCTGGCATGGGAAAGGAACTGTACTTGTAATTGATGACGAGAAAACTGTCCGTACTGTCGCCAAAGCTATGTTAAGCAAACTCGGGTTTACTGTGCTCACAGCAGATGATGGTATAACAGGTATTGAAATATTTAAAAATAATATTAATGATATAGGAGCAGTGCTGCTGGATATGACTATGCCTCATATGAACGGAGAAGAAACCTTTAATGAACTTCGCAGGCTCAGACAGAATGTGCAGGTTATTCTTTCAAGTGGTTATAATGAACAGGAAGCAATAAGCCGTTTCCCGGGACAGGGACTGGCAGGTTTTATACAGAAACCTTACAGGGTAGATGAACTGGTACATGTGCTTCAGAAGGTTTTTAAAGGGTGAGCCGTGAAAAGTGAAAAAGTGAAGGGTGAAGAGTGAGTCGTGAAAAGTGTTAACTTTACGGCATTATATAAAATTATGCAGGAAATAATTATTTTAATAGGTTTTCCGGGGGCGGGAAAAACAACGTACTGTAGAGAAAAATTACCTGATTATATAAGGGTTTCCCTTTATGAGCTTACCCGCATGGTTGGAGGGAATAAAAAAGTAGCAAAAAAATTGGAATTGAAGTGTATTGAAAAAGCTCTTGATATGGGATTTAATGTTGTTATTGACCGGGCAAATCTCACCGGAAGACGAAGAAAAAAGATTATCGATTTTGCCAGAAAAAAGACTGTTTATATAAAGGCTATATGGTTTTCTGTGGAAGAACATATATGGCAGGAAAGAAACAAGAGGAGAAAATCGGCTGAAAAAGAATCTTCCCACAGAGTATCTGAGCTGGAAATAGAAGATATGAAAAAAGAATTTAAAGAACCTTCTCTGAATGAAGGTTTTGATGAATTGGTGATAGTGAAGGGTGAAGAATGATTAATGTCCTATTCTTTTCACTCTAAATACACTATAAATGAAATAAACCGGAGATTACCAATGAATGACGATTATTCTTTAGCCATGAACATAAAAGAAGATATTGAAGAGTGTATTGCCAGGGGAGATAATTCCTTCCCATGTATTTCTTCATCTCTTCTTAAACCTTCTGTAAGAAAAATTCTGGGCGAACTGTCAGGAGAAAATCATACCATTCACGACTCACGACTTACGACTCACTACTCATCAAATTCACTCGAATATGGCCATACAGAAACCTTTCTGGACAGAGCTCTATCAATGATGCGCAATATAGAGATAGATGATTTTCGTCTAATAAATATCCTGGAAATTCTGAAAGATGTAAGAATAGATCTCAGTGAAACAGATCTTTCAGGTCTTGATCTCAGAAATATATCTTTAAATAATGTAAGACTCGGTCATGGAGAGATAGACGGTATTTGGAAAGGTGCCGATTTGAGAGGTTCTATAATGAGTCCTTCTACCATGTTCCCTGAAGGTTACGAAGGCCATGAGGGGGAAGTATTCTGCCTTGCTCTCAGCCATGACGGTAAGACTCTTATGTCCCTGTCTTCCGATAAAACTATGAAAGAATGGGATATTTCTACCGGATATTGCAAAAAAACATTTAATACTGATTCCCATGCCAGATTTGCATGTTATACACAGGACGGAAAAGGGATTGTTACTGTAAACAGATATGGCATAATAAAAATATGGAATGACAGAGGAGAGATTGTGAAATCTCATACGTCAAACTGCGGTGAAGTTTATTCGGCTCATATCAGCCCTGACGGTGAAAAAATAGTTCTCGGAAGCAATGTGATTACAGAAATAAACCTTCTCACGGGAGAAACAGTAAAAATTTACAGAGGACATTCATATAAGGTCAACTCCGTACAGTACAGTAAAGACGGTATGAAGATTCTTTCTGGAGGCTCTTACGGGGAATTGAAGGAATGGGATGTGACCTCAGGCGGGTTTATCAGAAATTTTGAGAAAAAAACTGAAGAAATTACCTCTGTTTCTTACAGTCCTGATGGAAGAATGATTGCCAGCGGAAGTAAAGACGGGATAATACAGGAATATGACAGTGAAACAGGTGTAAGTCTTAAAACCTGTAGAAGCAGCGGATATCATATTATTACTTTCTCTTATAGCCCAGACGGCAGTAAAATTGCTTCTGTGAGTAAAAATAAAATTATAGAAGAGTGGGATATGGAATCAGGAGCACTTCTTAAAACCTTTCATGGACATTTATGGGATGTAAATGCCATCCTTTACAGTTCTGACGGCACCAGAATGTTTTCCGCATCTTCAGACAGAACAGTAAAAGAATGGGATGTAGCCACGGGGGATTGTATAAGAACTTATGAGAAAGTTATCTGGAATATAAATTTTCTCACTTTGAGTCCCGATGGCGGCAGACTCCTTTTCTGCGGCGGAGATAATACAGTGAAAGAATGGGACAGTGTTACTGGGAGATGCATCAGGATTTATACCGGTCATTATATGCCTGTTATACAGATGTCTTACAGTCCTGACTGTAAAAGAATAGCTTCCTGCAGTGAAGACGGTACGATAAAGGAATGGAGTGTTTTGACGGGAGAATGTATCGGAACTTATGAAAGACATAAAGTTACCTCCCTCTGCTACAGTAAAGACGGAAAAAAACTTCTTTCCTGCAGTGATGACTGTACAGTTAAAGAACTGGATATAGAAGCAGGTAAATATGTGAAACATTTTGAGTGCCATGGGAAAGGACTCAGGCTAGTTTATTACAGAGGCGACAAAGTTATTGCCCTGAGCGGCGATAAAGTTATTCTCTGGGATCTTTTTACAGGAGAAATATTAAAAACTCATGATTTTTCCTTTGCAGATTCTCTGTCTTATTCAGGTGCAGTTATTATAACAAAAAAGAAAATGATAGATTACGAAGATTATATAGAAATAAAAGAATGGGACCCGGAGACAGGAGAATGTTTGAGAAGAAGCAGTGATTATCTTGTAAAAGATGAAAGAATTATAAATCATAATGGCTGGCATGTGCTGGATAAAGATCGGGGAACTGTTAAAAAATGGGATGATGGGAAATATTCTCTGGAGATAAGAAATATTCCGGGACTTTTTATACAGGGTACAAATATGGCTGGCGTAAAAACAGGCGAAGAGTATATAGATGTTTTAAATCAATACGGAGCAATTATTAGTGAAAAGTGAATAGATAAGGCCTTATCTGCCATTTATAAAAAAAACACAACCTGAAAAGATTGACTTCTTGACCTGGGTGCAGTAAAATTACTCTATCCCTTACGAAACAGATTATAAAAATGAGTAATATAAAACTGGAAAAAGAACGATTTAAGAAGATGTTATGTTATGAAGATGAAGCCCGCAGACAGGGATGCGCCGTCATTGCAGGTATTGATGAAGCAGGCCGCGGAGCCTGGGCAGGACCTGTAGTGGCAGGTCTTGTTATTTTACCTGAAGATATATTTATAGCAGGTCTCGATGACAGTAAAAAACTTCCCGAAAAAAAAAGAGAAGCCCTTTATGAAGAGATAACAGATAAAGCTCTTCATTACTCCGTTGGTTTCTGCACATCATCTGTAATAGACAGAAAAAATATACTTAAAGCCACTTATATGGCTATGAAAAAAGCTGTTTCCTCTATGAAAATGACTCCTGATATGATTTTTATTGATGGCAGACCCGTGCCTGATATGGGATTTTCTCAGGTTTCAATAGTCAGAGGAGATGCTAAAAGTGCTTCTATAGCGGCAGCTTCTATTATAGCCAAGGTTACCCGAGACAGAATGATGAAAGAATTTGCCGTCCTCTATCCTGAATATGGATTTGAGAAACATAAAGGCTACGGCACTAAATTACATATGAAAAACCTTGCCAGATACGGCGTCTGTCCCATTCACCGAAAAACCTTTAAGCCTGTAAAAGAAGTTTTGAATAAGAAGGAGATGTCATCGCAGCAATTGTTTTTTATCAATTAGCTGATAAATAGTACATGAAATTAACTAAAAAACAGCTTGGTATTACAGGAGAAAAAGAAGCTCTTACATTACTGGAAAAGAAAGGTTATGAAATTTTAGAGAAGAATTTTCGCTGTATGCTCGGTGAAATAGATCTTATAATGGCTCATGGAGAAGAACTTGTTTTTATAGAAGTAAGATCCAGAACTGATACTTCTTTCGGCGAACCATACGAAACAGTTAATATGAAAAAACAGAATAAACTCTATAAACTTGCAGAATATTATTTGAAGCTCAAAGAATTACATGACAGAGACTGCAGATTTGATGTAATCTCTTTAATACTTTCACCTGACGGGTCTGTCAGAAAAATAGAACATATAGAAAATGCTTTCGGTATATAAACAGTTTTATATGGGGATCGTCGCGCGTAACGCATTACTGGAGGAATAGATTCTATTGTTGTAACCAAACCGGTTATGGCAGTTGAAAGTTTGAGTGTGAATATTATGAAATTTTTTGAAGCTACAGGTAAAATGGTTGTTTCCCTGTTAGAACTGGTGGGAGGCCTTATCTCACTTCTATGTTCAACCCTCCTGTTTCTGATAAGAGGAGCTATTAATATACGTATAACTCTTGAACAGATGGCCATTCTGGGAGTAGATTCCCTTATAATAATACTGCTTACCACATCTTTTGCCGGTATGGTTATGGCCTATCAACTTGCTTTGCAGGCCCGTATATATGGTCTCGAAGGATTTGTAGGAGGAGGAGTCGTCCTCACTATGGCAAGAGAACTTGCTCCGTTGCTGACTGCCGTAGTAATGGCAGGCCGTGTCGGTTCTGCTATTACAGCACAGATTGCTTCTATGAAGGTTACGGAACAGATAGATGCTCTCAGATCTCTTGCTACAAATCCCATAAGATATCTCGTTGTACCAAGGTTTCTGGCATGTCTTTTAATGACCCCTCTTCTTACTATGTTTTCTGTAGTAGGAGGTACAGCAGGAGGATATTTCGTAGCTACAAATCAGGGTATCAATCCCTATACCTATATGGATTCCATAAAGATATTTTTCAAGGTTTCTGACCTTACCGGAGGTCTGATAAAGGCTCTTGTTTTCGGTGCTACCGTTGCAATAGTCGGATGTTATATAGGTCTTATTACTGAAGGAGGAGCTGCAGGTGTAGGTAGATCTACTACCAATTCCGTTGTTATAGCTACAGTACTTATATTTTTATTTAATTTTCCTTTAACTGTAGTAATTTTTGGTAATACCGGTTTTAAGTGATCTTATGATAAAGCTTGAACATGTTTATTTAAGTTTTGGAACAAAAGAAATATTAAGAGATGTAAGCCTTCATATCCCGGAGGGGAAGGTTACCGCCCTGATCGGTCTGAGCGGTGTAGGAAAGAGCACAATTCTAAAATTAATAATAGGTTTTTTAAAACCTGATAAAGGGAAGGTTTATGTTGACGGTAAAGATATTACGAAAATGAGCGAAAGAGAACTCGACATGACCAGAAGTGTTATGGGCATGGCTTTTCAGTATTCGGCTCTTTTTGATTATATGACATGTGGAGAAAATGTTGCCTTTGGACTCCATCAACATACGAAACTGAAAGATAAAGAAATAAAAAAGATTGTTACGGAAAAATTAAATCTTGTAGGTCTTAAAGATGTGGAAAATCTTTATCCCAGTGAAATCAGCGGCGGTATGAGAAAAAGAGTCGGCTTCGCAAGGGCTATAGCATATAATCCGAAAATAGTACTCTATGATGAGCCTACAAGCGGTCTTGACCCTGTAATGACTACAGTGTTAAATAATTTAATCTTAAAACTGAATAAAGAATTAAATGTAACTTCTCTTGTGATTACTCATGATATAGGCAGTGTTTTTACTTTTGCAGATAAAATTGCCATGCTTTATGACAGGGAAGTTGTAGAAGAAGCTGAAGCATCGGTATTTAAAAATTCTTCTAACCCTGTAGTTCAGCAGTTTATTAAAGGACTGGAAGAGGGACCTATACAGGTATGACACTTATTAAGGAGAAAATCTTATGAAGCTTTCTGTTGAAACAAAAGTTGGTATTTTCACCACTGTAGGACTCATAGCTCTTGCATGGATTATAATATACTACGGTGGTTATAAATTCGGAGAAGATAAGGGTTATACCTTTACTGTAATTTTTCAACGTGTCGATGGCTTGAAGAGAGGCGCAGATATACAGGTCGCCGGTGTAAGAGTCGGGCAGATTATGACTGTGAATTTTGACAGGGATCAGACTGTGAGGGTAACAGTTAAAGTGGAATCGCTATCTGTGGATATTGACAGGGAATCCAGTTTTATAATAGACAGTGGTATTGTAGGTGAAAAATGGCTTTCTGTAAGACCTAAAAGTACGAAGCCTAAAGGATTTATAAAAAAAGACGGGAAAGATGTCCTCTATGGTGAAACACCTGTCAATCTGCAGGATCTGACAAAGGATGTAAAACATGGCCTTTCACAGCTTACAGGTACAATAAAAACAATTGATCTTACTGCGAAAAATGTAAATAAAATAGTGGGAGACAAAGAAACACAGAAAGCTTTGAAAGATACTGTACTTAATGTTCGTCAGGCCAGTGAAGAATTAAACAGGTTACTTATCAGTACAGGAGGTCATATAGATACAATATCGGCAGAAGTTCAAAGTACTCTGAGACTGTTATCTTCCGAACTTGAAATGACTACGGCAGATGTGAGAGATAATCTGGATATGGTGTCAGGTGATGTATATCGCTTTACCAATACGCTGAACAGAATTGCAGGGGATAATGAAACAGATGTGAGAGACATGGTGAGGAACTTAAAGAAAACCTCACAGGAACTTGAAGTTGCCATTGAGTATGTAAACACATTTGTTGGAGATCAGGAGATTTCCAATGATATAAGAGAAACCCTTAAGAGCTTAAGAAGAACCAGTGCAACAGTAGAAGAAACTGCAACCAATCTTCAGGCTTTTGTGACAGACAAAGAACTTCAGCAGGATCTTCGTGATACCATATCGAATGCCAGAAGTACCCTTGAAAATGCAGATGCACTGCTGGCAGGGACAAGAGAATTTTTTGCGAAAAGAGATACATTGCTTCCTTCGAAAGTATCATATCAGTTACTTCTTACAGGTGTGAGAAATGAAAATGGCGATATAGACGGCTCGGCCGATGTTCTTGCCAATCTTTACAATAAAAGCGGAGATGCCTATCTGCAGTTAGGTATAACCGACGTAAATGATCAGAGCAGGATGAATGTACAGCTCGGTAAGGTACTGGATGACAGAAATACAGTCCGCGTAGGTGTTATAAAAGCCAATTTCGGGTTTGGTTATGATTATAGATTTTCAGAGAATGCAACTGTTAATCTTGATTTCTTTGATATTGCCCATCCTACCCTTGATTTTAAAACCAGATACAGACTTAATGACAGAGTCGATCTTATACTGGGCGTAGATAATATATTCAGGGATCAGCAGCAGGTAAAACTCGGCACAGGAATCAATTTTTAAGTAAAAAGTGAGTGGTGAGTCGTGAGTCTTAAAGAGTGAAAAATGAGTAGCAGAGGCGAACCACTGTGTTCGCATGGTACCGGTGAAAATACGCATCACGCATCACGAACCACACGTCACGCGTCACGATTATAGTATCACGCATTACGCTTTAAATTTTCTTTTTATCTTCTCATATTCTTCAGGTGTCAGGTGGTTTTTTAGTTTCTCAAGGGATTCTTCTTTCGATATGTCAGAACCTCTGTAATTATTATAGGCGTGAGATGAAGTTTCTCTATATATATATTCCATATCTTCATCAAATAACCCGTCACTTTCAAAATATTTTATAGCTACTTCTCCCATACCGCAGGTCCAGCCATAAACAAATGGTGCAGTAAGAAGTCCTCCTATTACAGGTATGAAATTACCTATGATTAATGCGCTTATTTCTCCCATGATACTGAACCCTGCTGCGGCAGCTATTTCCATAAGGGTTTTTTCAGGTTTTATTTCTTTATCATACAGTTTTCCTATGGAAACAATCATGGCACACTGGAGAGGAAGAAGAAAAAATATATCACAGAATGGTATTTTTATCGCTACAAGAGTGGCCGTCATTATGGCAAAGGTATGTATTATTTTTCTTGCTCTGGCCCTTTTAAATTCGTCTTCATCTATAAGTCGCGGCGGGCCGAAATACCTGTTATCATATTCATATTCCACTTTATCATAATTATAATCATCTTCATCTTTGTCATAATACGAATTTATATGTGAAGCAGGCCCCCTTTTATCCATAATATTACCGCATCTGCTACAGAATTTTGCATTCTCTCTATTTTTTGTGCCGCATTTGGTACAGAAGTTCATATACAGTCCCCTTTACAGTGACCAGTTATCAGTGATCAGTGGCCGGTTATTTTTATCAATTCACTTTTCACTTTTCACGACTCACCCTTCACCCAAATTATATCATAAAACATAATAAGCTCATAGAGAGGATTTTCCTTTTGCTCTGTTGAAGTTATCATTAACGCGTCACAAATATAATAAGAGAAATAAAAGGGAGGTATAATATATGAATCTGTCTTTTCCTAAAGCTCCTGCTGTATTTGCCGGCAGGAAAAAGATCCTCGACCAGCTTAAAACAGGTTTTCTTCATTATAATGTGTTAATCATAGATGGTATGGCCGGTACAGGTAAAACTGCTCTGTCTCTATATTTTGCTTCAACCATTGACTCTTCTCCCGATTTTCTCCCTTTTTACGGTAATGTCTTATGGATTCAATGTGAAGAAGGATGGAGAACAGAAACATTGCTTTATGAAATCAATCGTTTGTTTAAAGAAAGAGGAGATGATAATTTTGACGGATATCTCAAAGATAATGATCGTGACGGTATAGTAAAGTGCCTTATTTTTCTCTTAAATAACAGTAATTATACTATTTTTATTGATGATTATCATAGAATTTCGGAAAATAAAATGTTTATAGAGCTGTGTGCTAAATTCCTGAGAAAATCCAGAGTGGTTTTTATCTCCAGGGAAAGACCTGATTTTTTACCTATGGAATGGATGGATATTTTTGAAGTTACTATTCACTCTCTTGGCAGACACGAGAGTTTTATTATGATAAAAAAATTGCTGGAATTACATTCCTGTGCTTCACTGAAACAACATATTATGGAAGAGATTTACAGCCGTACGGGAGGCCATCCTTTTTTGATTAAATCTTTTTTAAGCCTTCTGGTATCAGGTGATAAAACAGCGGAAGAATTACTCTCACACAGGGAATTTTCCGAAGATTATATGTGCAGGCAGTTGATAAAAGGTTTAAAAGAACGGGAAAGAGATTTACTTGTTTCTTTTTCAGTGTACAGAAAACCTGTTAGAAGAGACGGTCTCATATTGATTTATTCATATGAAGATATTGACTGTATCATTGAAGTGTTAAAAAAGAAATTTCTTTTAGAACTTGATGGAGATAAAAGATATTCCATGGATGTTCTCCTTCGCGATTTTTGTTATGAACAGGGTGATAAAAAACATCTTCATAAGCTCTGTGCTTCTTATTATACCGAATGTATCAACAGAGAAGGATATACCCTTGACGCGGGAAAAGAAGCTTTCTACCATTATTTTAAAGGAGAGGACTTTGAAAAAGCTATAGAGATACTTGCAATTATTATGGGTGAAATGGCCATGTATTTTCAGCTTGGTGAACTGGAAGAATACATAGATAAAATAGTCGAAATTACCGAAGATATACCATCTTCTTTTTTCCTTGTAAAAGCGGAAATACTCAGAGTTACAGGAAGATCGAGAGAAGCAGTAAAACTTCTGGAGAGCAAAATAGCTATTCTGCCTTTATATGAGAAACACAGATTTCTTATACTATTATCACGTATTCTTTCCAGACTGGGGGAATGGGACAGAGCTATGGATATAATCAGAGCAGTTATTCCTGTATTACGAGAACAGAGAGAGGATTTAGCCAGTGCATATGCCTGCATGGGCTCAATTTATCGCCGTAAAGGAGATTATATGTCCGCTCTTGATTACTATAAAAAGAGCCTTGACCTTAATAAAAAAACGGATAAAAAACTGGAACTGAGTTTAAAACAATCTATGGCAATTACTCTGTCAAAAAATGAGGTATCGGAAGAACATATAAATCTTCTTGAGGGATATTTAAAGGAGGCTGAAACTCTGAATTTTCCTGATTTAAAACTTTCCTTTACAAATAATCTGGCTCTTGCCTGTTATGATATTGGTAATTATGATAAATCATTAAAGCTATGGATGAGTAATATAGAGAATTGCCGTAATTTCGGATGGAAAGAAGCAATTATGCATTCTCTGGTCAGTTCATCATTACTATTTGAAGAAACAGGAGAACCACAGAGGGCAATATCTCAATATACTGAAGCTTTACATATAAGTCGGACCATTGAAGATAATTATTTTCAGTGTCTTATCCTGTGCAGACTTGGAAGTCTCTATCTGATGATGGGAGAGATGGAAAAAGGAATAGATTCTACGGAGAAAGCCATGACTATTGCCAGTAAATATGGATTTAAAGAATTACTTTTAGATATTAATATTAATGCCGGAGAAATACACTTCATAAAAGGTGATAAAGACCGGGCTTCACGCTGTTTAAATGAAGTTCTTTCAGGTGAAAATATTCATCAACTGGCAAGAGCTTATAGATTGAAATATATTCTGGACAGGGATGTGAATTTTAAAGATAGGTCTGATGAATATTTTTCACAGCTTAAAGGCTACAGAAAAAGGAGATGTGAACAATATTTTGCCTATCTTGACGAGATATCTCAGAGAATTTTTCCTCTGTCTTCGGAAAGAATGTATATTGTCAAAATGCGTGACAGGCAGTATGTTGCCAATATAGATGAAATAGAAAGCCTCAGAAAGAGAAAAGAAGATTTTGATATTTTTCTGGATGGTATTGACGGCACCGTAATGGAAAAATCCATGGGAACTATAGAACTTTACAGAAAAAAATCCCTTTCAGAACTGTTATTTTTCTTTGCACGAAACAGCGGTAAATTCTTTTCACCTGCAGAAGTGTTCCCGCAGGTATGGAAAGCAAAATATGTCCATATGACCGATTGCTCTACTGTGAAGATGTCTGTTTCCAGGATAAGAAAATTGATAGAACCTCACCCGGAAGAACCTAAATACCTGAAACTTTCACCGGTAAGGTATAAAGAGGAAAGGAAATATTATTTCGATGACTGGAATAATTATTGTTTTATTGAGGAAAAGAGTCGTGAAAAGTGAAAAGTGAAAAGTGAAGGGTGAAGAGTGAAAGATAAACATTATGTTGTACATATAATAACCTGATAACTGGTAACTGCTCACTGGCCACTGATAACTGAATTCTACTTGATTCTATCGATTATGGAGCGTTCGAATCCTTCCAGTGCTTTTCCAAGGGCCTGTTGATAGCTTTCCTGGAGATGGATTGAGAGTCCTTTTTCTTTCAGTTTCATATTGAGAGGTATGTCAGGTTTATTGAGAAAAATTAACTTTATTTCCCCGAAAATTTCAACTTCATTCAGTGTTGCGTCATATACTATCGTAGTCCCTGTTGTCATGGTCTGAAGCTTACCGCATATAAGAAATAAAGCACCTTTATCTTTTGCTATTTGAGTCAGAGATTGAGAATTGTTTTCCATAATGCCGGAAATAAGATTGCAGAGATCATTCTTTTTTTCTTGAGGGAAAACTAGAAGGTCAAAACCATTCTGTTTTAAAAATTCCGCCAGTTCCTGATATGCCCTGCTTTCTATATTTAAAGGAAGCTTTTCATCTATAACTATCATTACAGGTAGCTTCTGATCTTTACAGAAACCTGTCTCACATATATTGAACAGTATTAATAAGGTAATAAATATCTTTACTATAATTGGCATAATAACGTTCCTCATTTCAGGGGTTATTTTGTACATAAACTATGACTTGTATCACAAGTCATAGTGCAATAATTATGCCATGTTTTTATTTTTATTAGCAGGTTTATCCTTTCACGACTCACAACTCACTTTTCACTCTTCACTATAGAACCGGGTATTATTTTTTCTCCTTCTGATAGACCTGAGATTATTTCAGTATTTTCATTGTCACTCAGGCCAGTTTCTACTATTCTTTCTATATGTCCGTTTCTATCCGGTATATAAACAACACTTTTTCCATTGCTCTGATGAATGGCTATATTGGGAACGGTAATTACATTTTTTCTCTGGGCTACTACTATATCATTATAAGTATTCATGCCCATCTTCAGCAATCCTTTAGTATTATCCAGGGCTATTGTGACTTTATAATTTGCAACATTTTCTATTGATTTAGTGCCTTCGAAAGCTGCAGAAGCTACCATAATTACCTCTCCTGAGAATTTTTCCTCAGGAAAATTATCGGTTGTTACAATAACCTTTTGACGTTCCTTTACTTTACCTATATCCCCTTCGTCTACCATGGCCTGTATGATGAGTCTGTCCAGATTTGCTATGATAGCCACAGGAAAGGTAGGCGATACTGCCTGTCCCGGCACTACCTGTTTTTGTATAATAGTTCCGCTTACAGGTGCTTTAATGGTAGTCTTATTAATCTGGTCTTTTATCTGTTCTATGCCTATTTGTAACTGTGTAACATTATGCCTTGCCGCTTCTGCTTCCTGTTCCCGTAATGTTATCTGACCGTAGAGGGCTCTTGCACTTTCCAGGGCGGCATATGCCTGTTCAGCCTGTGTCTGTGCAATATCTATCTGTTTTTTTGAAGCTTCTTTCTGTTGAGCAAGTGAGGTTTTGGCCAGTCTGAGAGCTTCTTCCGCCTGTTTTACCTGTGTTTCCGCACCGTTTGTAGCCTGCCGGCTCTGAAGTCTGGCCGATTCCACTTTTTCTTCTGCTATTTTATAATCGTTCAATGTTTTCTGATACTGACTTTCTGATAGTTCGTAATCCTGTTTGGATATAAATCCCTGACTGTAGAGATTTTTCTGTCTTTCATAATTAGATTTTGCTGTATCTACTGCCATCTGTGCCTGAGATAATCCTGCCGATGCTTCCCCTTCTATTACAGAAACCTGACCTGTTGCCTGTGCCATGTTATTCTGTGCTGTTTTTAGAAGAAGCTCTCCATCTGTTATTTTTGCTTTAAGCTGGTCTTCCTGGGAGGCAATCTGTATCTTTAGCTGTTCTAGCTGTTTCTGTGCAGCCCTGTACGCACCTTCTGCCTGTGCTATTTTCCCTTTAACTTCTGCTGGCTGAAGTTCCACTGTTGTGTCTGCCTGTTTGACACGTACCTGTGCGACTGCAAGGCTTGCCTGTGCCTGCTGTAACTGTTTTAACAGGTCAGTTTTATCTAATTCGATAAGAATTTGATCTTTTTTTACCACACAGTTCTCTTCAAAATAAATTTTTTCAACAGTGCCCATAATTTTAGGAGTTACAGCTACCTGATCCTGTTTTGTAAGAACTATGCCAGATGCAGATACTACTTCATTTATATCACCCTTTACGGCCGATTTTGTTTCCTCTATGGCAGTTTTTTCTTTTGTACAACCTGTTAATATTATGATAAACGTTAAAAATAAAATGCAATTCAGTATATGTCGCACTTCAATGCCCCCCTGTTATATAAGAACGTGACGCGTAACGCGCAACGCGTGACGCGAGGCCCTTGTTTATTTATCTGTTAAATCATTTTTTTGCTGGACGTCTTCTATCTTAATATTGGCTACATGTTCAACAGTTGCCAGAGCTATTTTATAATTATAAATTGCATTGATATAGTCGGTTTTTGATTTCATAAGATTTAACTGCGAATTTGTTACTTCCATTATAGTTCCTGCACCCTGTTTGTATTTTCCTTCGGAAATCTGTAGCTGAAGTAATGCCAGATCTACTTCTTTTTCTGCTATTTCTATACAACTTTCCGCACTGTTTAAGTCAAGTAAGGCATTTTTTACTTCAAGCTTTATGGCTGATACCAGCAGTTCTTTCTGTTTTTCCGCTTCAGCTGTTTTAGCCCGGATTTTTTCAAGCTCTGCCCTGTCTGCTACATTGAATATAGGTAAATTTAAACCAACTTCAAAATAAAATCCTTTTCTTCCGATAGAATTGTTGTTTCTTACTATATAACCTGCATTTGCATTTATTGTAGGTTTTATAAGAGCTTCAATATTACTTACACTGTCCTGCTGGTTGGAGAGGGCCAGGTTAAGCTGTCTTATCTCACATCTTCCTGTAACGGCTCTTTCCATCACGGATTTTTCATCTATATGTAAAGGAACATATGAACTGTCACCGTAAATGTCAATAGTTTCTTCCAGTTCTCTTCCCATTACAGTATTCAGATTATTAATAGATTTATTATATTCGTTCTGAGCCTGAGAAAAAAGCATGGAGGCTTTTGTGAGAGCCACTTCTGCCGTTACCGTATCTACCTGTGGCACAAAACCAGCATCAAAGAGTGCTTTTGCAAGTTTTAAATGCTCTTCACCGGTTTTTACATTTTCTTCCGATAAACGAAACTGATCTTTTGATTTAAGAGCAGAATAAAAGGCCACTTTTACTTTATACGATACATCTTCCTTTACCGACTCCAAGTTGATTTCTGCATTTTCTTTTTCAAGCTGTGCAGCAATTAATTTTATGTGTCTGTCTCCTCCGTCATATACAATCTGACTTAACTCCACTGCCATAGATGCATCGAAATTATCACTGTTTAAATATATCTGTTTGCCGTCTGTTAAGTCCGGGTTTGGAGGTGACAGGCTGAAATCCATATAGCCTGTCTGATACTCACACTTTTTGGCAGAACCCAGGACATATATTCTGGGATATTTTCCTGCATTAATCTCTTTTATGTTTGCACTGGTCACATCTATCTGTTTCTGTGCTACTTCTATGGAAGAATTATTCATCATGGCAAAATTTATACATTCTTCCAGTGTTAGATATTTTTCTGATGCTTTAATATATGCGGGCAGAAACAATATAAAAATCGCTAATAATAATATAATTTTTTTATTCATAATCTAAATAACAGAAGTGATTTTTTCTATTACTAATCCTTATTTAATAACAGAAGTGATTTTTTCTATTTAAAATCATTTTTCTTTATCGAGTCATCCTCGAATTGTAGATTATACAGGAAAAATCTCTGGAGAGCAATAGTTTTTTTATTTAAAATTGTCTTTATTTATGAAGGTTTTTCCTTTAAAATATTTTCTACAAAATTTCAGGAAACCCTTTTAATTTTTAGATTCATTAGTAATTAACGTAAGTCGTGAGTTGTGAATCGTGAGTGGAAGATTGTCTTTACTATTCACGGCTCATGATTCACGATTCGCTCAATAAAGGTTGCTTTTTAAAATTTCCTGTGATATAATACTTCCAATTTACTTTCTTACACTTTATTCTACTCAAAAAAGATGCTCTAAAAGCTTTCTGTGATTAGGAGATAATTATGATTTACGAACTGAGACAAAGTGCCCACAGGAAATATTATCTTAAAGTAGCGGATCGTCTTTCCAGATGGGGTTTTACACCGAACACATGGACTATGATAGGGCTTTTTATGGGTTTTTCCATGTCTTTAATGATATATTTTCGTTCCTATTTCTGGGCTATGATTTTTGGACTTGCTATGGCATGCTGTGACATAATGGATGGCGAAATAGCAAAGCTCAAAAAAACTACAACTCCTTTTGGTCGTCTTCTTGACGTTACAGTAGACAAGTATGTGGAAGGTTTTATCGGTCTGGCTGCAGGTCTTTCTATGGAACCTGTTCTTATGCCCTCACTCATATGGGGAATTTTATCTATATGGGGAAGTGTTCTCATAAGTGTTGTGTCAAATGTAGGTGGAATACTTACAAAAAAGCAGCCCTTTAAACTTGTAGGCAGGGGAGACAGAGGTTTGATCATATGGGTTGGTCTTATACTCGGACTTATAAAACCTGTGTTTTTTAGCTACAGTATCATTTTGATAACAATTCTTTCACATATAACAGTTGTTGTTATGTTAATAGAATATTCTATTATATTAAAGAAAGAAGAAAAAGCTCTCACTGAAAAAGAAGAGAAAATTTCTTCTTCTGTGGAAACACAGGAATGTGTAATCCACTAAATTCTTATACTGAAGAGATTCCTGATGCTATTAATCTATGTTCTGGTAGGCTCTATAGCAGGATTACATTCATCCTGCTGGGGTGGATATAAAGATTCTCCCTATGAACCGTTTATTATAAAAAAATATATAAGAAGTATAATTGTCGGTGCCGTATTCGGTCTGATAATGCCTTTTCTTCTGAAGCTTCACGGTTATAAAGAAATTAATCTCGCTCTTTTTTTCGTTTTTGTAATCGCTCTGGAAAGAGTATTTACAGAAACTCTCAAAGCATTTTTCAGAGAAGAAAACCAGGAAAAATATAATATACCTACAAAATTTCATTATCTCGGAAAAATCGTAGACGGCAAAATACTCAGAATTTTTCTTGGTATCGGTTTCCTCGGCCTGATTTATGCCATGTTCTGCATACCTGAAATATACGGGAATTTTATAAGGATCCATTTTTTGACCTGTATTTTCTGGGGTGCTATGAGTGGACTTGCTTCTTCACTGGGAGGTATGTGGAAAGATGCTCCTATAGAGGGGTTTGATATTGTGAAATTCCCCAGGAGTTTTATCTTTGGAGGCATATGGGGAGGTATTTTATCACCTCTTGTAAACAGTGAATATTCTCTGTTGTTCTTTGCCTGTATAGGTTCTGAGAGAATGGTAGTAGAATGTTATAAGACGTTTTTTATGGGCGGCCCTTCCAGCAAGTTTAAAATAAAAGAACCCGTCTGCCCTGACTGGCTTCAAAAGCGTAAGGTTCTCTTAACTCCATATATAATTACATGGATTACTTTTTTAGGACTTTTAATTCCGTCTTTAATAAAGAAAATATTTTAAATATTTTTAATAAAGGATCTCTATATTTTCATAAGAAATATGGTAAAATGTCAAATTGCTTTAATTTTTAAGGAGGTGTGTAACTACTGAAGTTTTGTTACAAAGGCGTGACGTAACTATTTCAGATAGTAATCAAGTTAAATTATGGATAACAATAAAGTTGATTTTAAAACCGGGTCTATGTGTCCCACATGTAGAAAGATGCTGGAAGCCCATGTTTATGAAGAAAATGACAAAATATGGATGAAAAAACACTGCCCCGAACATGGGGAAACCCTTGATATTTACTGGTCTGACCCTAAATCATTTAAAAGATTTAATTATTACAGTGTAACAGATAAAGGGTTTGAGACACCGCATAATGACAAAATAAATGGATGTCCTCTTGATTGCGGTATATGTAAAGAACATCATTCGGGAACCTATATGCTCATAATGGATATTACAAACAGATGTAATTTGAGATGTCCTGTCTGTTTTGCCAAAGTTAATGAAGGAGGACATGTATTTGAGCCTACTATGGAAGAAATAAGGTTTATGCTTGAAAATGCAAAGAAAGTAAACCCTGCTCCCCTTACAACAATACAGTTCTCAGGCGGTGAACCTACTGTCAGAGAAGATCTTCCGGAAATACTTGCCCTTGCAAAAGAGGTCGGATATACTGCTATTTATATCAATACAAATGGCATTAAACTTGCAAAGAGTGTTGATTACTGTAAAAAACTTATAGACAGCGGACTTACAAAGGTATATTTACAGTTTGACGGCACTACTCCCGACGTATATTTAAAAACAAGAGGCTTTGATATTCTTCCGATAAAGATGAAAGCCATAGAGAATATGAGACAGGCCGGATTTAAGAGTAAAGAAATAGCAGATAACTGTTTCTTCCTTGTTGTTACAGTGGCCAAAGGTGTAAACGACCATCAGCTCGGCGATATAGTAAGATTCTGTGCCGATAATAAAGATGTTATAAAAACTGTTAATTTCCAGCAGGTTTCCTTTATGGGACGAATGGATCTGGAATTCAAGGATCTTGTAGAACAGAGAATAACTACTCCGGATGGTTTCAGACTCCTTGAAGAACAGACTGACGGAGCTATTACGGCAGATGATTTTCTGCCCTATGCCTTTACATCCAAGTTCCTCCATTTCTATAATTCATGGAAGATGCAGATGAAACGTTTTAAAAATGTTTCCTGCCATCCTCACTGCGGAAGTCACTGTCTTACCTATGTAGATAACGGAAAACTTATACCTTACACAAGATTCCTTGATATGGCGGGGATTGTTGATTTCCTGGATCAGCAGGCAACTCTTCTGGATAAAGGTACAAGTAAATTGAAGATTTCCTATAATTTTGTCACAAATATTGCCAAGTTTGTAAAAACAAAGAATTTGCCGTCAGATCTGAATGTAAATACCTTTGTAAATCTTATTAAAGAGATTGTTACAACAGGTGAGAGAAAAACTGTTGACAGACTCAATCAGAATACAATCACCGTAAGTAATATGCATTTTATGGATCTTTATAATCTTGATGTGGAAAGAACCAGCAGATGTGTAATACATTATGCAGTGCCTGACGGAAGACTCATACCTTTCTGTACCTATAATAATTTATACAGACAGGATATAGAAAAACAGTTCGGAAGACCTGTAAAGAGTTCAGAAGTCCCTGAAAAGGTGGAAAGTCCCGTATAGTCACGAATAGAATTCAATCATCATACAGGGGCACGGCACACCGTGCCCCTGTATGTGTAGAATTCTAATATCAGCCCGAATATAAAATCACCGCGTCACGCGTCACGCGTCACGTATCACGTCAGTTAAAATTTATGTTTCTTAAAATACTTGAAAATCTGATTATTGCAAAAAATAATTTTAGAGATAATTTTGTCAGAAGCCTTATAAGTATGATGGGAGTAACTGTAAGTGTGGCTTCTGTCATATGTATTGTTTCCGTAGGTATCGGTGCTGAAGCTGCCATAAGTAGCAAGATTAACGGACTCGGCCCGAATCTTATAACAGTTCTTCCCGGCGGAGGAGACAGTCAGGCCATAAGACTTACAGGTCTTGTAAAAAGCAATCTGACTATGGATGATGCAAAAGTCATAGAAAAGGAATGTCCTTCCGTAAGATATGCAGTGCCTGTATTAAGCGATTCCGTAACATGTAAATATAAAAAATCCGAATACAGAACAAGTATTTCCGGTACCACCCCCGACTATTATGTTGTAAGAAACTGGTTTGTCGATATAGGCAAACCTTTTGATATTCAGGATTATAATTCCCAGAGAAGTGTCTGTCTTCTGGGAAGAACTGTAGTTAAAAAACTTTTCGGCAGGGAAGACCCCATAGGTAAAATCATAAAGGTAGACACTGCCAATTTTAAAGTAATAGGCATACTTCAGGAAAAGGGTATGATTATCATACAGGATATGGACGATACGATTTTCGTTCCTCTTTCGTCTATGCAGAAGAAATTGAGCATGGGAAAAACCAAGAATGTAACAAATATACTTGTTCAGCCCGATGATTCTGACAGTATGAACTCTGCCAAAAATGAAATTATAGATTTGTTAAGAAAAAGAAATAATCTCAAAAAAGATAAGGAAAATAATTTTACCGTAGGCTCTCAAACAGAAATATTTTCCCTTCTTTCGGTAATAAGCAGAATACTTACTCTTATGCTGGGAGGAATTTCTTCCATATCAATACTCGTTGGAGGCATTGGCATAATGAATATTATGCTTGTGTCTGTAGGTGAAAGAACCAGAGAGATTGGAGTAAGAAAAGCTGTGGGAGCAAAAACCCAGGATATTCTCATACAGTTTCTTATGGAATCGATTATACTCACATTAATAGGTGCTCTTATAGGCATAATCATCGGCATCTCTTTTTCCAGAATTTTAAGTTATATGATAGATCTTCCTGCTGAAGTTCCTCTTTATTACATGTTTTTTGTCTGTTTCTTCTCTGCTCTTGTTGGTTTAATAGCAGGTGTATATCCTGCTCTGAGGGCTTCCAAGTTAAATCCTATCGATGCTTTGAGATATGAATAACGTAATGCGTAATGCGTAGCCTGATGCATCACGCATCACGCATTACGCATTACGATTTAAAAGAGGTAAATAATGTCAAAAATAGTTCTTGCAGATATAAAAGGAAAAAACGGTTTTGTCAATAAAGATACCATTGTAGGCGGTTTCGGCGCCAGATTTAAAGCTTTCTCCATAACAACTCTGTGGCTCGAATGG
>JAKPQU010000063.1 GCA_029555925.1 Bacillota bacterium
CATTCCTTGTTGTAAATTCTGTATATGTTTGATTTGCCAACCTTTCCTGAAGTTGCAATATATACAGCTCCATCTTCTCCGGCAACCATATCTGAGATAACATTCTGGTTCAGGGGTGAGTTTTCGGGGGTAAGGAATTCAAACTTATTTCCGTTAAAAATGCCAAGGCCTCCAAGCATATGTGCACAACTGGAGAACCAGATATTACCATTCTTGTCAATTTCAACCTCAGCAATATAGTCACGAGGGAATCCGGAATTTTCTTTGTTGTACCAGGTAAATTTCCTGTTTTCGAATCTGCATAAACCTTTTCCTACAGTGCCAATCCACAACACTGAACTCTTATCCACTGCTATATCCATTACTGGGCTTCCGAGGTCAAATTTTTCCTGGTTATTTCCCCTGATAATAAAAAGATCATTTTCAGAACCAGCGAAAAGAGTTCCGTCGTTAGAAGTTGCCAGACAGTTGATTTTCCTGCCCTCAAGCAGATGGCGTGTAATTTTGAAGCTAACCGATGATGAATAACCAAAATTATCGTTATCTTTTCTACAGGTAGTTATGAACAATATAATGAATAATAGCACAAATGAATAATTCTTTCTCATGAATAAGAGTTTAATGCATAAAAAGCCAGATTAAAAATAACGCCTAATTATTACAAAGATTATACCATTAATCAAAGTATTTAAGAAATAAGGTAACAGAGTGAAAATTTTAATTATGGATCACCTCTTTTAGTATGGGATGAGTTATGTTAAGAGCATTTAACTTTCAAATTTTAAAAAAGGAACAGGGGACTATCGGCCCTGCAGACATAGAGTTTGACGAAACACCCTTGTAAGAAACCTGCCCTTTTGCCGGATTATATTTTCTTTAACTATTTCTTTTTAACTCTTTCAAAAGGAATGCTGAAGAAAAACGTAGTTCCCTCATCAGGTTCAGAAAAGAACCAGATCTTACCCCCAAGAAGTTCAACATAACCTTTTGAGATGTAGAGACCAAGACCAGTACCTCCATGCAGGCGCGACGGCCCATTGTCGGCCTGAAAGAAACTGGTGAAAATGTAATTGTAATACTCTTCTGATATACCTTTGCCCGTGTCGTATACATAGAATTCTACCATGCCACCCGATATTACATAACCAATTTCCACTTCTCCCCCATCTGTAAACTTCACTGCATTATCTCCCATATTCTGAAGAACCCGCTTTACCTTTTCCTGGTCTGTCATTATATTCACATCTTCA
>JAKPQU010000077.1 GCA_029555925.1 Bacillota bacterium
GACGCGTGACGCGTGACGCGTGACGGGTGTTATTCACCGTCTATGATTATAAAATCTGAAATCTCTGCAACATAACCAGATATGGATGCATGGACATATGCGCCTGTTTTGCCTTCCGGTACAGTGCCTATAATCTGCCCCTTTATGACTCTGTCTCCGACTTTAACTGAAGGAGTGCAGATTACGCCGATATGCTGTTTAAGAGGTATTTTTACCCTGCCGGGATGTATGTCAATATCCTTCCACGGTGCCTTTACATCATAGCCGGTTAGCTCCAGCCTTGTTACCAGACCTGACGCAGAAATCCTTCTTAATTTCATAAACGGACGTGGTGTAAGTTTTTTCTGTTTATGGGGATTGGGAATATTTTTCTCTCTCAATTCCTTCAATATACCTGCATAGACCTCCCTCGGTTTCAGGTCAACAGGGCAGGCAACCATACTGCATATACCGCACTGGCAGCACAGATAGGCCTGACATAGATCGTTTATTGAAGCTTTCTCCATACCATATCCTACAATACGCATAATTAAATGGGGCTGAATATTATGACCCAGTAAATATCTCGGACATAACATGGTGCAATAGGTACACATTTCACACATCTTCGTATGTGCCAGATTTACCTTAATATCCCTGGTTTTAGTCTTAACAAGATAATGATCGTGAGGCAACACAATAAGACCGCTGTCTGTTTTTACAACCGGTTCTTCGAGATCTTTCGTTATGGCTCCCATCATAGGCCCTCCCCTTATTATGACGGGATTCTCAATCTTTACCCCTCCGGCATATGAAAGTACCTCTCTTATGGATGTACCTACAGGAACATTCAGAGTAACGGGATTTTTGACTTCTCCTGTTACAGTCATGGGACGGGCCGTTACAGGCTCTCCCTGGAAAGCTTTAAACACATTATATAAAGTCACTGCATTGCTTACGACAGCACCTACGGCTAAAGGGATACCGCCTTCAGGGACTATTCTGCCTGTAACTTCATAAACAAGTGTCTGTTCATCTCCTGCAGGATAATAATTGCCCATAATATGGAGAGATATATCTTTCCGGCCCGAAAGGACAGCATTAAGAGCTTTTATGGTATCTTTATATTTCCCTTTAAGAGCAATAACACCTTTCTCAGCTCCTGTAACCTTCATGGCAATCGTAAGACCTTCTATGACTGCTTCAGGTTTTAAGGCCATTAACTGCTGATCTACCCTGAGAAGAGGTTCGCACTCTGCGCCGTTTACTATAACAGTATCTGCTTTACTGTTATATTTTATGTGTGTGGGAAATCCCGCACCACCTCCTCCGACAATGCCGGCACTTTTTATGGTTTTTAATATATCATCTCTGGATAATGTAATGTCCATAATAACTCCAGGATCGTGACGCGTGACGCGTGACGCGTGACGCGGGGATCGTTTCTCGTTATTTCATATTAATACACGCTTATTTCAGGATAAGCGTAGACTGACGAAATTCTTATTACATGCTGATTTTTACAATGTGATTAATTCCATTTGTCTCTTAAAAATCCTTCCTTGATAAACAGGGAAAGAAAATTAAAACAGGGGAAGCAGAGAAAAATTTCTCTGATATTTCCCTGTTTTATCGAAATATCAGTATTATATATAATCCTGTAACACCAGCACCTCTATTTCCTTAACTTTCTTTAAATTTTTATCATTTGTAATAAAAATAGTACCCTGATTTTCTATACCAGTTGAAAGCTGCATTGCATCAGGAGTTTTTATATCATATATAGCTCTTAACAATGCTGCTTTTTCAGCTATAATAGCATCTACCGGATATATAACAAAATTAATTGAATTTAAAAGAAATTGTCTGTATTTTTCTACTATATCTTTTCGTCCGTCTTTTAATGGCTTTGTCAATACTTCGCTCAACGTAATTACCGATGAAAAAGCACAATAATTATAGTCATTTTTTAGGATAGTGAATATATTATCAGTAATTTTACCATAGTCCTTATGTTCTTCAATAAAGTATATAATCGGAGCTGTATCAAACATTATTCTTCTATGCTGTTTAAAAATTTCTATTAATCCCATGAGTCTCTTTCCTTATTGACATATTCCTGAGCATCAATATCTTTCCATATATCTTTACCTATGCCTTTAATATCATAAAAATTTAATGTTTGCTTCCTGGCAATATATATAGAAATTTCATTCATTAATCTGGAGAACAAAATTACTTTTTCATTTACCGGCAGGTTAAGAATTTCTTTATAAATCATGTCTGTTTTAAGATTACTCATAAATAATTCACCTCTTTCACTTTATTATAACAGGGAAAAAGAAAATAATAAATAAGGAGCGAACAGATTATTCGCCCCTTTTAAAAAATCTTTTTTCAGAATACTCAGCCTGTCCCCCGCGTCACGAATGTATTACGCGAACGCCGTATTACCGGAACTGCCCAGGAGAGCAATCTGAACCTTGTCAAGCATAGATTTGAATTCTCCATGTGTTTCGAACCAGTCGCTGAAAGATGTTTTAAATCCGCCTTTTGCTTCATCTTTCAGATATTCCTGATAGGAAAGAAGGAGGAAATAACGTTTCATATAATTCATGGCCTTCTGCTTTTCAGAAGGTGAACCGTATCTTACCTTTGCCAGTTCTTTTATAGTGGATTCCTTCAGATTCTGGACATGGCTCGTACGTTCAATGGCATCATCAGTTTTTGCCTTGTTATCGGAAGGGCCGGAGGTTTTTCCCGGCTCTCTGTCCTGAAGTATAGCAGAGAGTTCGTCAATAGCCCTGTCCGCTTCTTTAGGATCTTTATTTTTACCTGAAGTAAATTCTTCCAGCGTTTTTACAAGAGAGAGAATTCTTCTCAATTCACCTGCTTTTGCCTTTGGATCTACATTATCACCCTGTTCTATGATTTCTTTTCTCACAGTCTTATTTCTTGTAATAGACTTATTAAATCTGTCTTCTTTCGCATGGTTCATAAGATCTGCTATGACCATACCAGTAGTGGTACGTCCTCTTCCGGCATGACAGTTAAATATGACGGGGGTATCGGGGCTGTCATCCTTCAGGGCTTTTGTGAGATCGTCAAAATCTTTCTTTTCAGGAGCCTTTTCATCCGTTACAGGAAGACGCCTGAAATCAACCTTATATCCTTCTTTTTTGAAGTCATTGAAAACCTCTTCCGTTGTTTTGACAGAATTTTCACCTATGACTACTTCTTTAGGAACAAGATTTCCTTTTTCATCTTCATCATGAATAATCAGTTTACCGCCATTACGTTTTGCTTCTTCCAGTATTTCTTTCTTTAATTCTTTCTCCTGTTTTTCTATATCACTTGCTTTTGCACCCGGATTTTCCAGGTTTTTAAAAGGAGTTTTCAATTTACGAAGACTCAGAGGCTTTCCGTTTATATAAACTACCGGTTCTTCTCTGAGATTAACCCATTTAATCTTTTTTCCCTTTCCTCCCGCATCATCAAGGACTCCTCTTATACCGTCAACAGTGGGCTGAGATGTGCCTCTCACACCGTTTACATTCCTGTAATTTGGAGCTCCCGGTATCTGCATTTTAGCTTTTTCTCTTGTTTTTTCGGCTTCACCCAGTAACTGGGGGTGATGATCGGGTTTTAATATATGATCTTTTGTAAGTAATTTTCCGGTTCTTTTATCTGCTATAAGAGCATCTGCTTCTGTTTTAGATATTTCTTTTCCTTCGACAGACGTGGCTTTTTTCTGTATTTCCTTCGGTTCCGGTTCCTGAGAAGATAGGCCATGTTCTTTTGCAACAGATGTTCTTTCATCAAGTACAGGAGTAAACACTGCATCTTTACCCTGATAAAAACCAAGCATATTGGTAGCACCTTTTTCCCATACTTCCATTGCAGACGGCAATTGCTTCGGTGTTTCAATTTTTTTATTTTCCACAGGAACAGTCTGGTTAAATATTAAATATTTGTCACCTATTTCGTTCATATTATGGTACCTCCTGAAAATTCTAAAACATATAATAGTTTAATCGGAATGA
>JAKPQU010000093.1 GCA_029555925.1 Bacillota bacterium
GATGCGTATTTTCACCGGGTACCGGGCGAACACTGTTCGTCCCTGCTACTCACTCTTCACTTTTCACTTTTCACGACTCACCACTCATTTACCCCGTAATTCTTCCAGGTATTTTCCTGCTTTATAGTTGTATTTATCCAGTTCGAGAACAATTTTGTAATTTTCTTCTGCTTTTTTTCTGTCACCTCTGGTTTGAGAAATCAGACCCAGTAAAAGATAACCATCAGGAAAACGTTTATCTTTTTCAATGGCTTTTGAAGCATAATTTGAAGCTGATTCAACATCACCTGAATATAAAGAAATAAAAGATCTTGAAGCATAACCTTCAGGGATATCCAGACCTGAAGATTTTTTAAAAAATTTCACGCTTTCGTCTTTATTGCCGGAAACATAAAGGCAAAAGCCAAGGTAATAATACAATATATTTCCGTCCGGACTATTTGCGAGTCCTTTTCTATAACAATCAGCAGCCAGTTTCCACTCTCCTTTATATTGAAAAGCCTTACCTGAATTGAAATAAAAAGATAAAAAATCCGGTTTAATGGCAATACCTCTGTTAAAACTTTCTACAGCATCATCGAAAAGTCCCTGTTTCATGAGTGAAATACCAAGATTCAGGCATGCAAGATAATTGCTCCGATCCAGTTCTAACAGCTTTTTATATTCTTTTACTGCTTTATCGTAAAATCCGAGAGCATTATAAATATTACCAAGATTATTATAAGCTGCCAGGTAGGAAGGGTTCAGGGAAATTACAATAAGATATTCATCTATTGCCTTCTGAGAATTACCTGTCAGATTGTAACCGTAGGCAAGATTATAATGAAAATCCGGGTTCTGCGGCTCAAGTGTCACTGCTTTTTGAAAACAGGAAATACTATCTTTCTTATTCCCCAGGGAAAGATAGATCTTGCCGAGCTGAACAAAACATACAGAAGAGGAAGGTTCCATTTCAAGAGCTTTTTTATAATATTGTTCCGACTCTTTAAGATCATTTACTTCAAGGAAAAGCTGCCCCATTTCAACAAAGGTATAATAATCAGGTTTTATCTTTATGGCTTTTTCAAAATAGGTCAGACTCTTATCATATTCTCCCTGAGTTCTGTACATAGCCCCCAGGGCAGTGAGTAAATCAATATTTTGAGGTTCCAGTTCTATAGCCTTTTTATATGCTTCTTCTCCTTCTTTCCAGAGATGAGAAATACTGTATGATTGTCCGAGATAAAAATAGCAGATAGCACTGTAAGGATTTATTCTCAATGCTTCTTTATACTGTCCTATGGCTTTATTCATTTCTCCTTTTCTTGCATAAAGCTGTCCGCAGAGATAACGGGCAAGAAAATTTTCCGGCGCGAAAACAATTGCCTGAAGTAAACATGAAAGACCGTCATCATATTTATTTAACATCCCAAGAGCAGCACCTTTTCCTGTAAGACCATCTACCATGGTCGGTGAAATTTTAAGGACTTTATTAAACATATTGAGTGCTTCTTCGTATTTTCCTGTATTCAGGTAAATAGTTCCCAGTTGAAGCAAATAAGAGGTGTTCTCCGGTTCAAGTTCAATTGCCTTTAAAAAATAAGGTAATGCTTTTTCATAGTCTTTTTTATAAAGGACTATCTGTCCCAGGTTATAGTAATAAAAAGATGCCCTTATATTTTTCTCAAGTGCTTTTTTATAAAGTCTTTCCCCTTCTTCGAAATTACCTGTATCACAGTAAACAAGGGCAAGATTATTCAGAGCCTGCAGATTCTCCGGTTCTACAGACAGAATATATTCATATTCAAGTATTGCAATATAAGGCATATCATCTTCCTGAAGCACTAAAGCAAGTTTAAGACAGTCTCCTATGACGGATTTATCCAGGGAATAGGCAGCTTCAAAAGATTCTAGAGATTCTCTGTACATACTGACGGCATAATAAGATCTTCCGAGATTATATAATACTTCCGGTTTCTTTTCTTTTCCTATTGACAGGGCAATTTTATATTGTTCAATGGCTGCTTGAAAATTACCTGATTTAAAATAATCGATACCAAGATTATTATAATAATCTGCCACATGAGGCTTAATCGCTATAGCTTTCTTATGAGCATCTATGGCTTTATCGGATTCTCCCAGAGCAGTATAAACAAGGCCAAGATGGTCATAATATATATCATTATCATTATCAATATGAATAGCTTTCTGAAATTCTTCCATCGCTTCTTTATAATTACCAAGACTGAATAGAAGCCATCCTCTATTATCATGAAACAGCGCTACAGCCGGTTCATACCGGACTGCTTTCGTGTAATGTTCCAGAGCTTCTTTACCATTACCGAGTTCTTCATAGGCTCTGCCCAGGCTATTATGTATTTTACCATCCGAGCTGTCAAGTTTCAGGGCCTTCAGACAGATATCTACAGAATCCTGAAATTTTCCGGTTTTCAAATAGATTTCGCCAAGATTATAAAAAGTATCGACATTTGCAGGATCTATTTCCAGAACAGTTAAATATTCATCTCTCGCAAGATCGAGGCGGGAAAGTTTAAAATATATATTACCCAGCAAAAAATGAGCTTCGCCGAAATCGGGGTATAATTTAATTGCAGAAGTTAATACTTTTATTGCTTCTTCCGGCAGGCCTCTGGATACAAGTGTTCTGGCTTCTGATAAATATTCTTTTGCTCTGATAATATTATCAGATTCGGCAGAATAAGAAGGAAAAGAGAGAAAAAAGATAATAGATAGAAGTATAAAAATTGATTTTTTTATGGTGAAATCCCCCTTTACAGTGAGCAGTGAGCAGTTATCAGTTACCAGTTAAATGTATAAATTACTGTTCACTGCTCACTGCTCACTGTTTATTGCTCCCCGCTTTCAAATACAACTACAAATCTGTAGTATGCATTTGCCTCATATCTATCTAAAAGAATAAGTAATTTTCCGCCTTTTTTTATAAAAATACTTTTTCCCTTATCTCCGCTGTAAAATACAGAAGAAGTATCTTCTCCCGTATAAGGGTTTTTCCATGTCCCGCTGGTCATTTCATCACCATTAACGATAGAAATATTAACGGAAGGTTTCCCCATGTTTCCTTCTCCGTATCTTCCTTCTATATTTAAATAAACGGTTAATTTCCCAGGATAAGGAACTTCTACTGTATAATAATCTCTGTTACCCTGAAGGCCGTATTTACCGATAAAGCCTGTATGGCCAACAACAGGTTGTTTAAAAGAAAGTTTCATTGCAGAGGAAGGAGTATCATCAGGTTCCGTTTCGGAAACAGCAGATGAAAGGACTTCTTTTTTATTATTTCCTTTTTCTTCATAAACAATTTTTACTTTATAATAAGCATGTTCGCCGTAACGATCAACAAGTATATAAATATTACCGGATTTCTGAACTGTGATTGTTCTGGTAATATTATCGGTACAAACGGCAGACTTTACTTTGCCGCTTGAAGGGTCTTTCCATTCACCTGTTTTCAATTCATCTTTATTCAGAATATCTATCCTTATAGAAGGCTCTCCTCCGGCATTACCGAACTTTCCCGTAACAGAAGCATAAACAGTAAGTTTTCCCGGATATTTAACAGGAAGACAGAATATATCAATATCTCCCATAAGGCCGTATTGAGTTTGAACGCCTGTGTGACCTGTAACTGTTTCGCCAGAAGAAATACCATTTGCTTTATCTATGGTATTATTTAATTCTACCTCTTCTTTTGAAAATACCGGTGTAAGAGACATTAAAAAAAGTAAGAAAACAATTAATAGCACTTTATATACCAATATAATCACCATTTAATTCTGGAATCGTAACGCGTGACGCGTGACGGGAGGAACCGTTTCCTCCCGTCACTGTTAAATAAATTCTCTATTACATATAAAATTCCTTCATAATGGAATTTATATTAGATTACTATATTTTTATCAGTGTTTTCAAATGACATACAAAGACCTTCCAGATACCGAAGAGATGTAAAATCACACAGAACAGAGCCAGAGTACCCATTGCTTCATGTATATGGCCAAACCCGTGATTATGTTCTGCTGCTTTACCTGTAAAAAAAGCTGCAAAAAATAAAACTGTCACCAGAACTCCGATTATTGCATTATACCTCGATTTCATATGACACACTCCTTTCGTGACTGAGTACCGCTACAGGTAAATTTATATGAAAATGATGAAGTTTGCACCTTCACTGGATGTTGATTTTCATATTTGGTTGTGACCGCTCCGGTCATGTCTGTTAGTAACAGAAATCTTATTATAGTTAGTTTCATAACTATCCATAAATAATGACCTCGTAATGCGTAAAGCGTAATGCGTGATGCCCAGGGATTAAACCCGTCACGCGTGACTGGTAAGATATCTCTTCACTTTTCTCTTTTCCCGACTCACGACTCACTCTTCACCCTTCACTTTAGTAAGTATAATATAAATTTGTTAATGAAATTTCTCATAATTGTAAAAAATTGTGAAGTTCAGAGTTCAGAGACTGCAGGGTTAGTATAATATTTCGGCAGAAATAGCAAAAATTCTAAGATTGAAACATAAGGATTTATATGATAATATTAAGGAAAGTTATCAAAAAAAAATCGCTGCTCCCGTCACGCGTCACGCGTCACGCGTCACGATTAAAAAAGGAGAACAAAAGTGAAATCATTATTCATTACACTATTACTGCTCATAATAATTACAGGCTCTTTCTGTAAAGCAACATGTCAGGAAAAAATGGAAGATTATCTCACGGAAGCAAGGAAATTTCAGGGAGAAGGAAAGATTGACAGTGCAATAGATATTCTTAATAAAGCAATAGAAAAAGATCCTTCCTTCAAAGAAGCATATTATATGCTCGGAAATATATATATTACAGAAGCTTATTACCAGAAAGCCTCTGAAATATTTAAAAAACTGCATGAAATTCTTCCCGATGATTTAATGATTCAATATCTTATGGCAGTATCTGATTTCCTTTCCTATGATTATATTTCTGCCAGTAAAAAACTGGAAAAAATATTAAATTACAATCCAAGAGATACAATTTCCAGAGGTTATCTGGTGCTGACTCTCTCCAGAATGGGACAGAACGACAGGGCTCTTGAAGAATTGATGACAGTAGTAAAGTATAACCTGAAAGGTGACAGTGACTATACCCTCTATACAAAAATAGAAAGTTATGCCTTTAATACAGATATAGTAATACCTTCACTGGAAGATCTAAAAGAAATAGTGGAAAACAACACAAAAAATCCCAGGGCAAATATAATACTGGGATGGTTTGACTATAATGAAAATGCTACGGCAAAAGCAGCAGAACATCTTAAAATATCAGCAGAAGAAAATCCTTCTGATGTCATTGCCCATTATCTTTTTGGCCTTATCAGCTATAGCCTCAATGATCCGGAAACAGCTGTTACTGAATATGAAAAAGCTTATAAACTTGATGGTAAGTTCACGGAATCTGTACAGGGAAAATTTCAATATATTGAAGAAGCAAAAAGAGATAAACATATTCTGGAGCTGGAAAGAAAATTAACAGATGAACCGGAGAATGACGGAGTAATATATGAACTTGCCAAAATCTATTATTACAGATCTTCATATTCACAGGCCCAGACCCTTCTTGAAAAAGCCATAAAAGTAAACCCGAAAGAAATCGAGTATTATAATCTTCTGGGAACGGTTTATATAAAAAAATATGAATGGCAGAAAGCAATCGATATTTTCAAGAAAACTACCGGCGTGGATAAGAAAAATGGTTCATCATGGGCCAACCTCTGTTACGCCTATGAAAGGTCCGGTTCCTATAAAGAAGCCATTGAAGCAGGGGAACAATCTCTGATTTATGGTAAGGGAGATATACAGACCTGGTCAAGTATGGCCATTTCTTATTATTACCTTGAAGAATTTGATAAATCTATAGAATCATTCAAAAAAGCTGTAGAACTGGATAGAAATAATGGTGAATTATTCTGTAGATATGCAATGGCACTTCAATGGAAAGGCAAAATTGATGAAGCGGCAAAGAACTATAAAAAAGCAATAGAACTTGCACCTGATTTACTGGATTCTTACTATAACCTGGGAAATACTCTTATGACAGCAGGTAACTATGAAGAAGCAATAAAATATTTTCAACAGGTTTTGAGTATGAGATCAAGATACAAATCCATATATACACCGGATTTCAATGAAACTAACGTCAATATAGGTCAGGCAATGATGGAGTTAAATAATTATGAGAAAGCAATTGAAAAACTGGATATTGTAATCAATTCAGATCCACTGAATATAAGGGCTCATCTGTTCAAAGCCTATGCATATGAAATATTAAATAAAAAAGAAGAGGCAAAAAAAGAATACATAAAAACCTTTTCATTAATGTCCAGTATTCCTTTTGAGTCATCGGAAAAAGGCTTTACTCCTTACTCACAGGAAACAGTTTTTTATCCCATAGATGAACCTTTTATACATTACAGCGTAACAATGGAAGATCAATGGGTCTCTACCTATCTGGGAGAGCCCCGGTTTGTGCTGAGTCCTGAAAGAAAAGAACCTGAAATAATAGAAGATATAAAGAACCACCCCGATAGAACAGAACTGTCTTTAGAGCTTATAAAACTTTATCTTTACGAAAGAAGACCGGCAGAAGCTCTTACAAATCTCTCGGCACTGGATGAGAAAAAAATTGACAAGTTTCAACTACATAATATAAAAGGTATAATATATACCCTTCAGGGAAAAACAGATATTGCCCTTACAGAATTTAACAGAGCTCTCGAAATAAATCCCATCAGTTTTGAAATACACAACAATATTGCAGTAGTATATCAGTTTCTGAAAAACTATGGTCCTGCCATAGATCATCTGAAAAAATCCATAGAGTTAAATTTTATAAATAGCTGGGCTTATAACAATCTGGGAATGATTTATATAGAACAAAAAAACTATACAAATGCAGAAGAAGTTCTTTATTTTGCAAAAGTGTCTGATCTTAAATCTCCATGGATAAGACATAATCTCGGATGGGCCTGTTACAAACTCAATAAAACAGAAGAGGCAATTAAAGAATTAAAAGAAGCAATGAAACTAAATCCCAAAGAATCTACTTTCCCGGAACATCTGGGATGGATATATTACGAACATGATGACAGAGGTAATGCTCTCAAGTCTTATTATAAAGTACTGGAAATAAATCCTCAAAAAGATAATATATATAATGCCATAGGCATTATCCTGGCAAAAGAACATAAATACATTCAGGCAGTATCTAATTACAAAAAAGCTCTGAAAATCAATGAATCAGAAGAATTATATCATAGAAATCTCGGTATAGCCTTCTATAAACTGAATAAATATGTAGAAGCATCCCAGGAATTTCAGAAAGCACTGAATATAAATTATTATTCCCCTGAAAATCACATTAATCTATCGTCAGCTCTGTTTAAATCAGGAAAAACAGAAGAAGGTATGAATTATCTGAAAAATGCCTTATCTTATAATAACCAGAATTACAACCCCGTAATAGATCTTATAATATCAAATAACCAGGGGGCTATGTATCTGGAACAGGGTAAACTGGATCTGGCAGAACATCAATTTCAAAATATAATAAATTATAAAGATACCTATAAAGGAATGGAGCAATACATTACAAATTATTATGTAGAAGTATATAATAATCTGGCCATTTTAAAATACAGACAGGGTCTTACTGAAGAATCCGTTAAAATACTTAAAGAGGCCCTGACTATGTCTCCTGATTACAGCAGTACACTCAATAATCTTGCATTAGAAGATAAAGAACACAGTGAAGAACTCTACGAAAAAGCAATTAAACTTGATGGAAAAGGAATTTATTACAACAACCTGGGAGTAATGTATTTTAAGTCAGGTAATATAGATAAAGCTATAGAAGTTCTGAAAAAAGCTGCAGACAGAGATATTGCAATTGTTCACTATAATCTGGGCGGAGCCTATTTACAGAAAAATATGCTCAATGAGGCTATGACAGAATTTAAAACCATAGGGGCTGCATCTTATCTGGCCCCTGAGGCATGTTATTATACAGGTCTTATTTATTACAGGGAAGGTAAGAAAATACGTGCAAAGGAACAATATGAAAAAGCAACTTCAATGAAAAAAACCTCTGATAACCTGGTAGATGCGGGATGGCTACTTCTTAATCTTAAAGCCTATGAACTGGCAATGGATAAATTCAAAGATGCAATCAAAGTAAATGCCGGTAATGTATCAGCCTATGCAGGGCTGGCTACCTGTTACTTCAATATGTCTCATATGGACAGGGCTATGGAAGAAGCAAATAAAGGTATAAAGTCAGATCCATCCTCTGAAAAGCCATATATAATAAGGGCACTGGTATATTATCACAATAAAGATTTTGACAGAACCATACAGGATCTGAAGAAAGCAATAGAACTTAATCCGCAGAACGGTCTGGCATATTACAACTACGGATATATACTTCAGGAAAAGAAAGACACAGAGAGAGCTATAAAAGCTTTTGAGCAGGCAATATCACTTAATAAAACATCAATTCTTGCAACAGGAGCCGGTAGTTTTATATATTTTCTCAAAGGAGACTATGAGAAAGCAAAAGAATCTGCCTATCAGGTAATAGAGAATGATATTACTTTTGCAGACGCCTATTATATTCTGGGCAGAGTGGCTGAGAAAGAAGGGAATAAAGAAAAGGCCATTTTTGAATATAAAAGGGCACTGAAAGCTGATCCGCTTCATATTGAGGCCGGTGAAGCTGTAAAGAGGCTGAAAAAGTGAGTCATGAAAAGTGAAAAAGGGACGCATAACGCGTGAGCGTTATGCGTTACGCATCACGATTATATTCCTTCGAGTCTTGAAATAATACCCTCTATAGTAATCCCCTGTTTATATATCTCTTCAAGTATTACCCTGACATCCTTCGGAAGAAGATTTCCCTTTCTCAGAATCATTTCACACTGTCCTATTACAGCCGTAAGGGGGTTATTTATCTCATGTCTTATCGTCAGGGCAATCTGACCTACTGCTGCCATACGCTCTGCCTGAAGTATTTTATTCTGCAGTTCCTTTATTCTGAGCAGATTTCTTATTCTTGCAAGCAATTCGGTAAGTTCAAAAGGTTTTGCAAGATATTCATCTGCACCCAGTTCAAATCCCTTCATCATATCATCTATTTCATTCTTGGCAGTGAGCAGCAGTACAGGTATATCCTTTAAATGATCACTGCTTTTAATTACTTTAAGAGCCTCGTAACCATCGATGTCAGGCATTATAATATCAAGTATAATAAGATCAATTTTTCTGGAATTTAATGTATTTATACCTTCAAGAGCATCTTCGGCAGTAATAACTTTATAATGTTCTTTTTCAAGGGTAAACTTGATAAGCCGTCTTATAGAATAATCATCATCAATAACAATTATTACAGCCATAGCTATTCCTTTCCAAGATCAATCATTTTAATGCCGCTCAGATAATCTTTAACCGGCGTATCCTGAAGGCCTTCCAGTTTCTGAATTATTCTTCCTATGCGAAGGGTACTTTCCAGGATATGAGTTATCTTTTTTTTTATATCAGAAGGGATTTCTTTGTCTACAAGAGATTCTGAGAGTTTCACAATAGAGTTGAGAGGTTTTTCCATTTCCCTTTTTACAGTGAGGGCAACATGTCCAACAACAGCCAGGCGTTCTGCCTTTATTAACTGAAGTTGAAGACTCCTGAGTCTGAGAAGTGCTTCTGCTCTTACAGAAAGTTCCTGATGGTCAAAGGGTTTAGCCAGATAGTCATAGGCTCCGTAATCAAGTCCTTTTATCTTATCCTGAAGCTGATCCTGAGCAGTTAACATCATAACAGGTATGGTCTGAAGTTCGCTATCTTTCTGCAGGTGCTGCAGTACTTCATATCCAGTCATAACCGGCATAATAACATCAAGAATAATAAGATCCGGATTAATTTCTTTTATTTGCTGCAGTGCTTCTACACCGTTAGAAAAAGTATAAGTCTCATGATTATTTTTTTTAAGTCGATGGGTTACAATCTTTCGCACTCCATCATCATCATCAATAATAAGGATCTTCGCCATAAAGATTTTACAGAAACCTTTCTCTCTTACTGAGTTGAGCATAAATAATATATATGTAATGATATCACCCCGTAATGAGTACCGGGAAGAAAAGATTTATTACCTGCTTATACTCAGGTCAGTAAAGTAATATATGGAGTAAGGTCGAAAATTCACCTGATATATATTATTATACTTAGAAAAAGTAATAAAAGCAATAGAATTGAAAAAATCATTGACTGCTATGTAATGATAGATTATAATGCTTCGTGATGTATAATGCGTAATGTGTGATGAGAAAAAATTATTTATAAATATGTGAAAGTATAATAATGTTAGATTTCGGGTCAGTAAAAAAGCAATTAAAATATATGGTGAAGGAAAAAATAGAAACGAAAGGGCTATTTCATGAAAAACTGAAACAGGGGTGGTCTGAATTAAACAGATGGCAGGAAGACTGGGAAACTCTGAAAAAGAAAGTAGAAGAAGCAAAGACTTCCTGGCTCCTTGGAAAGCTCTATAAATCGTTTGACAGCAAAAAAGGTGTTAATGAAAGGCCAAAGGAACTAACTGTTATAGCGACAGACGGTTCTCAAATATTTCCCGATCACCATGAAATATCATCATGCTATCTTATTAATACAGGTTATGTAGTAATTCATTACGGAACAAAAGAAAAACCTCTTATGTCACAGGAGGCAGTGCTTTATTACAGAGATGATGATCTCTTTGAGCAGTTCAATGGCAGGAAGGTAAGTGTAAACACCTCCATCATATCTGCCAGGAGAGGCATTTCGGAACTGGAAAAATTGACCCTTCTTCTTCTTGAGAATTCGAAAAAGAAACATCTTCTCGGCCTTGTAGACGGTACTATTATTCTCTGGACTCTTGAAGGAAGTGCTCCTGATTTCAAAGATAAAATTCTGAAATCTTTTATAACCTATATGGATAAGCTGAGAGATAAAAAAATACCGGTAGCATCCTATATGAGCCGCCCCAGAACAAATGATTTTTCAAACAGTCTCAGAGTGGGACTGTGTCCGGAAAGAAAAGTTAACTGTGACACGTGTCCTTACAAAGAACAGCTATTTCTTCCCTGTTCGCCTGTTGAAGGTATTACAGATGCCATGTTATTTAAAGGAGTCCTTAAAGAAGGTGAAAGGAGTCCTGTTTTTGAAAGCTCCTCAGGCATAATGGCACATTACGGAGAACATAAAATTCTATTTTACTATATCCATACAGGGCAGGAAATAGGAAGGGTAGAAATACCTCTCTGGGTTGGGGAAGATGAAGAACTGCTCAATCTTACCCACAGTGTAATCTATGATCAGATAAAAAAAGGAGGAGGTTACCCTGTTGTCCTGTCTGAAGCCCATGAAAAAGCAGTAATAAGGGGAACAGACAGAGAAATATTTTACAGAATGCTCTCTGATAATCTGGTAGAAGAAAAAATACCTGTTACAATGTCAGCGAAGAAGGCTTCGAAAGAAGTGGTGAGAGTTTAAAATCGTAACGCGTGACGCGTAACGCGTGACGCGAGGTTCAGAACCATCAGGAATTGAAGAGCAGTAAACCCTGCGTTCGCCTGGTAGTGAAGGGTGAAAAGTAGGGGCGACCCCCTGTGGTCACCCGGTACCGGTGAAACACGCATCACGCATTACGCATTACGCATCACGAACCACCTGTCACGCGTCACGCGTCACGCGTCACGATTATAGGAGTTAAATAATGAACAATGTCGGAGAAATACTTGAAAGCAGTACAAGGGAATTTATGGCTGAATGTAAAGACACTCCGCCCCCTCTTGGCAGTCTCATTAAAATAGAGGGAAAACCCACAGTGCTTGCAATAGTTTACAATATATTTACCTACTGTATAGAACCTAACAGAAGGCCTACTGCTTACGGTATGTCCATAGAAGAACTGCAGGAAGAACAGCCACAGATATTTGAATTATTAAAAACAGGTTTTCAGGCTATTATAGTAGGATTTCATCAGGACGGAGTATATCATCAATTCTCCCCTCCCCTGCCTCCGTCACTTCACAGTTTTGTCTATAACTGTACAGAAGACGAACTTCGTGCATTTACTGAAGAACATGATTACTTGAGAATGATCTTCACTTCGAATAAAGGTCAGTCAGACGAAATAATAATATCCTTCATAAGACAGGCCTGGAGTGCCTGCTCTTATGACAGAGATTTCATGATATCGGCAGGGAAAGAACTGTCTATATTACTTAAAGATGATTATGAAAGACTTCAGTCCATAATCAAACGAATTCTTAAATAAAAAATAAAGGATCACGCGTCACGCGTCACGCGTCACGCATTACGAATTAAAGATGACAAAAAAAAGAAAAAGAATAGGTGCAATAACAAAAGGTTCTCTCGTAGAAGGACTTGAAATGAAACATGACTCATCCCAGTCAATAGAAGAAATAAAAGCAGGGAAATTTGTTGTCATAGACGGTGAAAAAAATCAGTTTTTCTCTATGATTACAGACATGAGACTTGATTCTACAAATCCTGAAATATTAATAAACCCTCCTTCTGAAGGTAACGGAATTATGCGAGAGATCCTGAGCGGAACAAATACCTACGCAACAGTATGTTTAAAACCAATGCTTATGGTAGCCAACAAAGAAGAGGGAGAGGAAAAACCTGAAATAAGCCCTGTAAAATCAATACCTGCTCATTTTTCAGGAGTTTTTGAAGCACAGGATGAAGATGTAAACAAAATATTCGGAGAAGAAAGTCTGGGAAAAAAATATTTTAATATCGGCACTCCCCTTGATATGAACAGTCCTGTATGTCTTAATCTTGAGAGATTCGTAGAAAGAAGTAACGGTATATTCGGTAAAACGGGAACAGGAAAAACCTTTCTTACAAGACTTGTATTGAGCGGACTCGTAAGAAATTCACAGGCTGCAAACCTGATTTTTGATATGCACAGTGAATACGGCTACAGGGCAATAAAAGAAGGAGGAGGAGAGTCTTTTGTAAAGGGACTCAAACAGTTATTCGGAGATAAAGTTGCCATATTTACCCTTGACCCGGAGTCTTCAAAAGAAAGGCCTGTTCAGCCTGATTTCGTAGTAAAAATTCCCTATAATCAGATAAAAGTAGAAGATGTTCTTCCTCTTGAAGAAGTGCTCAACCTGAATCAGACAGCTCTCGAATCTGCCTATATAATAAGAAACCGTTTTGACAGGGAATGGCTCAGAACCCTTCTTGACCAGGAGTATGCAGATTTAGTTGATTTTTCAGAAGAAATAGGTGCAAATGCCAGTTCTATTTCCGCACTTTACAGAAAATTAAAAAGACTGGAAGATTTTGATTTTCTCACGAAACAGCAGCCCCAGGTAGATGCTGTTAAAAAGATTATGGAATATCTGGACAGGGGGATGCATATAGTCCTGGAATTCGGAAGACAGAGCAATCTTTTATGCTACCTTCTTGTAGCAAATATACTTACAAGAAGAATCCATAAAGATTATATCAGAAAAACAGAAAAATACCTTTCCACCCAGAAACCTGAAGATAAGCCAAAACAGCTTGTCATAACAATAGAAGAAGCCCATAAATTCCTGAATCCGACAGCAGCGAAACAGACAATATTCGGAGTTATTGCAAGGGAAATGAGAAAATACCATGTATCACTTCTTGTAGTGGATCAGAGACCATCAGGCATAGATGATGAAGTCCTGTCTCAGATAGGCACAAGGATTGTTGCCCAGTTGAATGATGAAAAAGATATTCAGGCAGTACTTACGGGAGTGAGTAATACGTCGGGCCTTCGTTCCGTTCTTGCAAGCCTGGATTCAAAACAGCAGGCCCTTATAATAGGACATGCCGTCCCTATGCCCATAGTTATAAAATCCAGAGATTATGATGAAAAATTCTATAAAGCTATGATGGAACAGGATTCCGACAGGAAAATGGATATCAATAAAATAATATCGAAATGGTAGTTACGTTACGCGTTTAGCGTAACGCGTAAGCATCCCTTTCACTTTTCACTTTTCACGACTCACTTTTCACCGGATTAACGCTTCCTACTCTTAATTTCGGGAAGGAATTTTTCAGGGATTTTATAAAATTTAACATGCCTGTTACAGTGCTTTTCGCAGGAGCAATTACTCTAAAATATAAAGAAGGATCTATATTTAAATTTCTGAGCTGAACCATGCTGACGGGATATTTATCCAGTAAAGTAAATAAGGCATGACACTCGTCTTCTCTGTCGGTAAACCCGGGCATTACGAGAAGATTAACAGACAGAAAAATTTTTTCACCCATCTCAATAGAAGTCATTACATCTTTAAAAGAATAGGTCTGCGGTTTAAAATAAGCTGTATAATTATCTTCTTTTGCACTGTTAAGACCTATTCTTACACTGTCAAGGCCTGCTTCTATTGCTTTTCTTATTATATGAGGGTTACTACCGTTGGTATTTAAATGAATTGTTCCTCTGTCAGTTCTTCTTCTTATCTCTTTTATCGAATTTACAAGAAGGTCTCCCCTGATGGTAGGTTCTCCTTCACAGCCCTGGCCAAAACTCAATACAGGTTTTTCTGCTCTGTTTAAATGATGTACACCTGTAGAAACAATCTCTTCTATAGAAGGAGTAAAAATTATTCTATTCTGAGGGGACGGAAATCCTGAAGACTCTTCCTTCTGGAAAGAAATACACCCGCAACATTGAGCATTACAGACAGAGGAAATAGGAATTCCTCCTTCCCATCTTTCATAAAATATATTCTGTGCATTGTAACATTGATAATAAAGTGCACAGTGAGAAAGATGCTTCAACAGGCGGTTCTCCGGCTCTTTTTGAAGACGTTTTTTTATCTTTTTCTTTAGATCAGGAGTACTGTACCATGACGGATCCCACTGTTTTAGTTTTTCTGTTTCATGAGCTGCCACATAAAATCTATTACCTTTAAAACCTGTAAAACTATAGGCAAATAAAGGAAGGGGCGGAACTTTTTTCTGTTCTTTATAAGCAGGCAGCAAAAGTCTTGTATAACCATTGGGCAGCAGGGTACTTACAGAAAAAATACCTTCTTTAAAACCTGGCATGGTTCTGAAACATTTCATTTTACCTCTGTATTTTCCAAAGGGAAAACGTTCAGGCATTAAACTCAAAGAGCTTCCGTAAGGTAAGGGGATCATTTCGGTATTTGAAGCTTCTCTAAAGGAAAATCCGTCAAAAGCCAGTGCTTCTATATCAGGATTATCATAAACCTGTCCGCATCGGTCAGAATAAACAATATTAAACATTTAGCTGGAGGAAATAAAATTAAATCTCTGTTCTGATAGAATATAAAGATAACTCCGGTACTATCATTCCTCGCGTCACGCATCACGCGTCACGCATTACGATATTAATTATTCCCGACTAATATTTACACCTCACTTACTCATAGAAAGAGCTTCTCTCGTTATAGTTTTCAGAAAATCTAAATTATTTTTAGTCTTTTTAATGCGATCAATAAGAAGTTCGGTCATCTCAGTAGCATCAAAAACTGCAAAAGCTCTTCTCAGGAGCCATATTTTCTGAAGATCACTTTCAGAAAGCAGCAGTTCTTCATGTCTGGTGCCGGATTTTTTAAGATCAATGGCAGGGAAAATTCTTTTTTCCGCAAGTTTCCTGGAAAGTTCCAGTTCCATATTACCTGTGCCCTTAAATTCTTCATATATGACATCATCCATTTTACTGCCTGTTTCTATAAGGGCAGTGGCAATTATAGTAAGACTTCCACCTTCTTCTATATTTCTTGCGGCACCGAAAAAGGCCTTTGGTTTAATCAGAGCCATAGTATCTATACCGCCTGAAAGAGTTCTTCCGCTTGTAGGAAGAGCAAGATTATAAGCTCTTGCAAGTCTTGTAAGACTGTCAAGTAAAATAACAACATCTCTTTTATGTTCTACCAGTCTTTTTGCCTTTTCCAGAATAAGTTCTGCCACAATGGTATGATTTTCCGGAGGTTCATCAAAGGTAGAACTTACCACTTCACCCTTGATAGATCTCTTCATATCTGTTACTTCTTCAGGCCTTTCACCGATAAGCACTGCTATTATTGTAACTTCCGGATAATTGGTTGATATACCATGGGCAATCTTTTTGAGGAGTATAGTTTTACCTGCTTTCGGAGGGGCTACTATTAAAGCTCTCTGCCCTCTTCCGAGAGGAGACATAAAATCTATTAACCTGGCTTCCATTTCATCATGCACTGTTTCAAGGTTAAATCTATTATTGGGATATATGGGAGTTAATTTATCAAAAGGAACCCTGGCACGTGCATTATCGGCACTGTCTTCATTCACGGTAATGACTTTCAGTAATCCGTAATATCTTTCCCCGTTCTTTGGCGGCCTTATCTGGCCGAGTACCGTATCACCTGTGCAGAGATCAAACCTTTTGATCTGTGACTGAGAAACATAAATATCATCCGAACCGGGAAGATAACTGGAACGTCTCAAAAAGCCATATCCTTCCGGTAATATATCAAGCACTCCTCCGGCAAATATCAATCCTTTCTGCTGTGCCTCATTTTCCAGAATCCTGTGTATAAGGCTATTCTTCTTAAGATTATGATAACCTGTAAGACTTTTTTCCTTTGCTATTTCCAGCAAATCAGTTCTACTCATATTTTCGAGTTCTTCAAACTCCATAAAAATCACCTCTTAATTATTTTTATTTAAATTATTTAGATAAGTTGCTTCTACATAATTTTCATCTAAAGCTTTATTTTACGCCATTAAGAATGAAAATTCCTTATTTTAGAATAGTCCTAAAAAGTTTAATCCTAAAGTTTCTCTACATACTCGCAATAGATAAATAGCTACTTAATCTTTTTCGGTCATTACCTTTTGTACTTACTTTAAAATTATCTTTATTATCTGTGTCCGGCGGCTACCAGACTTACCATTTTAATTTTCCTGTCTGTTAATAACATTTAAACAAAGGGCAAAGAGTAATATAGAGCCACCTCCCAGTACAAGATAATTAAGGAATAAACCGTTACAATTCCCTTCCAGACCTTTGGTAATACCCTCTACAAGATAATAACTTGGCAGGCACCCTGATATAGTGCGTAATAACTTCGAATTTTCCGAAAGTACAATAGGCACCATCAGACATATAAAAGCAAGAGAATTAATAGAATTTGCCGTACTCTGCGATGGAGATATAAATGCTACAAATATTCCCCAGCAGGAAAAAAATATGCCTCCCAGTAACAACATAGAAAATACAACAGGTAAATTACCTGTCAATGACCTGTTTAAACCAAGCAACAGAGAAGCAGAAGTAAAACTCAATATAATACCGAGCAACGCTTTCCCTGTGATAAAATCATAGATGCTGGCAGGAGATACAAGTAATGCGTCCAGAGTCTTTCTATCCTTTTCCTCAATCAAAGAAGAAGTTGTTATTACAAGACTTCCCATAATAGTCAGAAGTACCCACAGGGGAAGAATATAATGTAACGCACTTCCTCTACCGGGCTTATAAATCTTTTCTATCTTCACCTGCATAGGAAAAGGCTGTTTTGCATATACTCTCATTAATTCAAACAATTCCATTAAAAGTATTTCCGAACCTTTCAATGCAGGTTCATTAATTAAAATTCTGACTGCAGGCTGACTTTTTTTCAAGAGATCTTCATCGAAATGTTCCGGCAAGATAATTACAAGTAAACAATCTTTATCATTAAGACTTGCAGGGCCTTCATCCTGATTTTTCAATAATTTTATGGAAAAAACTCCGGTTTTTTTTAAAAAATCAAAAAAACCTGATTTACCATTATCATAATATCCTATTTCCGGAAGAGCGTCCGAATAAGAAAAAGCACAGGTAAACAGTAATGATAACACTACAGGAGTTGCCAGACTGATCCATACAGCCTTACTCCGGGTTACATCAATTAAATCCTTTAGCAAAATAGCAAAAATACTATGGAAGGACATCCTTCACCTGTTATAAAAAAATCGTGACCCGTGACGCGTGACGCGTGACGCGAGGCAAGATAAATATTTATACGAGAATGATAAAGTTTAAAACTTCACCGGATACTGCTTCTCATATCTGGTTATGACCGCTCCGATTATGTCTATTAGTTCTCTTTTACGTGAAACAAGAATCCATTAAAATATACAAAATTTATGTTTTCCAATACAAACTGCTAGCTGAATGCTTACTAATGAAAATGGAATGCATATAAATCTGAGGATGGACGATTATATTTGTAAATCATCTATAGCTTCTCAGTAGTAATTTCTGACATATAGCCTTTTTTTGATAACATGGCCTTAAAATCTTCGGCAAGAAACTTATCCTTTGTCCTGACAATAACAGTATATACAGTTTCTTTTCCTTTAACAACTTTATTGGCTTCTACAGAACATTTTATGGCTGCTTTATTTAAAACCCTTTTAGCCATGTCCACAGCATCTTCATAACGCTGATAAACAGGGCCTATCTGAACTATAGTTACATTGGGATTTATATCGGGGCTGAAAACCTTTACAGAAAATCCATTACTCTCCAGTACTTTTTTTGTTTGATTGGCAAGAAATTCTCTGTCCTTTAGCTGATAACTGACTGCTGCTATAAACCCTTTATCTTCAGTTTTATAAGCCACCTTTGAAACAATTTCTACATCCAAAGACCTGGCTTTAAATTCTTCAGCTACTTTCTCTGCCCTACCTTTATCCTGCCCGTAAAAAGAACAATTAACCTTATATAAAACCTTTCCCATATCTACAGAGGAAAGGCCATATTTCCCAAGCAAAATCATCAATAAAGAAAAAAAACTGATTACTCCGAAAAAAACTATTAACCATTTTGGCGGTGATGGTATTAAATTTTCTTTCATTTTTTAATTACCTGAATAAAATTCTTCATATATTTATTTACAGAGGGATTACCATAGAGGTTAATATTTTGTATTTTCAATCTACTTATTCTAGCAAATCTACTATAATTAGTCAACTATAGATTACCTCTATTTGTAATTCTTAAAAAAACTTCTTCTAGTTTCGGCTCTTCAGAGTGTATGGATAGAAGGATTTTACCTGTCAAAAATTCTTTTATTTTATCTCCTGTATCATTGCTATCTACAGGTAAAGATATTACTTTAGCAATTCCATTTTCTTCTATTTTAACATTAACTGTTCTTGAAGAATAAAGGTTTTTAAGATTCTCAGTTCTGTTAAGAGCAATTATAGTGCCTCTATCTATTATAGCCACACGGTTACACAGAAACTCTGCTTCTTCCAGATAATGAGTTGTAAGAAATACAGTAACTCCTTCTTTGCTCAGATTTAAAATCATATTTCTGACCTGATGAGCCGAATGAGGGTCAAGGCCTGTTGAAGGTTCATCCAGAAACATTACAGACGGTTTATGCAAAAGAGCACGGGCTATAAGAAGACGCTGTTTCATTCCACGGGAATAATTCTGCACTGCTTCTTTTGCTCTCTGTGACAGTTCAACCATGTCCAGGACTTCATAAACCCTTTTCTGTGATACTCCGTACAATCTTCTGAAGAGCTCCAGATTATGTATGCCGCTCAATCTATGATAGAGATTTTGATGTTCAAATACTACGCCTATGTTTTTTTTAAGATTTTTCCTGTCCCTGATTATATCATAGCCACATACGGAAGCTTTACCTGAAGTAGGTTTTATTTGACCTGTAAGAATCCTGAGAGTAGTTGTTTTGCCCGCACCGTTAGGCCCGAGAAAGCCGAAAATCTCACCCTTCTCTACCTTAAAAGAAATATTATTTAATGCCGTAATGGTTTTATATTTTTTTGTAACGTCAATAACTTCTATCAAAAATTTCGGCTCCATGTTTGATCGTGATGCGTGATAATCGTAACGCGTAACGCCTGACGGGTATGCATTCCTTTCACCATTCACTACTCACTTTTCACTCTTCACTGGTTACTGGTCACTGATAACTGCTCACTGTTTCAAACCAGTGTTCCCCTGAGCTGTCCGTTTTCAAGATAAAAAATACGATTGGCAACACTTGCAGATTTCGGATCATGAGTGACCATGATAAGAGTCACTTCCTGTGTTTCATTTATAGAACGCAGAACCTGCATGATTTCTCTGCTGGTTTTTGCATCCAGATTACCTGTAGGTTCATCTGCCAGTAAAAGTCCCGGTTTATTGGCAAGAGCTCTTGCAATGGCCACTCTCTGTTGCTGTCCTCCCGATAAATTTGAAGGTTTGTCATCTTTTTTCTCTTCCAGTCCGACTACACGTAAAAGGGCCAGTGCTCTTGCTTCTCTCTGGCCTTTAAATGTATCTCCGAGTTGCATGGGAAGAATAATATTTTCTATGACTGTAAGTGTGGGAAGCAAATTGTAATTTTGAAAAACAAAACCTATATTATAAAGTCTTATCTTCTCTCTTGTAGCTTCATCTGCCTCTGAAACATCCACATTATCAAGATAAATACTTCCAAATGTAGGAGCATCTATACAGCCCAGTAAAAAAAGAAGTGACGATTTGCCACAGCCGGAAGAGCCCATGATTGCGATAAAATCGCCCTTCTCAACGGTAAGACTCGCATTATCTATAACCTTGATAATACCGGCAGAAGCTTCAAAATATTTTCTTAAATTCTGTACTCTTACATTCATTAATAGTCGTGACGCGTAACGCGTGACGCGTGACGCGTGATACTATTATCACTGGTCACTGGTCACTGATCACTGGCCACTGTTAATCTCACTCCCATCTCAAAGCCTTTATAATATCCATTCTGGAAGCTATAAAAGCAGGTATTAAGGCACCTAAAAGGCCAACTCCTATGGAAAGAGCCAGAGCTTCAAGAACCAGTTTCACGGTAACCTGTGACACAGGAAAAGAAAGTTTCAACAGTGTAACAATGGCATCATTGAAAAGACCTGCTCCCAGATATCCCAGAACAATACCAAGAATTCCTCCTATGGTAGAAAGAAACAAGGACTCACATAAAACCATACCGAAGATAAAAAATCTGGATGCTCCTATAGCTCTGAGGGTTCCGAATTCATCCATTCTTTCATAGGTAGACATAAGCATTGTATTCATAGAAGCAGTTATGGCAATTAATATTCCTATAGCTGAAATAGCATACTGAAGAAGCCTTACAAGATCGACAAAATGATTGGCATCTCCAAGATACTCGGCTTTAGTCTTTACTGAAATACCTTTTATGGTTAAAATCTGTTTGATTATCTTTTCTATATCGGGATTTGCCAGATTATCTTCAAGTTGAATCCATATTTCCTGAACACCGTTAGCTTTTTGAGCTGCAAGTGCATCTTCGAGGGAGATAAAACAGGCATAATCTTCAAAACTTGACACTCTGTAGTTTTTTCCTACTACAGTAAACTCTGTCTCAGAGATAGGAAATGCTCCGCCTTTATCAATATTCAGCACCTTTGATATCTGAGGGCCTATTATGAGTTGATGGCTCGCCTGAATGGTTTCTCCATCCTGAAGTTCGAGTTTAGGAAAAAACACATTCAGTTTCTCCGGGTTTATACCCCATACAACAACACCCATTTTATCTTCCCCGACAGATGCCAGTAATCTGGTTATACCTGTTACTTCTTTTATTCCCTGTATAGACTTTATCTGGTCAATGGCTTCACAGGGTATTGTGAGATAACCGCTTCCAATAGCTCCCATAGAACCGGCAGGTAAAAAAGATGTAGATTTAGGAATTACATAAAGACTTACCGATTGAAGATTTATTTCATAATTCAATCTTTCATAAAGCCCTTCGGCAATAGAGACAAGTGATATTGTAGCGGCAACTGCAAGAAGTACTCCTATTATGGTCAGAGCACTTCTCTCTTTTTTCCTGGTAACATTCTTCTGAGCCAGAGATATGAAAACAAACATTTAATCATCTCTTTAATAAGTGAGTAGTGAGTGGTGAGTAGAGAATACTGCTCTTCACTCTATATAAAAAATCCTGCATTACAACAGGAGAGTTCGCCGTATCCGGTAGAAATCCTTCTGTGTAAAAAAGTTATTAAAATAGCAATCAGTTATCAGCAGTCACCTGTCAGCTTTTTATTATGACTACACTTTTGCAGAATTTTGAAAAACCGTTACCTTGTAGGGGCGCACGGCCGTGCGCCCCTACAAGGTGGCATAAGGCTTTGCGTAAAAAATGCAAAAGTATAGACTTTATTTACTTATTTATATTTTTATGATATAAATAAAATAGGGGTAATACTATCTGGCTATCAACTATAAAACTTTGACTGACCGGTGCCAGGGATAAAAAGAACAGGATTCCAGGATTTTCTATGATTAACAGGAATCGGAAAAACGCCGGGCAAAGTCAGGATATTTAGAATATTAAAATTGATAGCGATATGGTATAAACGGGCAAGTAATCCGAGAGGGGGTGAGTTACTATGCCCCTTGACGAGCGAATGGAAGAGCAAATGGAAGAGCGAATGGAAGAAAGGATGGAAATCCTCCATGAAGACCGGCATGGTATTATCATAGAGGATTGCAGACCGGAATAACAACAATGACGACTTGCTTGACAACAGAGCCGGTGTAAATAGCACCGGCTCTTTTAGTGACCTGACTATAAGCATACAAGAAGGGCCTTCTTCCGGTAACGTGTTACGCGTCACGTAATAAAACACCAATATGTTTCAAATTCTCCCAGAATTCAGGAAAAGATTTATTCACACAGAGAGGGTTTTTTATTTTTATTCCCGGCACTCTGAGCCCCATAAGAGCAAAACTCATAGCCATTCTGTGATCATCAAATGTGTCAATTTCTGCTCCTTTAAGATGTCCTCCTTTTATAACCAGACCGTCCTCCGTTTCACTCACAGAAATGCCGGTCTTTGCAAGTTCCGCAGCAAGGGCTTTCAACCTGTCAGTTTCCTTTATTCTCAAATTAGAAACATTTTTTATTACAGTTTCTCCTTCTGCAAAACATGCTACAACAGCAAGGGTTTGAACAGTATCAGGCATTTTATTCATATCAATGTCAATGCCTCTTAAAGGCCTTCCTGTAATAGAAATCTCTCTGTCTTTTCTGATTACGGAACAGCCCATGGTTTCGAGTAAATCTACAAATTTCATATCACCCTGAAGTGAAAAAGGATTTATGTTTTTTACAACTATAGTGCCGCCAGTTATGGCTGCTGCCGCAAAAAAATATGATGCAGAAGAAGCATCGCTTTCCACTGTATATTCCCGTGAAGTGTATCTCTGTCCTGATTTTATAAAAAATTCTCTGTAATTATCATTATCAACATTAACGCCAAAATACTTCATAATATCAATCGTAATATCAATATAAGATTTTGACGTAAGTTCACCGGACACTTTAATCACAGTGTCTGACATGGCAAAAGGAGCAATCATCATTATTGATGAAAAATACTGACTCGAGATAGAACCTTTCATTTCACAGGTACCTCCCTTCAATGTGCCTCCGTATATCTCTACAGGGGGACATCCTGTCAGGGAATAACTGTTCACATTCAACTGTTTTAAGCCATTCAATAATTCAATAATCGGCCTTTCTTTCATTCTGCTGTTACCTGTAAGGACGGATCTTCCGGGACACAGAGAAGAAAAACCTGTTAAAAATCTTGTAGCAGTGCCGGAATTTCCGAGAAATATTTCCTTATGAGGAACCTGTAGTATTCCATCTGTACCATAAACAGTAAAAGAATTTCCTTCTTCTATTATGTTAACGCCAAATTCTCTTAGCCCGTGAACCATATATCTTGAATCATCACAGATAAGTACATGTTTCAGCAGAGTTTTTCCTCCTGCAAGGGCAGCTATAAGAAGTGCCCTTGCACTGTAACTTTTTGATCCGGGAATTTCTACGGAACTATCTATATGTCCAACAGGTATTATTTCAATCATATCTAAACACTTCTATCAATAGCAAAAGCTATTTTCTTCAGTTCTTTCATTAAGACATAAAATTTTTCAAAGGTAAGAGTCTGATAACCATCGGAAAGAGCATTTTTCGGGTCAGGATGAACTTCTACAATAAGACCGTCTGCACCGGCAGCTACAGCAGCCCGTGACATAGGTATTACCAGTTCATGGTCACCTGTGCCATGACTGGGATCTACAAAAACAGGAAGATGGGTAAGTTTTTTAAGCAAAGGCACAGCATTCAAATCCAGAGTAAATCTGGTGCTGTCTTCGAACGTTCTTATGCCCCGCTCGCAGAGAATTACCTGTTCGTTTCCTTCTGAAAGAATATATTCGGCACACATGAGTAATTCTTTTATAGTTCCTGCAAAGCCTCTTTTTAACAAAACAGGTTTTCTCTTACTTCCTATTGCTTTCAGAAGTTTATAATTCTGAAAATTTCTCGCGCCAATCTGGAATATATCCGTATATGTTTCAATAAGCTCTATTTCATTCGTATCCATAACCTCTGTTATAATCAGAAGACCTGTTTCTTCTTTTGCTTTTTTGAGTAATTCAAGACCTGCTTCACCAAGTCCCTGAAAACTGTAGGGTGAAGTTCTCGGTTTAAAAGCTCCTCCCCTTAATATTTTCCCTCCCCCATCTTTTATTGTTCTGGCGCAGACCATAATCTGTTCTTCATTCTCAACAGCACATGGCCCTGCAATAACTACAATATCTTTCCCTCCTATTCTGACTCCTTCTATATCTATAACGGTATTTTCCGGATGAAAACTTCTGCTTGCCAGTTTATAAGGTTTCAATATACGAATAACATTATCCACACCGTCAAGTAAAACAAAATCTCTTTCAGTGAATTTCCTTTCATCACCGATAACTCCGATGATTGCAACCTCTACTCCCTGTGATAAATGTGATTTAAATCCCTTTAATTCAACTGTTTTCACAACGTCTTCTATATGTTTTTCCGTTGCATCTTTTTTCATTACTATTATCATAATTAAATCCGCCTTTCTTCGTAACACGTTACATGTAACGCTTGACATATGATTGATTAGCTATATACAAAATTTTTCCAGTTCTTCTATTTTTATTCTGACAATCCTGGCAGAACCTATTTTTTCTAAAATTACAAAATCAATCGTCTCAGAATTACGTTTTTTATCCCTCTTTATGGCATCAAATATAATTTCTTTATTTAATTCAATTTCTACAGGCAGGTTAAATCTTCTGAGAAGATCTTTAAATCTTTCCCCTTCTTTTACCGGAAGTATTCCTATAGACAGAGAAATATTATTTGCAAAAACCATACCGGCACTTACAGCCTGTCCATGTGGTATATGCGAACATTTTTCTATGGCATGTCCGAAGGTATGGCCGAAATTCAATTTTTTTCTCTCGAAGGATTCCCTTTCGTCAAAATTGACAATACCGGTTTTTATAGAAATAGATCTAGAAATTACCTCCTGTATTTCAGGCTTTCTGAGAGAAAGAATATTATCCAGATTCTTTTCCAGATATTCAAAATAATATAGATCCTTTATTGCTGCATGCTTTATAATTTCAGCAAAACCACAGAGCAGTTCCGTATGAGGAAGAGTCTTCAGGAAATTAATGTCATATAAGACAAATTCTGGCTGTTTAAACACTCCTATGATATTTTTATATTTTTTAAAATTAACACCATTTTTTCCTCCTATGGAAGCATCTACCTGGGCAAGTAATGTTGTGGGAATAAATCCAAAAGATATACCACGCATGTAAGTAGATGCAATAAAACCTGTTATATCACAGACTATTCCTCCTCCTATTCCCATAATAAAGGAAGACCTATCTGCTTCAAAATAAAGCAGCTTTTCATATATATCCAGTGCCGTTTCAACTGTCTTAGTTTCCTCCCCGGTACCTATTTCTATAATCTCACCGGGAGGAAAGGCTTTTTCATAAATACTTCTTACATTTTTATCTGTTACAATAAATATTTTTTTATTTTTATAAAATTTACTTGCATCATCTATGGTTCCGGGCATAATTTCACAGATACCTGTCTGTCCTGTCACTTTAAAAATATCCAAAAGAAATCACCTTTCGTGACGCATGACGCGTGACGCGTGACGCGAGGATTCTAAGCACTATAATTTCTATGCTCATTATAGTTAATTTCATAACTATCCATAAATAATGACCTCGTAATGCGTAAAGCGTAATGCGTGATGCGCAGGAATTAAACCCGTCACGCGTCACGCGTTACGCGTCACGATGACTTAAATTCTAATAAGTTATGAAATACACTATAACTATCTATTTATAATAATCGCCGTAACAACAAGTATAATTATAATGGAGACCAGCCACCAAGGTGTATAAAGGCCTATGGAAAGAGTTATGAAAAGCAATGGAATAAGGGAAACAAGCATCATAATGAGAATTATTACTGATATAAATTTATCGCCTTTAGAAAAATACCATCTGACCATCATAAAAAGGCTTATACCAATGGCCAGCGCCATAGAGCCGGCTCCTTTAAGCATATAAAGAAAAAGCGCTGCTATGTTCGGTGGCAGTTCTTCATGAGTAATGGCCAGATATCTCTCATGATATGGCATTATTTCCGGAGTAAACAAATAAACAAGACCAAAAATAATGACTCCTGCTGATGTTATATAGAGCATAATAGAAGCAATTTTATTTTTCATAAAAGAAATTAAAAAAAGTTTTCCTGCAAAATTTTTACATATTTCACATAACGGTTTGTAGTCAATTTCATAACAATGTATAATTAATAACCTCGTGATGCGTTATGCGCGATATAAACCCGTTACGCGTTAAGCGTCACAAGAGCATATATGTATTATTTACGCTCACCTCAGTAAGAGCCTATCCGAAAAGTCGCCCCGTACATTTCCACTGCCAGGCTCTTCCGAAAAATATATAATCCTCCTGAAAGAAAACCTGTTTTTACAGACATTTACTATTTTGCCTATATTTAATTTACAACTGGCTGTTAATACAGTATATATTTTGGCCTTCGGAGACTTCGTTGATCCAGAACCTGTCAGTGGAAAGGATTAAAAAAAATATTACTTTATTTAATTTTTAATTCTATAGAAAAAACGAATTTTTCTTCTCCAGAGCCTGCCAGTCAGAAGCTTTTTACGGATACCATTTTACCTGTTACGGTACTTAGTACCGCTACAGGCAAATTAGTAACCATTTATCAGCTTCTGCCTGCCAGGCTCTTACGAAGAAAAATAATTTGCCTTATTTAATTTGTTTTACAGACAATAAATTAACCACTGGTTAATTTCTAATACTATAGAAAAAACGAATTTTTCTTCTCCAGAGCCCGCCAGGCAGAAGCTTTTTATGGATACCCTTTTACCTGTTACGGTACTAATAATATAGATGTTTTATTTCCGTGAAAAATAATAAAAGAGGGACATCCATTTGAATGTTCCTCTTTTGTTATGCCGAAGACCGGAGTCGAACCGGTACGAGCTTACTTAAGGCTCACTGGATCCTGAATCCAGCGTGTCTGCCAATTCCACCACTTCGGCTTTATTGCCATAATAGAATACTGCAAAGTAGAAAAAATGTCAAGAGGTATAGTGTTTTTTTATGACAGGTAGATTCATTTTTACTGGGAATTGCACTTATAGTGTGTTTCATAACTTATTACTGAGGTGAGCATAAATAATACATATATGCTCTCGTGACGCGTTAAGCGCAATGTCATTAAGATAAGTAATATTGGATTTCTGCTTAAAGGATTTGCCTCTTATTTCCTCTCCCTTGAGGGAGAGGATTAAGGAGAGGGTGTTTTTAAGATGCTGTTCCGCTAATACTTTGATTATAAATTGACATTGAAATATCTAGCTTTTTTAAATTGCTAGAACCTGGGAAATAAGCCATTTTTTCTAAATCAAAGTACTAACGGAAGACTATCGACTTCTTTCAGGTATTTTATATTCCTGTTTGTACCTGTAAAAACATAGTTGTGGACAGAGAAAATGACTTTTATAATTTTCGTGACCTTAAAAAACCTCTAAATCCTGGTATAAAAATTGCAATCATGAATTGACTATATAAACATTAGAGAATATAATAAAATTGGTAGGAATAAATTGTTTTTTACGGAAGTGAGTGAATTGCTTGGAACTACCTTTCCCCTTTCCCAGGATTACATATAAAGATATACTGGAAATCTTTATAATTGCCTTTTTTATATATCAACTCTTATTACTTATAAGAGGTACAAGGGCAATACAGATTCTTCAGGGAGTTGGAGTTCTTCTTCTTTCTCTCGGTATATGTCATCTCTTTGTTATGAGAACCCTTTACTGGATGTTAGATAAGGTTATAGTCATGATATTCGTTGCAATTCCTATAGTATTTCAGCCGGAATTGAGAAGAGCTCTGGGACAGATAGGTAAAGGTGGAATTCTGGGTATGTTAACCAGCAAGGAAGAAGAGATTTCAAGCATGGTAGACGAGATTGTAGATGCATGTTTTCATATGTCCAGAAAGAAAGTAGGAGCTATTGTTGTAATAGAAAGAGATATTGGTCTTGAGGAATTTATGGAAACAGGCACTCAGTTGAATGCATCCATCAGTTCAAGATTGATTCAAACTATTTTTTTCCATAATTCTCCTCTCCATGACGGAGCCGTTATTATAAAAGATAAGAGGATATATTCTGCAGCATGTTATCTTCCTCTGACGGAGAATGCGGAAATAGACAGGGATCTTGGTACAAGACACAGAGCTGCTATCGGCATTACCGAACATACTGATGCTATTGCCGTCGTCGTATCGGAAGAAACAGGAAGCGTATCGGTCTGCACCAACGGTCGTCTCAAATATAATATGAGCATGAAAGCTCTGTCACATCACCTTCGTGCACTCTGTAATCCAAAGAAAAGAATTGAGAAGAGATTCCTTTTCTTCCCTGTAATAAAGCAGTTCACTGTAGAAACGGAAACTATAAAGGATTTGAAAGCTAAAATAGCAAGAACTTCTCTTCTGAAAGGTAAATACATCCCGGAACAGGAAGAAAAAGATGTGAAAATATATGAAGAAAATGCTGTTACCCCTGTGGCGGATAATATTGATAGAATAGATATAGTTGAGGAATTCGTAGAAGCAGAGAGTATAGAAAATACTATGGTAACAGAAGAAGGCGATTTCAGCGAAGAGTTTATAACTGTTCCTTTACCCCAGCTGGAGGAACTGCAGGAAGAATCGAAAGAGGCAGAAAATTTGGTACATGATGATGAGTATCAGAAAAATATGGATATGTCCGGAGAAATTTTGAATATAAAACAGGATTGAGCATTTAGTGAGAAGTGAGAAGTACATAAAGGTAATTTGTTCATCTCACCATTTACATCTCACCAATTATGCGCTATGAATATATATTACTAATTGCTTGTAATAAATAATATGGGTATGACCAATTTTTTAAAAAAAGATATAAATTTAAAGATCCTTTCACTTGTGTTTGCAATTTTTTTATGGATCTATGTTTATTATAAGGATACACCTTTCCAGGAAAATCTGGCAGTTACTTCTTTTGTTGTTCCTATTGAAGTCAAAGGACTTGCGTCTGATTTAACTGTTGTGGAAATGCAGGATGATGTATTTGTGAAGGTGAGAGGTAATAAAGATATTATTTCCGATATGAAACCGGGAGGTGTCCGTGCATCTGTAGATTTAAGCAATAAATCTACAGGTACTTACAGGGTTCTTGTTCAGGCATCGAGCCTGGTAGATGTAGTATCTGTAGAACCACAGGCAGTAGATATAAAAATTGATAAATTAATAGAGAAAACAATGGAGATAACAGTGGAATTTGAAGGAAAGCCTAAAAGTGGATATGTTGTATCAAGAGAAAATGTGAAAATACTTCCGGAAAGAACTGTAAAGGTGAAAGGTCCGGAAGAGATCATGGTCAATGTCAATAAAGTAATAGTAAAACCTGATGTTTCTAATGCGGATTTGAGTCTGAAAAAAATGGAAGAACCTTTTGTTACTGACAGGCAGGGTAAGATTATATCCGGCCTGACTGTTAAGCCTTCAGAGGTGGAAGTCCGGATAGAGATTATTCCTGACAGGATTTTTAGAACTGTCCCCATAATACCATCTATTACAGGCAGTTTACCTGACGGATATGTAATAAAAGAGATTTCCCTCAGACATGCCACTGCTACCATTGAAATTATTTCGGAAGAAGGCAAGTCAGTTCAGAGTGTACGTACATCTCCCGTAGATATTGATAAAAAGACAGACGATTTTGCTGCAAAGGTATGGATTGTTCCTGTAAAAGGAATTAATGTTATAAACAATACAGTTCAGATAGTAGTTAGAATCGATAAGAAAGTTGATTCTGTAAAAAAACCTGTAACTAAAACAGATTGAAAAGAGGAGTTTTTTAATGGGTAAATTATTCGGCACAGATGGTGTCAGAGGTATTGCAAATAAAGATTTAACTCCTGCTCTGGCTTTTAAGCTTGCCAGGGTGTGCGGTTATATTCTGTCAGAAAAGAAAAAAGATGGTTCTCAATATTTTATTATAGGGAAAGATACAAGAATATCGTCAGATATGTTGGAACACGCTATTGTATCGGGTCTGTGTTCTGCAGGTGTATCTGCTCTTAAACTGGGAGTTGTTCCGACCCCTGTTGTTTCTTTTTTGACTTCCCGCACCTCTGCCTGCGGAGGAGTAATGATTTCTGCCTCTCATAATCCTTTTCCTGATAATGGCATAAAATTTTTCAGTTCCCGTGGTTTTAAACTTGAAGATAGAGAGGAAGATGAAATAGAAGCTTTGCTTGAAAAACATCATGAATTGCCTTCTCCTGCAGGAAAAGAACTGGGCAGAGTTCTTGGAGAAGATATAATTCATATGTACCTTTCTTCTGTTAAACAGAATATTTTTAATTTATATGACGGTAATCTGTTAAAAGGTCTGAAAATTGTAATTGATTGTGCCAACGGAGCTTCTTTTGTTATTGCCCCTGCAATTTTAAAAGAACTCGGTGCATATGTAATAGAAATGAATATTTCTCCAGATGGGATTAATATAAATGATAAATGTGGTTCAACCTGTGTGGAGAGTCTTTCCAGAAGAGTGGTTTCCGAACAGGCAGACATAGGGTTTGCCTTCGATGGGGATGCAGACAGAGTTATTTCTGTAGACAGAAAAGGCCATATTGTAGACGGAGATAAAATGATGTTTATTGTCGCTTCCTATTTGAAAGATAAAGGAATGCTTAAAAATAATCTTGTTGTATCTACAGTTATGAGCAATCTTGGTTTTGAACTTGCGTTGAAGAGAAAATCCATTCAAATGTTGCGAACAAATGTGGGAGACAGGTATGTTCTGGAAGCAATGATTAAACATGGTGGAATTCTGGGAGGAGAACAGTCAGGCCATATAATATTACTGGATTATAATAATACAGGTGACGGTCTTATTACGGCTCTTATGCTGTTGAAGATTATGTTAGATACGGGGAAATCTCTTGAAACACTCGGCTCGGAAGTAGCTAAATATCCTCAGATACTTGTAAATATACCTGTTCTGGATAAAAATAGTTTTGGGAGAGATCTTTATCTCGGGGAATTGATAGAGAAGGAAGAGAAAAATCTTTCTGACAGGGGAAGGATCCTTGTGAGACCGTCAGGTACAGAACCTTTAGTCAGGGTCATGGTAGAGGCTTTAGATAAAGATGAAATGAATGATGTGGCAGAAAGGATTTCGTCAGAGATAAGAAAGAGATTGTGTTAAATTTGTGATATGTAACGCGTAACGGGTGATATCCCCTGGATGCAATACTCGCGTCACGCGTCACGCGTCACGCGTTACGAACTGACTATAAACAAAGGAGTTGTTATTATTGAAATATATTTTTATATTATTTATATGTTCTCTCTTGATGATTGTAAACATAACATTGCCGGCTTTTTCCGAAGACAGGAATAAAGAGGCGGAAGAACATGCAATTCAGGGCCTTACTTTTATGCAGGGCGGCGATTTTGCTTCTGCAGAAAAAGAACTGCTGGGTGCCATAAAACTGGCCCCTGAAATAACGGATTACCGTAAAGCACTGGGCATAGTGTATGAAAAATGGAATAAATATGATAAGGCAGTCGAACAGTATAAGGCAGCATTGAAAGTAAAACCTGATGATAAGGAATTAAATTATAATCTGGGAAGGGTTCTTCAGTATGGTAAAAATAATCCGGAAAAAGCAAAACCATATTATGCAAAATATTTGAAATTGGACCCGAAGGGGAGTTTTGCAGAGGAAGTATATTTTTCTCTCGGGAAAATATACTGTGATGAGAAAAATTATGAAAAAGCATCTGCCCAGTATAAAGGTGCCATAGCATTAAAAGGGGCAAATCAGGGAATGGCCCATTATTATCTTGGCCTCTGTTATCTAAAAATTAATAAACCTGACCTGGCAGAAAAAGAAATGACTGAAGCCAGTAAAAGTTTTCCTGCTGAAGCCACTATTTATGGTACACTCGGTGAAATTTATATGAAAAAGAAAGATTTCCAGAAAGCCATAGATAATTATAAAAAAGCGACAGATTTTGATAGTAATAATTATAAATATCATAAAGATCTCGGAGTGGCTTATGAACGCAAAGGAGACCTTGATCAGGCTCTTGAAGAATATAAATCAGCCATACTTGACAATGATTCTGACAGCCAGGTTCACTATCTGGCAGGGTGTATATATGATAAAAAAAATGATTATGAAAATGCCCTGGAACAATTTAAGAAAGCTTCAGAACTGGAACCGAAAAATAAAATTTATACAGATACTGTTGTTAAGGCAGAAGCAAAAGTTCCGAAGGCTACACCGACTCCGGTAGAAACTCCCGTAACGCCTGTTCCTGTAACGCCTGTTCCCGTAACGGCAACTCCTTCACCGGGCTCAACTGCATCAGTGAGTTTAACTATAAAAATACTGGAGCCAAAAGGATTTTCTGCCGGAATTTATGAGTGCAGTGGCTCAAAAGTAAATATCACAGGTATTGCCACGGCACCTTCCGGGAGCGGTATAGTGGAGGTACTTATTGATAATCAACCGGCAGTTCTCTCTGTAGTAGACGGACAGTATTCAGGTGAAGTTCCGCCGGGAGGCAATTCTCTTTTATTTAAAGGAGAAGCCCTTCTGACACTGGGAGACAATCAGGTAAAAATTACTGCCATGGATAAAACAAGAAGCAGAATAGAAACAGTTTTTACTATTAAACGACTTCAATAAGGAATGAAAATTTATTAATTGTCTCTTTCCTCGCGTCACGCGTTACGCGTTACGCGTCACGATTAATATATTTGAGACATTTATTTAACTGCCATTCCTAAGTACCGTAA
>JAKPQU010000100.1 GCA_029555925.1 Bacillota bacterium
TAAAGCAATTTTATATGAAAATGATGAAGTTTGCACCTTCACTGGATGTTGATTTTCATATTTGGTTGTGACCGCTCCGGTCATGTCTGTTGGTATTAGTAATCAGGAAGAGGAGCAAAAAAAATAATATAAAAATCTATAACTGTACAGTGTTTGCAATGGCAGGAGAAATTATGCCGGCAAATGATTCGAGAAGATATTCTTCTTCAGAGGAAAAATAAAAATTTTCTCTGTGAGGAGAAACAGCAAGGACTCCAATGACTCCCTGCTTAACTTTTAAAGGAATAAACCTCCATTTCACAGATGGAAGTGTTTCCGTACCAAGGCCGGCCTGTTCGCCATGAGAAAACACCCATGATGCAACGTTTTTTTCATGATCATCAAAAGAAATATTGCTTCTGTTCTTTGCTTTTAAGGTAAGCTTTTGCTCTTTATCAGGTATAAGTATTACAGCATCAAGATCGAATAAAGTGGATATTTCTTTTACTGTATATTTTAACAGTTCCTTTAAATCCGAAAAAGAAAGGAGACTGCGGCTGAACTGGTAAAGGGTTGAAATATACCTCTCTCTTTTTCTGGAAAATTCATTCTGTCTTCTGATAAACTCGGCAAATATATTGGTAACAATACCTACAATAAATATAACTGAAAATGTAATGATAAACCTTACATCTTTGACAGAAAATGTAAGATATGGTTCTACAAAGAAAAAATCGAAACAAAGTACAGCCAGTAATGATGACAATATACCTGCATGCAGGCCTGATACCACACCACTATAAATTACTGCCAGTATAAATATTAAAGGAATATCTGTTATAGTAAGTAAAGGTTTCAGAATATAAGAAAAACCTGTAGCAAAGAGTATAATAAAAAAAGGCATAAATAAAGATTTCCAGGGAAAAGATATTTTCTGCTTTCTTATAATTTTCTTTTGAATATATTGCTTTGTCGGCCCGGTACTATCAACAACAAGAACCTGCATAGGGCTGCTTTTTTCCAGAATATCATTGAATATAGAGCCTTTCAGAAGTCTTTCAATATAAGGTTTCCTGGTATAACCAAGAATAATCAGATTTATATTTTTTCCTCTGGCAAAGGATATTAACTCATCTGCAGGGTTCAAACTGCTCAGTCTTACAACTTTGCCGCCCAGTTCTTCGGCAATATGCATATTTTTTTCCAGGACAACTTTTTGTTCGTCACTGAGTCTGCCGAGACCGGGAGATTCCATATATACTGCATACCATTCTCCGTTCAAATCATCTGCATATCTATGGGTCATATGTATGAGATGTTCCGAAGTTGGACTCGGACTTATACACACCAGAAGTCTTGCATTGGCCTGCCATATACCCTTTATCCTATGAAGTTTCATATAAGAGAGCATAGCGTCATCGACACGTTTTGCCGTATATCTTAAAGACAGTTCTCTGAGAGCCAGAAGATTGCCTTCTCTGAAGAATTTCGCTGCAGCAACCTTTGCCTTTTCAGGTATATATACCTTACCCTCACCAAGTCTCTGAAGGTGTTCGTCTACGGGGAGATCGACAAGTTCGATCTTATCTGCCATTTCAAATATACTGTCAGGAACTGTTTCCTTTACTTCTATCTGCGTTATCTGATATATAATTTCATTCAAACTCTCAATATGCTGAACATTGACAGTAGTATAAACACTTATTCCACTGTTCAGAAGTTCTTCCACATCCTGATAACGTTTCATATGTCTTGAGCCGTGGACATTTGTATGGGCAAGTTCATCTACCAGAACATATTCAGGTTTTCTCCTGATTATCTCATCAAGGTCCATTTCTTCCAGGGCTATACCTTTATAATCTATTTTTTTCTTCGGCACTATCTCCAGCCCGTCAAGTAAAACTTCTGTTTCAACCCTCTGATGAGTTTCCACTATGCCTGTAATAACATCATGCCCTTTTTGTTTTAGCTGCCTGGCTTCAGTCAGCATGCGATAGGTCTTTCCAACGCCTGCCACATAGCCCAGGAAAATCTTCAGATATCCTCTCTTACGCTCTTTTTTATGCTCCTCATCTTTGATAAGATTTAATAGATGCTCAGGCTCAGGTCTTTTATCATCCAAAATTCTCGCCTCATTTCCCTGCAGAAATTTCATCAAGAGCTATATTAAGCTTCAAAACATTTACAACCTGCTGTCCTAAAAACTGATGTTCCGTATTTTTCCTTATTAAATTATCTACTACTCCTTCGGAAAGGCCTCTGGCCTCAGCAACTCTTTTAACCTGTATCATAGCAGCTGCAGGACTTACATGAGGGTCAAGACCGCTGGCTGAAGCCAGTACCAGGTCGGCAGGAATCTTTTTATCGGAAGATATTTTGTTTTCACCTTCTATCTGTTTTATAAGGCCCTCTACCCGGTCGATCAATTTTTTATTCGTAGGCCCAAAATTAGCCCCCCCGGAAGAACCTCCATCATAATTTACCGCCGAAGGTCTGCCATGAACATATTCAGGTTTTGAAAAATTCTGTCCGATAAGTTCAGAACCTGCAATTTTTCCATTCACAGTAATCAAACTTCCATTTGCTTTATAAGGACACACAATCTGTGCAAAAACTGTTATAGAAAGAGAGTAAATGAGACCTGTTATAACAGAAAACACTATAAATATCAAAAAAGATCTTTTAATCTGTTTAATCATAAACATAAACCTCCTGTGTTAATTTTTATAAATGTATTATAGTTAGTTTCATAACTATCCATAAATAATGACCTCGTAATGCGTAAAGCGTAATGCGCGATGCCCAGGGATTAAACGCGTCACGCGTCACGACGACTTAAATTCTAATAAGTTATGAAATACACTATAATTTACAAATGACTGTTAATACAGTATATATTTTGTCCTTCGGAGACTCCTTTGCTCCAGAACCTGACAGTGAAAGGATTAAAAAAAATATTACTTTTCGGATAGACTCTAATTTGCATAGTCAAAATTTGTAAGCTTTAGCTGATAGATTACAGCTAACTGCTGGACGCTTACAATTAATTTATAACAGAATTTAACAATACATGCAACAGGACATTAAAAATATGCTATAATATATAAAATCTTTTTCAAGGATTACAATCCAGTATACTTCCTCGCGTCACGTGTCACGCGTCACGCGTCACGATATCTTATGAATACATTCGGAAGAAATTTCAGAATAAGCATATTCGGAGAATCTCATGGGGAAAGGGTGGGAGTGGTCATTGACGGCTGTCCTCCTGGTATTTCCATATCGGACAATGACTTTACTCCTGATCTTAACAGAAGAAAAAGCGGGTTTAAAGGAACAACTGGCAGAAAAGAAGCCGATTTTCCCCTGATCAGAAGTGGTATTTTCAATGGAAAAACTACAGGAACACCAATTTTAGTTGTCTTTGAAAATAAAGACATACGTTCAGGCGATTATGAAAAAATGAAAGATACTCCCAGACCGGGCCATGCCGATATGGTTGCATGGCAAAAATTTAAAGATTTTCATGATTACAGAGGGGGAGGACATTTTTCAGGAAGGCTCACAGTAGCGCTTGTAGCAGCAGGTGTAATTGCAAAAAAAATTCTGAAAACTATTAAAATAGAGGCGACAATACTGGAGATAGGAGGAAGCAAAGATTTTGATAGAGTTCTGGAAAAAGCAATTTCTGAAGGAGATTCTCTGGGGGGGATAATAGAATGTAGAATCAGGGATTTGCCTCCCGGAGTGGGAGATCCTTTTTTTGATTCCCTGGAATCCGTTCTAAGTCATATAATGTTCTCCATACCGGGCATTAAAGCTATAGAATTTGGCGAAGGCTTTAATTGCAGTAAAATGTCAGGCAGCGAATATAACGATGAAATAATAAATATAGAAGGTAAAACAAAAACAAATCATTCAGGCGGTATAAACGGCGGTATAAGCAACGGAAATGAAATCGTCTTCAGAGTTGCCGTAAGACCTACTGCCAGTATAAAAAAACCACTTATGACAGTGGATCTAACTACAGGCAAACCTGCCGAAGTCATTACAGGAGGAAGGCATGACGCGTGTATAGCCCTCAGGATACCTGTTATAGTGGAAGCTGTCACAGCCATAGTGCTGGTGGATCTTATGAGCAGAACGTGTAAACATACATAAACCCCTGTAAGCTTTCCCCTCTGATTCAGCACAACATCCTGTCAAGCAATTCTTAACATTATTATATTACTGAGTTGAGCATAAATAATACATATATACTCTCGTGACGCGTGACGTGTGACGCATAAACCGAATAATTTGAATGACAAGTAAATACCGTCTGCCTGCCTGATGCTCCTCCGAAAAAAATCTAAACTGGAACGTTTATATTAGAAAAATCAAGTAAAGTACTTCTATTTATTATCCTGGTAATCCCATAAATCCTGTACACAACCATGACCTGTTCGGTCACAACGAAGTATGAGAATTTCTTCCTCCCGTAACGCGTCACGCGTAACGCGTCACGCGTAACGCGTCACGATTCTCATATAAATCCCGGTTAAAAATGAAAATTACTATACCTTTAAATTAAACTTGCCTTTTCCATATAAAATAGTTAGAATATAAATTCACAAGGAATATTATCAATGAATATACAGAATAAATTAATATTACTCATATGTTCTATATTAATGCTCTGTCTCGTAGTACTCATTGTTCAGAGGCATCTGGAAAAAAACAAACTGATAATATTATTTCAGGAAGAAAAAGAGGAAAAAAGTAAAATTTTTGATAAAATCCTGGACATCAAAGGAGAATCTTTATCAAGTCTGGCTTATGATTACACATACTGGGACGAAATGGTATCATTTTTAAAAAGTAAAGACAAAACCTGGGCTGACAACAATCTGGCAACTGTTTTTGCAACATATCATGCAAATTATGTATGGATTTACTCGGCAGGTTTCTCACCTGTTTATTCTGTATCAAATCTAGAAAAAACAGGGTTAAAAACAATTCCCATAGATGAACGATCTATGAAATATTTATTCAGGCAAAAAAATCGCTTCGCTCACTTTTTTGTTAATACACCTGAAGGCCTCCTGGAAATTCGTGGTGCTTCAGTTCATCCTACCGCAGATAAAGAAAGAGTTACCGAACCTGCAGGTTATTTTTTTGCAGGACTTTTATGGGACCAAAAATATATAAACGAACTGTCACTGTTAACCAGAAGTGACATAATTCTTAATAATTACTCTCATAAAGACATACTTGACGACAAAATAGAGCATGACGGTATACATTTTTTTAAAACCCTTTATGGTTGGAACAGAGAACCGGTAATAGTTATGGATATAGTATCTAAAACTAGTATTATAAACAGCCTGAATAATGCATCTAACTGGAGCTTTCTAATAGTTATTACCTATGCTTTAATATTGCTGATTTTATTATATACATCCATTACATTATGGATAAGATCTCCTCTGAGGAGTATAACAATGGCTCTAAATAAAGATGACCCTGATTATCTGGAGAGACTTAAACAGGATAGAAGTGAATTTGGACACATAAGTACATTAATAAATCAATTCTTTGCTCAGAGAAGTGAGCTTATAAAAGAAATAGAAGAAAGAAAATATTTAAATGAAAAACTGGAAAAGGAAATCAATGAGAGAAAACAGATAGAAGCACTACTCAGAGAAAGTGAAAAAAAATACCGCCATCTTCTTGAAATTGCACAGGAAGGCATATGGGCTATAGACGGAGATGGGAATACAACATTTATAAATCCCAAAATATCGGATATACTGGGATATAACGCTGAAGAAATGCTCGGGAAGAAGTTTCTGGATTTTATAGAAGAAGATGACAGAGAATATTTCAGGACAAATATGGAAAAATACAAAAAAACAATCAAAGAAGGTTTGGACTGTGAATTTCTAAAAAAAGAGGGAAAAAAAATCTACACATCTGTATCTATGAGTCCCATTAATGACGATAAAGGGAATTATACGGGAACTCTTGCTCTTGTAACAGATATAACAGAAAAAAGACTGGCAGAAGAAGAGAAAAGTAAACTTGAACATCAGCTTCGTCACTCTGATAAAATCAGAGCTATAGGCACAATGGCATCAGGCATAGCTCATGATTTCAACAATATTCTTGTTGCTATTCTGGGATATACAGAAGTTATGATTTATAATACAACAGAAGGAAGTATATTTGAAAAAAATCTGAAAGAAATACGTAATGCATGTAACAGGGCAATAAATCTGGTAAAGCAGATTCTGACATTCAGCCGTAAGTCGGAAGTAAAAAGAATACCACTGCAAATAAGTCCGATTGTAAAGGAAACTCTTAAATTACTCAGACGATTATTACCATCTACAGTAGAACTGAAAGAGCATATTGAGGAAAATCTTGTCTGGATAAAGGCAGACCCGACACAAATTCAGCAAATAATAATAAACCTGTGCACAAATGCCGCCCAGGCTATGAGTAAATCAAGTGGTTCCATGGAAGTAATTTTAAAGAATTTATCTATTCAGACAAAAGATATAACGATTTACGAAAACATGAAACCGGGGACTTACCTTCAACTCATTGTAACTGACACAGGTCATGGCATACCGCCTGAAATTAAAGAACGTATTTTTGAGCCTTATTTTACGACAAAAAAAACAGGAGAAGGCAGCGGCATGGGACTTGCCGTAGTGTACGGCATTGTGAAAGCCTATGGAGGAGAAATTACAGTAGATAGTAATATAGGAAAGGGAACAACTATTACTATATGTTTCCCCGGAGTAGAAATTGATGATAAATTACCGGAAAAAGAAGATCTTCATATTTTACCGGGAGTAAAGGGAAAAATATTATTTGTAGATGATGAAGAAATATCTATTGTTAAAATAATGAAGGAATTACTGGAACAGATGGGATATCAGATTTCCTCCAGAAATAGCAGTATTGAAGCCCTGCAGATCTTTCGCGAAAAACCTGATGAATATGCCATTGTGATTACAGACGAGATTATGCCAAAAATGAAAGGTTCAGAACTGGCAGAAGAAATATTGCATATAAGACCTGACATACCTGTAATACTTATTACCGGGTACAGTGATCCTGACCTTATTGAAAAAGCAACAGCTATAGGAGTAAAGGAAGTTCTTATAAAGCCTGTAACACTCGGGAAACTGACAAAAACCATAAGGGAATTATTGAGTGATGATAAACGTATCAGTGAAAGATAAAAATATTATATCAGGGGGAACATAAATGACTCTTAAAATAGCCAGTTTTAATACAAATTCTATCAGAGCCAGGATGGATATAATTACCGGATGGCTCGTAGATACATCTACTGATATACTGTGCATTCAGGAAACAAAGGTGCAGGATAAAGATTTTCCTGTTGAGCCTTTTGAACAGATAAATTATCACAGTGTATTCAAAGGACAAAAAAGTTATAATGGTGTTGCTATTATAAGCAAATTTCCTGTTGAAAACGTGCGTGCAGGATTTGACGGAACAGGTGAAGACGAAGGAAGCCGCATTATTTCCTGTAAAATAAAGAATATAAATATAATAAATGTCTATATTCCACAGGGTTCTGAAGTGGGAACGGAAAAATTCAAATATAAACTGAACTGGCTTGATAGGCTCCATGAGTATTTAAAAAATAATTTTACACCGGACTCCCCGTTAATTCTCACAGGAGATTTCAATGTAGCACCGGAAAGGATTGATGTATACGATCCTGACAATCTGTACGGTTCAGTAGGATTTCACCCTGAAGAACATAAAGGACTGGAGAAATTAAAATCATGGGGCCTTATAGATATATTCAGAAAACATGAAAGGCGTGGAGAGCAGTATAGTTTTTATGATTACAGAATAAAGAACAGTGTAAAGAGAAAAATGGGATGGCGTCTGGATCACATATGGGCAACAGAAATTCTGGCAGAAAAATCTGTTACATCCTGTATAGATATAAATCAGAGGCTTTTAGAAAAACCGTCTGATCATACCTTTGTTGTGGCGGAATTTAATTTATAGTTAGTCTCATAACTATCCATAAATAATGACCTCGTGATGCGTAAAGCGTAATGCGTGATGCGCAGGGATTAAACCCGTAACGCGTAACGCGTCACGACAACTTAAATTCTAATAAGTTATAAAATACACTATAATTTTATAGGAATTTTCATTTTTGACCAGGATTTATTATGAAGAAGCAGTTATCTAAATAATTTATTAAGAAAAGGTGAATAATATGAAACAACTTAAATATCCCGGATTACTTGAAAACAAAGCAGAAGGATGGTGTTTTTTAAACGGCAATGTCGTAAAAGAAGAAGATCTTGTAAATATGTGCAGGGAAACAATCCTGAACCCATGTCATACAGATGAAACTTTAAATAAAAGTAAAAAAATACTCCTCGTTACTGCAGCTTTTCAGAAAGGACATGAACATCACGACCGTCATCTCATAGAAATGTTTGAACGTATTTCTATAGATGCCAAGTGGGAAGGAAGTTTTCCGAGAAATATTCAAAATCTATCAGTATATTCCATGTTCAATGAATTCAAAGAAAAGGAAAAATGGCTCTATCAGAAATATACTGAAAAACAGGATCAGATTAAAGCAATAAAAAAAGATTATTATGAGAAAAATTTCCACTATGTAGAGGAAATTTACAAACTGGTATCCAATCTCCAGGAAAGGTATAAACATTTTTGTCTTTATGATTTTTATTATCTGCAGGATCATAAAGACGATCCGGAATTTTTCACAGTCGATCTGTCAGGCGAAGAGAAAGAGAAAAAGCTATCAGATTTATCAAATCTTTTAAGATCCAGTAAAGATCTCTTAACATGTAAAGAACTTCGAGATACCTTTGATCATATAATTTATAAAGACAATGAATTATTTTCTATGTGCAGACATGTAGAACTTTATTATCTCTGGAAAAGCGGCGTACAGAAAAGCTCTTTTTATAAAGAACAGAGAGAAGAACTGGGAAAAAGAATAATGTCAAGCGCTACAATATTTATATTCGGAGGAAGAGTTTTTGTCCTTACAAACAGGCTTCGTTTCTACAGACTCGAAAAATTTTTCAAAGATGCAGTAAAAAAAGGAACCAATCTCTACGGTATAAGCGCGGGTTCAATATGCCAGACAGAAAAATTTTTTCTCACCTTCGAACGTTATTCCGCTAAAGCCCATTCGAGTGCATCAGATTACGGCATGGGTCTTGTACATAACATATGGATCTTCCCTCATGCAGAGGATCTTTCCTATATAAGAGAACTCCACAGAGATAAGCTGTCTTTCTTTACCCTGAGACACAGGCCGGGAGTGGCAGTAGGTCTTACGGAAAAAAGCGTCCTTCTCTGTGAAAAATACAAAGATCCATTTGATGGTAAGATATACAAACGCTATACCTCTGTAGGAGAAGAACCTGTGCTGGTATTCGGAGAAAGAGGTAAAAGATGCGATCTATATAAATATGACCAGATAATTCTCGAAGGCACAAAATTTTATAAAGGAAAAAACCAGATTGCAGGAAAAGATGATATAAAGCAGATGGAAGAAGAATATGTTGCCAGGGTGAGTCGTGAAAAAGTGAAAAAGTGAAAAAGTGAAAAAGTGAAAAAGTGAAAAGTGAAAAGTGAAAAGTGAAAAAGTGAAAAGGAATTAATGCCTTGTTTTATTCATTATTCACTACTTAATTTTTGAGAGGGAGGAATTATTTATGCTATGCAGTAAATGTGGCAATCAAAATAAAGGAACGGCAAAGTTCTGCGGTGTATGCGGAAATAAATTAAACCAGGATGTTTCGTCTGTACCAAAGTACAGTCCACCGGTTCAGAATAAAAATTATTCTGCAAACCAGAATTATTCAGTGAAAGAAAATTATTCGGCAGCCAAAGCTCCTTCTCTGGGGAAAAGTGAAAATTATTCGGCAGCCAAAGCTCCTTCTCTGCCAGAGAAGAAACCAGACCGTCAGAAGAAAAAAATTCACTCTCCTCTGTCAGGTACGGTAAGATCTGGTAATTATGTGATTAATTATGCAGGTACAGGCGATACAGGCGATAATATGCTTATTATGCCTTCCTCTACAAGCATGTTTATAATTGCAGACGGAACAGGTATTGCACCTTCTATAGCAATAAAAACTGTCGGTTCCGATGCAGGAGTTTTGTCCGACGTATCACTTCTAGTCAGAGCAATGAGAAAGGCAAATGAAGATATATACAGATACGGACAAAAGGAAGGTAAGATTTCAGGCTGTAAATGTACGGCACTCCTTTTAAAAGAAAATAGTTTGAATGCAGCTCATGTCGGAGATATAAGAGTTTATATTATTAATAAAAATAAGATAAGACAGATAACGGATGATCATACGCCTTTAGGAAGAATGTTGAAAAACAGGAAGATTACCCCGGAAGAAGCAAGAATATCTCCCAGGCAAAACATTGCTTACAGAATGGTAGGAACAAATCCTCACCTGGAGATTGCCCTGTATCAGCAAAAGCTTACCTCCGGAGATACAGTTTTAATGTGCACCAGAGGTATCTGGATATATGTTTCAGATGAAGAAATACTTAAAACAGTAAGTAATACAGGAGATATAAAGAGCGTTAACGGCAGATTGACAGATATGGCAGAGCAGAGAGGCTGTGAAGATAATATAATGATAATTTCTGTTCAGATAACCTCATGAGGTTTTATATGAGAATCGCAGAAGGACAAACATGGTCACATGCCGCTTTACCCATAATCATAGTATGTACTGATTATTTAAAAATTCACTCAATTAACCCGAGATTACGTACTTCTGCTATCAGGCTTTCCGGTTTTATCGGCTTTGGCATATAAAAGGTGGCTCCACCCTTGTAATAGGCTTCAAAAACTGATTTAGGATCACTGAGGGCTGTAATCATAATAACCTTTACTTCTCTTGAGCCTTTAATCATCATTTCCTTTTCAATGTCCCTTATTTTCTGTAATGCCTCGTGGCCGTTCATATTTGGCATCATAATATCAAGACATATCAAATCATAGGGTTTCTCTTCCTGCCATGCCATGAGAAAAGCCTGAATCGCTTCTGCGCCGTCAACAACAGTATCACAGTCACCGTACTGGGAAAGGACTGTTTTGAGCAATTTCCTTATGTAAAAATCATCTTCTACAATTAAAGTCCTCATAATACACTCCTTACCGGATGAATGGTCTTTTATAGATGAAGATTTCCATTCAACCTTTACATCAGCTTATTATAGTGTATTGCATAACTTATTAGAATTTAATCGGCCATGACACGTGACGGGTTTATCACTGGACATCACGCATTACGAGATTATCATTTATAATGGTTATGAACATAACTATAATTTGTAATCCTATTATAACATAATCGGCTGATTTATGAAAAAATTAATAAGATATCAATAATTTTGCAGATTTTTTAAAAATACATGTAATTATCGAATTATGCCATGATAGAAAAATACAAAATTATACTTCAGATATCAATAGTTTTCGTTATTTATTTCGGAACATAGCAAAGCCATTTGTTTACCTGATATACAGGTGAGAAACAGTGTGATTTTTTGGCCACCTGCAGTTAATTTAAGCCTTTTCCTTAAAACCTCCGGTTCCACTGCAGTTCCCCGCTTTTTTATAACTATTTCACCGATCTTTAAATATTTCAATCTCCTGTTAATTTCTTTTATACTGAAAGGAAACACCTCATCTATCTTCCATACCCTGGCCATTGGAGTTTTAACAGGTTTTTCTCCTGTAAGATAGGCTATGGCATTATCTATTTTCGTGGCATTCAGCTTCCATGCAAGCCATTCAACCATATGCCCCCTTATAATGGCAGGGTCGGGTTCATATATAAAGGAAAGTGGTTCTGTTACAGGAACCGGTTCTACTGCTTCTTCTTCGAGATGAATATTCTCGGGTAAAATAGTTACGGATCTGTTAAAACCATGTGAGGTGGAAACATTTCTGCGCAAATTGCCGAACCAGAGAACTGCTTCTTTACAGATCCTGTTATGGGAGATAAATTCCACTTCACAATCCGATGGTATTTCTTCATAATCCACACCGGGTAATATTTTCACACCCAGATCTGGTATAGTGTTTCTGATGGCCATCAGTTCACCGATTGAAGGTTCTATATCACTCAGGTTAAAAACCCTCTTCCCTCCCGTTCTTCGGGAAGGATCGGCGAAAGCCGCATCAACATGCCATGGCCTGCGAAGATCTTCACAGAAAAATTCTATCTTTTCTGACAGGTCCAGGGCTTTAGAATTGGCTCTCGCCATTTCCAGACGGACTCTGTCTTTATCCACTGCCATAACATGGGGACTGATTTCTGACAGACTTAACAGATCTCCACCTATACCACATGTAAGATCAGCGATTTTTCTATAATCAGCAAAACGTTTTGCCCTGTGGCGGGCAATAACCTCACCGCTTGCCTGTTCCAGGGCTTCGGAAAGAAAATACATAAGACGGGCAGAAGAGAATTTCTCTCTTCCCCTGAGCCGTAATATTGCTGTTTCAACAAGAGCAGAAGCTTCCTGTCTTGTTACCTCTTTTCGTAATGTTTCAATTACGGGAATAATATTACTCAAATCCATCAGGGAAAGTTCCAGAAGTTTTTCCTGCCCCTTATGACTCAATAAAAAATTAAGATCTTCAAGACTTATAGAATAAGACATTTTTCATTATTCGCCGATTAATTTTCAGGATACTCTCTATTTACCGTGGTGAGCATAAATAATACATAGTTGCTCTCGTGACGCGTAACGCGTAACGCGTGACGCGTGATGCGTGTTTTACCGTACCGGGCGACCACAGGGGGTCGCCCCTACTTTTCACTTTTCACTTTTCACTTTAAGCCCCACGTTTCGCAAGGAATTCTCTCATATCATCAGAGCCTGCCCACTCTAAAGGGGTCTGCTCATCATGAGATTTTATATTTAACAGAGCTCCACGGGAAATAAGGAATCCTGCAAGATCCTTATACTCGTAAGAAACTGCCCAGTATAAAGGTGTCAGTCCTTCACTGTCTTTGACATTCACATCGGCACCGCTGTTTAACAATAATTCCGTCAATTCTATATTCTGAATAGTTACCGACCAGTGAAGAGGGGTTTCTCCGTCGTTGTCTTTCATATCGACATCAGCACCTTTATTTATAAGCAGCTTGACAATTTCTTTTTTCTCATTATTCACTGCCTTATGTAAAGGAGTTTCTCCGGAAACATTTTTATGGTTTATATGAGCCCCTTTATCTATAAGGAATTCCGCTATTTCATATCGACCGTATTCACAGGCAATATGTAACGGTGTGGAACCGTCTTCATCAAGGCAATTCACTTCAAGACCTTCAGAGATAAAAAAATCTGCTGTTTCCTTATGGCCGTATAAAGAAGCTGAATGTAAAGGTGTCATTTTATCATCTGAATTTTTAATACATGCTCCTCCGGACATGAGAAATTCTGCCATATCCCGGGTAAAAGCCATATGTAAAGGAGTAAGACCATAAGAATTTTTTATATTAACGTCCGTACCTCCATTTATAAGAACAGTTGCTTTCTGAATATCACCTGCCAGTGATGCACAGTGAAGAGGCATTCCGCTGATATCCGCACCTGCGCACATAAGCAACCGGGCTATTTCTCCGTAACCTTCCGACATGGCCAAATCTAAAGGTGTCCTGTCATAATCATCTTTAACATTTACCAGAGCCCCTCTGGCCAGGAGAAATTCCACTGTATCTTTATGACCTTCCAGTGAGGCCTTATGTAAAGGTCTTTCTCCCGAATAGTTTACGGAATTTATATCAGACCCCGCTGCTATAAATAGTTCTGCCATTTCCTTATATCCGTAAAGGCAGGCCATGTGTAAAGGCATGTCTCCCCCATAGTTTACAGAGTTTACATCTGCTCCTCCTGATATAAGTATAGAGGCAATTTCCGGGTTATAACAGCAATGAAGAGGAGTAATACCGAAAGGACCTCTGTTGACATCTATTCCTTTAGAAAGAATCGATTTCACAAGTTCTTTATCATCTTTTATTACGGCCATATGTAAATTAACAGATGCTCCTCTGGATACAAGCCATTCAGATATGTTTTTACGGTCTTTATCCCATGCCACCCAGTCCAGAGGAGTAAATCCGTTCTGATCCTTTATATTTATATCTGTACCTCTTGCCAGCAGTAACTCTGCAGCACCTTTTTCCTGTCTGACTGCCGCCCAGTGCAGAGGAGATGCCCTCAATAGAAACATATAGACCATTTTATTCAGGAAAGAACCTGCAAGACCGGGACATGCCATATAATCAGAATGGAAAGGGTTTTCATGGTGATGGCATGATACAATGAGAAAATGAATACCCATAATCAATATACCGGCAGTGCATATCACGGTAATAACATAATTCCTGCTTATATCATCACATACAATAAAACAGTAAAATAATTCTATAAATATTATTATAAATATTATTATAAAAATTCTCTTCCCGTTAAGAGGAGCGGAATTTTTTATTCTTCTGTCTCTTTTTGCCGGTAAATTGTACATAAAAGATTACCTTTCAGGGCTAAAAAATTAGTGAGTAGTGAGTGACATATTATACCACTCACGACTCACGACTCACGACTCACGACTCATATAATTAAATATCAAGATCTCTGAATTTATTATTTATCTCCAGAAGTTTCTTTTTATCTCTTCCTTCTATGTAATATCTGAGTACTGCATCTGTTCCGGAAGCTCTTACTTCCCACCAGAAATCCTCGAAATCTATGAGAGTGCCGTCACCTGCCCATTGAATTTTCACTATCTTCGGGAAGGTGAAATTTTTAACTTTCGAATTTAACAGTTCTCCTGCTTCAGAAGGAGATTTTCCGACAAGGGATTTGAAGAAAGCCACGACTCTGTCTCTTTTTAAAAGTCCTGCAGATTTTGCCGCTTTAAGTTCTTCACGGGGGAGGTTTTCATTATATAATGTTACGTCCATTCTGTCATAGAAACGGTATGTTATATCATATTTTTCAATAAGATGGGTATAAAATTCCGCAAAGGATGTACCTTCAAGATAGAGCTTTGCCGCAAGTCCGAGTATGACAGTGGCGACCTGCATACCGTCTTTTTCTTTTATGGCAAGGCTCTTCTTTTTCCCGTTTTTACTTATAATATAATCAGGGCCTCCCATGGCGGCACCGCCGCTTTCTTCTGCCATTATTATGACTCTGGGATTTTTACCGAGATTTATCTCTTCTCCTGTTACTGTTTTTACCAGGACATCACTGTTCCCACCCTTTTCGTGAAGCTGATGTTCAAGATTTTCCACCATGTCTCCGAAATATTTAAATCCTACAGGCACCTGTACCAGTTTCTGTCCGCATTTCACGGCCACTTCACCAATGGAACGACTTGTAGGATAGGTTTCCATAACTGTCCAGTCATATTTATCAAGAAGATCTGTAGATTTAAGCTCTTCTATACGAAAAGCGGTGAGCATAAAATATATCTGGTTAGGTTTGAAATAAACCAGGATTCTGTCATCTGTATAATCATCTGTCTCAAGCCCCGCAGCCTGTGCTTCTTCTTTTATTCTCGCAGGAGCAGTAGTAACTATATTATATCTGTCTCCGTCAGGATCCCATATAAAAAGAAAAGATCCGTAAGGTACATCTTTTAACAGTTTCCGGGCACCGATGTTTTTATAAATCTGCCATTTACCGGGATCGACACCGTAATTCTCTCCGTCTAAAATGCCTATACCGTGGTAACCGGAATCTTCATCATCATAAATATATTTCACGGCACCTTCATTACCTGTGCTTATACCAAGATAATTGAATACAGGTTTTGACGTCTGCCCCATAGAACCGCCTATGGTACAGGCATAAGCCACAAAACCTTTATCTTTTGCTTTTTCCACAAATTCTAACGTTTCTTTTGACACAATAGTCTTTAAATACTCTGAATATACTTCTGTCACATCAAAATCTTCTGTTATAAGAGGAGAATTGTTTGGAGCAAGTTTTATTACATAGCCGGTTCTGATAATCTCCCTTACCTTATCTTCAATGAGTTTTGCTTCTTTTATGAGCTGTTTTCCGTCTTCATCCATCGGTTTCCAGCCACCTTTAAAATTGGGGGAATGACTTGCAGTAAAATTTTCTCCGTCTGTATATTCATTATAAAATACGCCGAAGGAAGAATACCATATAGGTGTGGTTTTTATAGATTTTCTGAGATGAACTCTGTGACCGTGAGCGGCATAAATCCTGGATACAAATCTTATAAATTCCTGTGTATGGGGCCTTACCTCTCCTCCTACATGATTTTCTATCTGTCTGTGTCCGTAAAGCCCGTCATAAACGGAAGCTTTTGCCTCTGCTATAATGGCAAGTTTCACTGCATTGAAAGCTACAGAACTGTTAAAGGGATCGGACGGGTCAAGCTGTGCTCTGTATCCTGCTGTCCCCAGGGCGAAGGAATTTGCCCATTCAACAAGTCCCTCGCGGGTTATTAAATCTTCTGTCAGTATAATTTCGTCTTTTTTAAATATATTTTCCATAAAATACACCTCTCTTTTTAATCGTGACGCGTAACGCGTAACGCGTGACGGGTAATTTCACTGTTCACTGGTCACTGCTCACTGTTCTCACTTTCCTGACAAGGTCAGAACATGAAAGTTCATAAATGGCTTTAGAAATTTCAAAATGATTTTTTCCTGTTTCTTTAACTATATCATTTATATTATTTTTTCCGTCCAGATAGGCTAAAATATAAAGTTGATCCGGCTGAAGCTGAATAATAGCGGCATTTTCCGGCAAATACAGTTTAAAAGTGTCTTCATATGAAGAAACTACTTTTCTTATTTTTTCAACATAACTTTTCCTTTTGATGAAATCTGCAAGTAATTTTTCCGTATCTGCATATATTGTTCTTGTTTCAGGCAATAGATCAGGAGAAAATACAGCTTTCCCTCTGGGCCAGTGAAAAGCATGATTGAAAGCCTCTTCTCCTTTAATATCCCCGCAGGAAGAATGAATAATATGACCGTTATCTAAAAATATCTCTCCCTGACCTTCAGCGGAACGGATTTCTATCCTGCCTTTTACTTTCTTTGAACATAGATCTATGAGTAATTTTGTAAAATCAATTTCTTCCAGATTAAATTTTATCTTTTCATCCATATCATTCTGTTTCTGAAGAGGCTGTGGATGAAGGGCAAACTGGTCAAGGAGGAATGTGGCAACAACCGGTTCAATAGGAGCACCGCCGCCATAGGCTTTTCTTATACCGTCAAGTATATCAGCAAGTTTTATACCTTTTATCAAATAACCGGTTGCACCTGCTTTGAAAGCACTCAGCACGAGCTGCCTGTCAGGACTCAGTGCAGTGAGTATAATCACCTTTACCGAAGAATTTATTTTTTTTATTTCAGAAGTGGCTTCAATACCATCCATGCCAGGCATACTTATATCCATTAATATTATGTCAGGTTTTACTTCCATAGCCCTGAATTTCGTCACTGCGTCATGACCGCTCGATGCAGTCCCTGCCAGTTCCATATCAGGGCAGTGTTCTATCATTTTTCCGAAGGCAAGCCTCAGTTTAACATCATCTTCTACGACAAAAACCTTTATAACAGGTGTCCGTCTCTGAGTCAGAGTCTCAGAAGAATCATCCAGCTGTTTTTTTATTCTGTCTATTAAATTATCAGGCTCTTCCCTCTCTATAAGTCTCAGAGCATACTTCATTTCCGTAGCAGAAAAATATCTGTCTTCAGGTCTGTCCTGTAAAGCTCTCATTAAAACTGCTTCTAACTTCTCTGAAATTGCCGGATTAATCTCTCTTACAGGTTTAAATTTAAAAGGAACAGGGGCCACACCGGTAATAAGATGATGAAGTGTCGCCCCCAGAGCATAAATATCACTTCTTGTTTCTGTTTTACCTCTGTACTGTTCCCTGGGAGAATAACCCTGTGTTCCCACACCTGTCTGGGTATCGTCTTCTTCCAGCATCTTCGCCACACCGAAGTCTACGAGCATAATATGTTTATCTCTTGCTCTTATCATTATATTGGAAGGTTTTAAATCTCTATATATAATAGGAGGTTGCTGGCTGTGAAGATACTCAAGGACTTTACATATTGTTATTCCAAGCCTGACGATCATTTCTTCAGGAAGACCGGGGTTCCCCTCTTTTTTAAGTATACTGTAGAGATCGTCTCCCGCTATAAAATCCATAACAAGATAATATTTTTTACTTTCAAAAAAATAATCTGTAACACATGGCAGATTGGGATGACGGAGTTTTGCAAGGATTTCTGCCTCTGTCTTAAAACGTTCAAGACTGTATCTCTTCTGTTCATCGCCGAAAAAATGTAAAAACAATTCCTTGACGGCACAGAGGCTGTTAAGCCTCATATCCTTTGCAACATATATGCCTGCCATACCGCCTGCTTTAAGAGGGGCTATCAATTTATATCTGTCATTCAAGATGATTACACGGGTAAGTTTATCCCTGGGACAGTTCTGAAGAGAAGCAGAACATTTTACGCAATGGGTATCATCTTCTTTATTGGAATAACTGCAGTTAATACAATATATCAATTTATATCACCTGATGTTAGAAATTTAAATCATATTCAGGTTCCGGTTACGGGTTTCAGTTTCTGAGTTTCAGATTTTCAATCTCATTACCCCGAAACCTGTAACCGATAAAAAAGTCATTCCTGACCTGACTATAAGCATATAAAAACGTTTACCTCCCGTGACGCGTCACGTGTTACGCGTCACGAGAGATAATGTATTATCTATGCTTATCATTAAGCTCTATTGGCGCTGCCCAGAACATGAATATTTTTATGTTTGTAAAGTTCAAGTAAAGCAGAGCGGGCAGGGCCTAAATATTTACGGGGATCAAATTCGGCAGGTTTTTCAACAAAAACCTTCCTTATAGCAGCAGTCATGGCCAGTCTGCCGTCTGAGTCTATATTTATCTTACATACTGCAGATTTTGCAGCTTTCCTTAACTGTTCTTCAGGAATACCTGCTGTATTCTCCATTTTTCCGCCGTATTTATTGATTTCCTCTATAAGTTCCTGAGGGACTGATGATGATCCATGGAGAACTATGGGGAATCCCGGAATCTTCTTCTCAATTTCATCGAGTATATCGAATCTTAAATCAGGAGGCTTCTCGCCCGGTTTCAGTTTAAATTTATAGGCACCATGGGATGTACCTATAGATATGGCAAGAGAATCAACGCCAGTTCTTCCGACAAAATCCACTACTTCTTCAGGTCTTGTATAATGTGATTTTTCAGACTGCACCTCATCCTCTATACCTGCAAGTACTCCGAGTTCACCTTCCACAGTAACATCATGTTTATGAGCAAACTCCACTACTTTTTTTGTAAGAGCAATATTTTCTTCATAAGGCAGATGAGAACCGTCAATCATAATGGATGAAAAACCATATTCTATACATGATACAGCCAGTTCATAACTGTCACCATGGTCAAGATGAAGGGCTATTGGAATATTTCCTCCCATTTTTTTTGCCATTTCCACCGCTCCCTGCCCCATATAACGGAGAAGTGTTTCGTTTGCATACTGTCTTGCACCTTTGCTTACCTGGAGTATGACGGGAGATTTTGTTTCCACACAGGCTGTTATAATAGCCTGAATTTGCTCCATATTGTTGAAATTATAGGCAGGTATGGCATACCCTCCCTCCATGGCCCCCTTGAACATCTCTTTTGTATTCACAAAACCCAGATCTTTATACGATACCATAAAAAATCTCCTTTACATTAATATTTGTCTATTAATATTCTGCATATTATTATATAATTCCTTTTACTCAGGCTTTTTTATATAACCGTTCAGATATCAACTATCAACAGTAATCTTTTTTATTTATTACATCAAAATTTCTTATTTTGCAAATCTTCTAAAAATTATTGCAAATCTCCTGAAATACTGATAATATAGTAAAGTTTATAGTGTATTTCATAAGTTATTGGAATTTGATTGGAATGAAAAGTGAGTAGTAAATAATGAAAAGTATTAGTTCTTAGACGAATCTGAAATACCCCTGTAACTAAATACATAGAAAGAGGTTTATCCGAATGAAAAGGCCTATAGAAATAGATGACTTATTCAGAATAAAATTATTAGATTCCCCTGCAATCAGTCCTGATGGCAGGAAGATCGCTTTTACAGTCAAATGGGTAGATATTAAGAAAAACAAGTATTTTTCAAATATCTATATTGCCATTCCGGACGAAGACAGGATAATTCAGTTTACGAGAGGTGAATACAGCGACAGGCGGCCCAAATGGTCACCTGATATGAAATATCTGGCTTTCATATCAAACAGAGAAGAGAAAACCAGATTATGGATTATACCTTCAGACGGAGGTGAAGCCAGGGCAGTTACGGAAAAAGACGGCGGTTTTTCCTTTTACTGTTGGTCACCTGACAGTAAATATATAGTTTACTCTTTTAAGAAAAAGTATGAGAATCCTGATGACGAAGAAGAAGATAAAAAAGAAGAGAACAGGAAAAAAGGGCCTGACTATTATCTTATAAATGATATACAGTTCAAATCAGATGGTCAGGGAGTTACAGGAGATGACAGATTTCATATATATCTTCTGAATGTGGAAACAGGAGAAGTAAAACAGTTAACAGATGGTACATGCCATGATATAAACCCTGTATTTTCACCTGATGGTAAAATGATAGCTTTCTGTTCAAACAGATCTGAAGATATAATAGATGACCCGGAAAATGATGATATAATGACAGTAAATCCGGAAACAATGGAAATCAGGCAAATCAGTATGGAAAGAGGTGTTAAATCATCTATAAACTGGTCTCCTGACGGAAAACACATAATATTCCTCGGGAACCATACAGATATAGGATTCGGATGGTTAAGGAACATATATCCATACATTCTTCCCTCGGAGGGCGGTAAAGATAAAAAACTGGCAATAGATTTTGATTTTATTGCTTCCAATAAAATTGTAGGGGATCTCCAGGAATTTTCCGTCGGTCCTTCATCATCTCCCCAGTTTTTAGAAGGCGGGAAAAAAGTTGCTTTCCTTGCCACAGTAAAAGGAGCATGTGAACTCTATTGTGTTCCTGTATCAGGAGGGGTGCCTGAAAAAATACTGGGAGGGAAAGTGGAAATTGCATCCTTCCATATTGACAGAGAAGGAAATAATATAGCTTTAATTATGGGTAATATGGTAGAACCTCATGAATTATATTTCCTCACAAAAAATGGGAACAACTGGGTAAGTAAAAAACTTACATCTTTCAATGATTTTATAGAAAAAGAAATAGATATTACGGAACCAGAAGATATATGGTTCACAGGAAGTGACTCGGTACCTATCCATGGATGGCTTTTAAAGCCACCGGGTTTTAATGAAAAAAATAAATATCCTTTAATACAGCAGATTCATGGAGGTCCTCACGTATTGTACGGCTATACATTTTTCCATGAAATGCATTATCTTGCTGCAAACGGTTACTGTGTCCTTTATACGAATCCAAGGGGAAGCCAGGGTTACGGAGATGCTTTTGCAGAAGCAATAAGACCTCACTGGGGGACACCTGACAGTCAGGATCAACTGGAGTTTCTGGAACATATAGTTTCCAGAGGATTTATAGACGAGGAACGTCTTTATCTTACAGGAGGTTCGTATGGAGGATATATGACTGTTTTACTTATAGGCAAAACTGACAGATACAGAGCGGCTATAGCTGAAAGAAGCGTTACAAACCTTACAACTCTTTTCGGCGTATCAGATTACGGATATTGTTTCAGGTTTGCCGTAGAAGGACTCCCGTGGAGAGAACCTGACCTTTATAATACAAGTTCCCCTTTATATCATGTTGAGAAAATAAATACACCGTTATTTATAATACACAGTGAACATGACTACAGAGCACCGGTAGATCAGGCGGATCAATTGTTTACTGCAATGAAGTTCCTGAGAAAAGAAGTGAAATATCTGAGATTTACACAGGAATCCCATGGCCTTTCCCGATGCGGTTCACCTAAAAATAGAAAAACCAGATTAAAATTCATAATTGACTGGTTTATGCAGAATAAATAAACTGATAACTGAAGGTACTTTAAGGAGGCACCAAGAGTGAGTAAAAAGAAGAAGAAAAAAAAGATAAAACAGATAAAAATTGATATTTCGTCTCTGGATAAAGAAAATATAAAAGAAGAACTGTTAAGCAATTTGAAGACTATAAATAGTTCGTGTCCGTCACAAAAACAGATTGAACTTGTAACAAAGAAAATATTTCAAAAACTCGGTTCTGATGTAAAAATAGAACTGGTAAATTTACTTAAAGAAGCAACCGACCAGGACAGAGAAAGAATAGTCCTGGCAATGATGGACATGGAAGGGGAAGATACAGAGGAATTACTTAAAGAACTACTGGCATCAAACCAGATAAAACCTGACGTAAAAGCCGGTTTATTCTGTATTCTTCTCGGACAGGAACTGACAGATACAGACATGTTTCCCGTAATGCTCCATGATGGTTCTACACTGCAGGATCAGGTTAAAAACTGGTGTAAACTCCTCAGAGAAGATCCTTCGTCACAGTCTGTTATAGAGAAAAGCTTTAACGATTTATCACTGACAAATAAATTTCTTACAATGTATTTTATACTGGCAGTGAAAGAAGAAGTTACACCTTTTTACAATATATTCTTAAACAGTAATATACCTAAACTCAGATGGCAATTTGCCACAAAATTTTTAAATATATCTCCTTCTATGGTTCCTCTTCTGTTAAAACTGAGAGAAGATAAAGATTCTGAAGTAAGAGCGGCAGCAAAAAGATCGATAGGTATACTTAAAGATAAGGGAGTAGATTTCTCTGGCGATATAAAAGAATTGCCTCTCTATTGTTGTTATGCAGGTAAAAATATAAAAGAAAGCGGCCTTGGTACAGTTCTGATAGCGAGAAAACTCAAAGATCATTATATAAATTATGCTCTTTTCCTTATAGATGTATGGGGTATGGGGTTAAAAGATGTATTTGGTGAAAGAAAATGTCATAAATTCAAATTTGACAGAGAAATTTTACCCAGGATTAAATCAAATTCTTATGTTCCTGTCGTTGAAGAAGATATAACTGTAGCAAAAAAACTCATTTTTGGCGGGGTAGAGTATGCTAAAAAGAATGGCTTCAAAATACCAAGAGAATTCCTGAGATGGAGAGATATTGCAGGTAAACTGTCAGAAGACGAAAAAGACTATGAAGGCCTTTTTGGGAAAAACGGAGAAGTACTTGTAATGGCATCACCCGGTGATCTTATGGAAAGAATAATATGGGAAGATGATAAAGAAGAATATTATGAAGAACATAAAGGGGTTAAGTCAGAACATAGTCTGGAAGAATTAATAGAAAAATTACATGAGAGAGGCATAAAATTCGTTACACCTATAGAAAAAGAATTAACGGGAGAAATATGGGATAAAATGGATCTTGGTATTCAGGATAAAGAAAGAGAAGATTATTCAGAGGAAGAGGAATTTACAGAAGAAGAGATTACAGAAGAAGAGGAAGAAGAGATTACAGAAGAAAAACCTGTGGAAGAAGAAAAACCTTCCGGTGAGCAAGAAAAACACCTGGAGAAAAAAGAAATACATCCGGGAGAAAAACCTTCCGGTGAGCAAGAAAAACACCCGGAGAAAAAAGAAATACATTCGGTGAAACAAGAAAAACACCCGGAGAAAAAAGAAATACATTCGGTGGAACAAGAAAAACATCCGGAGAAAAAAGAAATACATTCGGTGGAACAAGAAAAACATCCGGAGAAAAAAGAAATACATTCGGTGAAACAAGAAAAACATCCGGAGAAAAAAGAAATACATCCGGGAGAAAAAGAAAAATATTCCGGGCAGGGGCATGAAAAAATTGAGTCCCATAGTGGGAAGAGAAATTTTGATCACCAGACCGGCAGGGAAAAGACCAGACAAAATGAGCTGCAGGTCAGCCATGGTGAAGCTAAAAAAACAAGATATCAGGAAGAAAATATTTATAAGAAAAAAGAGAAAAAAGAAGATTTCGACCTGGATATGGAAAGGATGTATGACGATCTAGAAGAATTCATCTACATGGAACAATATGACAAGTCCTACATACATCTGGAAAAAATGTTAAGGAAAGCAACAGGGACATCGTGGGAAGAAGATGTTCTCAAGGATCTGTTAAGTTTTTCCATTGATAACTTTGATTATTATGATAAATACTTATATTATTCAAGAAGGCTGGAAAATTTTTATAAAAGCAGGGGTGAAAATGAACTGCTTCTGATTACAAAACTTGATAGAGCCGATTATCTTGCTACGACAGGAAAAATAGACGATGGATTGAGTATATATAATAATAGCATAAATGAAAATCCTGATTCCCATATCGCTCTTCTTCGTCTCGCATATTTCTATATGAATGTAGACATGATAGATAACGGAGTAAAGACCTATAAAAAAATTATAAATATGAAAGAGAAAGTGGATATAGAAATACTCGCCGATGCTATTGTAGATCTTCTGGATATAATAGAAGAATATAATTTAACAGGTGAAGATAGAGAAGAATATATGAAAATTGCACAGGAAATGAATATAGAAATCTACGAAGATCCCGAGGTTCTGGTAGAGGGAAAAAAAGTGAGTAGTTAGTAGTTAGGGAAAAAGTGAGTAGTGATTGGAATATAACTGTCATTCACTACTCACTTTTTTTATGTTCCCTTCTTTCCAGAAAGGATGTCTGAAGAAGATTATGAAGGGCTGTCCCTACCCCCGGTAATGGTATTTCAACATCTCTATCCTTCTTTACCATGCCAGACACGGCAGATTTATCTTCTTCTCCCTGACTTATATCAAAAGTCTTTTCAGATACCTTATCGGACAATAAAGATCTGGTATTAAATCCGACTTTATCCTGAATTTTACTCTGTCTCTTTCCTATTAATTCTTTAGTCTTCAAAGAAAATAAAGAACCGGATTGAACTGTAGTTTTTGCTTCAAGGGGTACAGAATTTCTGGAGCTATTCTTCAGTTCTCCTGTTTTTCTTGCCATTTCCAGAGTATTAATACGTGAAAGTTCTTCTTCTGAAAAGGTTCCTTTTATTTCTTCATAAGATACAGGTTTTTTTGTATGTAACAGAGAAGATTTTTTCCCCGGTATATAAACTGCTAAATCCTGTGCTGATATACGAACCTTTGGCTTCGGTTCATCTTTTTTCATTAACCCCAATAAAGCTTCTCTCATTTCTATTGCATTCCTGTATCTTTTCTCTGCTTCATATTCAAGGGCTTTCATAACTATCTGTTCAAGCCCGGGAGAAATCCATGGCGCATAATTTCTTACAGGTTTTAAATTAAAAGCCGAAGGAATTTTACCTGTAAGTAAATGATGCATAGTTGCTCCCAGGGAATAGATGTCACTCCTTGGTTCTACTTTTCCCCTGTATTGTTCTTCTGCCGCATAACCATCTGTACCTATTGAAGTATACTTTATATTTGCATCAGGTATAATAGTCCTTGCTATGCCGAAATCTACAAGCATTATTCTTCCGTCTTTATTGAGCATAATATTTCCGGGTTTAATATCCCGGTATACTACAGGCGGATCCTGGTTATGAAGATAATCAAGTAATTCAAGTATCTGTACAGACCATTCAATTACCAGTTCTTCAGGCAGTCCGGGATTTCCCTCAAGCTCAAGAAGATCACTCAGGTCTACACCCTCTATATAGGACATAACAAGATAATAACGTCCTTTTTCTATAAAATAATCATAAACTGCAGGTAAATGATAATTTTCAAGCTGTGATAACATCCTTGCTTCTACCTTAAACCTTTTTTCAGCATAGGCTTTTTCCTGAACACTACCATAGGTATTTAACATTTCTTTTACAACACAGTATCTATTAAGCCTGCCGTCAAGGCTTAAATATATTGCCCCCATACCTCCCAGTTTAAGAAGCTGTTCAATTCTATATCTATTCTGTAAAAGAACGCCTTCACTCAGAGCATCATTATAATAAAGTTCTGCCCCGCATGCATTGCATTTTGCAGCTATATCAAGATTTTCTTCTCCGCAGTTATTACATATTATTCCCATAATGTTCCCTTCTGAATTGTCGTAACGCGTGGCGCGTGACGCGAGGATTATATAATAGACTTGGTTCAACCGGATAACAATTTACTGTAATCAGGCCTCACAATATCTTTCATAAATTCTGTAATATACTCCAGCACTCCTTCTACAGTCCTATCCATATCTACATTATCAATTACCGGCACTTCATAGGTTTTTGCCAGAGAAATTATGTAATCCTGTAATTTTCTTATATTTTCGAAATTATCAAGATATTTCTTTGCCTGCCTTCTTACCAGTGTCTGATTTTCCCTGATTAAAAAGCGTTCTTTATGAAGTTCCCTGTCATTTATTGAAATAATTACAAAAGCAATATTTGCTTTCTGGAAATATTCCTTTTTTATAAAACCGGGAACAATATGAATACCATCCATTACAAGACTTACATTTTCCTTTATAGCTCTTTCAATGATAGCCATGATTCCTACAGACACTTTTGCCACCTGTTCACGAAAAGCTATTACAAGAGGATCTACACCGTCCGGAATTGGATTATCAAAGGCCTCCCAGGCAGTAAAAGAAGACTGATGGACACATGGCATAAGCTCGCTCGAGATCATAGAACGCATAATTTCTCTTATGGAATCGGTAGAAAGCACTGCAGTAAGGCCAAGCCTGTGAGCTATTTCCACAGAAACTGTAGATTTCCCCGCCCCTGTACCTCCGCCGAATAAAAGTATAAAAGGTTTAGAAGGGTTTCTGACACTCCTTCTCCATAAAAGATATCTTTCCGCATATGCCTGCCCGCAGTGTTTTTTTACTATATTATAAGTTATTGCTCTCAACTCGTCATTTGTCAGATTATACGTTCCCTGATTAAAAAGATATGTTTCTATTCTTCTGGCTATCTCATAGGAGAGACTAGGCTCAAGACCTGAAGCTTTAAGGGTTTGAGACATTATTCCTTTTGAATAAGGGGAAATAGATGTTCCTCTGATTACTCCTATTCTTATAGCACTTACCCTGAGATATCTATTCTTTGCGTCCTCTCCGAGTCGCTTTAATAAATAATCGGCAACTATAAACTTTAATTCATCAGAAGTAAGATTTTTCAACCCTCTGTTTACAAGTTCATCCTGTATGACTGTAGCAATTTCATAGGACTCTTCCGTAGAAAGGCCGGAATTCACAAGAGATTGAGTAAGAATCCCCCTGGAAAAAGGGAACTGATAATCCTCTTTTATTACATATGGTTTGTCTACAATTTTTTTCATAAACTACTCCCGTGACTATATCCGGCTATGGCCTGTCATGTCTTCATATACGTCTTCCGGTAATCGATAGGTTCCTATATGCAATCTTTTTATATCTTCCAGATTACCGGCCCATGGTGATAAAACTTCGACAGAGCCCTTTTCGGGACGAAAATCTGTTATAACACCGATAGAGAGACATTCATCATTGGCATTGAAAAATCCTGCAAGAAACATAAGAGGATCCAGAATATCTACCCATGATACAGAATAGCGATTTTTTATCTCATGTATATTTCTCAATTCACATAAATGAGAAAGTCCTATAGTAAGTCTGTCTCCTGTTTTTTCGCCCCATGTCACAGGAAAATCTACAGTAGAAGAAAGCCACCGTAATTCATTGGAGTGTAACAGATTACCTCCCGGTATATAATTTATCCCTGACATAGCTGTAGACTGTAAATTAATTCTCAATTTTTTTGAACATTTAAAATAACTCAAAAATTTTCTCTTTCTCTCCGATGCTCTGAATTCCGGGCTTTTTTTTCTTATATTTCCATTTATTTCAATATGCCTTAAAGCAAATGAGCCATATCTGTACGGATACAATACAGGGTCCAGTTCTTTTCCTCTGGAAAAAGCAAAAATAAAATCAGGATTGACCAGTTCTATTTTTGCCTGCTTTAAAGCTACGGCAGCAGGGTCTGAGACAAAACCCGTTGTATCTATTACTATTCTGTCTGTAGAAAGACTCATTGCATAATCCAGTATTTTTTTTGTACCAATAACACAGGGAAGCAGATGTCTTACAGGTGATATGGCTCCTGTAAAATAAATGGCTTTAACAGGAAGATTTTCTATAGAGTCTACCCTCTCTTCTACAGTAGCAAGCCCTATAGTAGAGGGAGGGCCTATAGTCGATTGTCCTATATCTGCATCAATAATAGAAACTTTGAGCTTTTTTTCAGAGAGGTAATTGACAATATATTTGAGAAATGTTGTTTTGCCGGTATCTACATCACCTATTAATAAAGCCGTTTTACCATGAATAACAAAATCTCTGACAGCATCATCCCATTCTTTCACATAAATCACCTGAAATTTTTATTACCTGACGAAGCAATAGCTCATGAAAAATATTTTAGATTAAAAAGCTCTAAAAGTCAATTATAGTTAGTTTCATACTTCCGGACATATCATATTGAACTCTTACTTACTGATGTAAGCATAAATAATACATATATGCTCTCGTGACGCGTAACGCGTGACGCGTGACGGGAGGAAAACATTTATTAAATACTTATGCACAGCTCAGTATTTACTTACAGGCTTTCAGGACGAATTTCTTTTCTCCAGGGACTGGCCATTGAAATTCTTCAGTGATGCAATTATTTATGCAATAAAGTATAGTTATTTACATAGCCCGGCATATAAATATTTTTTTATTACATGCAACTTTTTACTCTTTCTCAGGATTTTATTATATAGAGAAGTAAATATATGTTAAATATAAACATGTTTAATAATAAAAATATAAGTTTACTGGGCCTGAGCCTGATGGAGATTATGATCTCTATCAGTTTATTGAGTCTTATACTACTGGGTATAATAACGGTTTTTCCTGCAGGTATAGAGAGCATAAAGATTGCAAAAAATATTTCTGCCGCCTGCAATATAGCAAATAAACACATAGAACAGTATAAAAGCAATTTCTATCTCGTACCCGATGTTTCATTACTTGGTAACATGGAACTGGATTGTAATTCATGTCCGTCAGTAGATCCCCCTGTTACTATTCAGGGAACTGTTTTTTTACCAACAGTCATGGTAAAACCTGTAAAATTTAATAACAAACCTGTAGATCCGAATGAGGTGGTTGAAGTATTTGTTACGGTAAAATGGAAACAGCCGAGCGGTATGAAGCAGGTAAAATTAAATTCTTATATATACAATAAATCATATTTACCTTCAAATGTACCTATGTATTAATTTTCCGGAGGAACCATGAAGTTACGTACAGGACATACATTACTGGAATTAATGGTGGCAATGGCTATTTTTGGTCTGATACTATCTGCCATATTCAACATATTCGTTCCGGGAGTAAGGACTTTTATGGTCGGGAAGGAAAGGGTTGCAACACAGGCAAATGTAATGATTTCCCTTAAGAGGATAAGGATGGAACTCTGCAGTACATCCAACAGTTCCATAACTATAAACAGTGCAGAAATATACTCCAGTACCGGAGAACCTGATGCAATAAGTTTTCTGTCTCCCTATTCCGATACTGAAAGGAAGATCTCCCTTGATTCCGTCACTTCTACTCTTCCCATATGGCAGAAATATGTAATTTACTTTCATGATAAACCATCACGGGAATTGAGAAGAAAAGTAGTGCAACTGCCTGAACCGGGGCCTCTGGCTATAGCGCTCGACCATGATAAACTTTATCAGTTATGCCTTGATAATGGTAATTATCCTTATTCAATTGTTTCAAGGGATATACATAAACTATCCATATGCAGAACAAGCCCATATCTTGTAAAAATCTATATAAATTCTCGAAAAAAAGCGGCAGGTTTCGTCGGAAGTCAGGAACAGGAAAGCGAATGTTTTATGGAAATCTATCCGCATAATACGTTAAATTAATTTTAGGAAGGAAGGATATTATGAACCACCCTGATAAACCCAATCGAGGTTTTACCCTTATTACCATATTATTTGTCATAGTGTTGCTTTTTATTTATGTAGTGTCTCTTCTGTCCATTTCAAGAGGGATAATGAATATTTCTTCCCATGAACGAGACTATGCTTCTTCCTTTGCTGGAGCAGAGGCAGGCCTTACCAGGGCCATATATGAAATAAATGAAAATAATTACTGGCCAGGGAATGCAACCAATCCAATGTGGGGACAGGGGTTTCTGTCCTGGCAGCCTCTGAGCGACGGAATAACTCAGTATGAAATAAAAGCTTATAATAATTTCAGTGGTACAGAAGATAAAAAAACAGACAGCGGAGACAGAGTGCCCGTAGGTTCCATACAGATAATTTCTACCGGTAGACTGGCACCGAATGACAGCCAGTCAACAATAAAAACATTTTTAAAACCTAATGCCAAAATACCAGCCTGTCTGGCAGGAGGGCCTATATATATTCAGGGGAATCTGTTTTCCAGAGGAATAATGGATATTTATTCTTTAAGAACTTCTCCGGAAAGTAATATCTCTTCAGGAAATACAGTGAATTACGCCACAACAGAAACAGGAGGAGGAGAACTCCTGTTATACGGTCATATAACAGGCTCTTCCGTAAACCTTGCCGGCCCTGCGTTACCGATGAAGACTCAGAACGGAGCCGCTCCCGTATATGCAGTCCCCACACCGCCTGTTGATATAGACTATAACAAGTGCGATACTGAAGATCCAAATGCAGTACTGTCAGAACTTCTTACATCGCTCAAGGCTTTAGACGGTAATTCGCCTGTTAAATCAGGTGGAGCTTATGAGGTTGAGGCAAGTAAAATAAGCAAACTCCCTGCCGGTTATTATTATATTTATCGTAACAATCTCAGAATAATTAAAAATACTGTTCCCGATCCGAACAATCCTTACAGTGCCTGGAAATTAAATAATGTAAAGGTTTATGCAGTGGAAGGACATATTCTGGATATTCCCGGAGGTATTAAAGGGGAAGGGCTTATAAGTGCAACAGGTGTAAGAAATAAACCCATATATGATCCGAACAACCCGGGAGCATTTGATCCCAATAATCCCGCATGTTACGAACCCAATGTGCCTGCTTCCATTACCATGTCAGGACTTAAAAAATTCGATTATGGTTCATACCCTGTAGAAAGACTCATTATCTATGCAGATGGCGATATAAACATAAAGGGAGCTTCGCAGGTAATGGATGACAGCGGTCTTTACAGTGATTACGCCAGACCTAATTTTGAAAACTGGGAAAATTTACTTTATAAAACAATAAAACAGAGATACAGCAGTGCTGCAGAAATTTATGACCCTGTATCACTTGAAAATTTTATCAGAGACATAAATGTGGAGAATATTTTACTCGCTCCTCCTGCCCCGGCCAGCGGAATAGGTACTCCTGTAATAAATCAAATGAAAAAATATCTTATAAAAGGTGAAAGCGATTACAGTCCGGTACTTGCTGCAAAAAACTGTAAAGCAATCGTAACTGAGAGCAATCTCGGAACCAATCCCATTAACAGATTTTCCAAAACAGCTCTTCAGGATATACTTTATTCCATAGCAAGAGATTATCCCTATGTTTACGGCATCATATATTCAAGAGGAAAACTGGAGATAAAAGGATATGTCCATATTATAGGTTCTATCATTGAAAATCCTTTAAATACAGCAGATCCAAATGCTATGATAAGAACAGAAGACAGGAAAACAGTAATCATAACACCATGTGTGAACACATGTCTGTCTCTGAGCAATACAATCCTGAAGGATCCTAAATTTGTACCTGCATCATATGCAAATGAAACAAGCGGAGGCACATCTATGACTGCTCCCACACCTACTGTTACTCCGACACCGAAACCGACGGCTACTCCTTACTATGGAGGCGGTGGAGGCGGCGGTGGAGGCTGTTTCACTGCAGACACTATGGTTCTGACAGATAAGGGAGAAAAGAAGATTAAAGACATTAAAGCAGGAGATTATGTTATAAGCACCTGTGACGGAGAGAAAACAGTAAGGTCCAGAGTTACCGGACTGCTTGTACATAAAAATAATACAGATTATTACTATATACTTAAAACTGCTCATACCTCTGTGGAAGTTACGGACGTGCATCCTTTCTATACAGGAAACGATGAATACAAACAGGTAAAAGATCTTAATGAAGGGGATTATATATATACATCTGTGGGAAATAAGATTGTAAAGGAACCATTACTGTCAAAAGAACTGGTTAAACTGGATCATTACATTACAGTGTACAATCTCTCACTGGATAAATACAGCAACCATAATTACATTGCAGGTAATTGCCTCGTTTATAACGGGACACGTGACTGGCCTTACAGTGCAGACGGAAATACGCTCATAAAAACAGATAAGGGAGAGAAGAAAATTAAAGATATAAAACCGGGCGATTATGTTATAAGCTATAAAGGAGATAATAAATTCGTAAAGGCTAAAGTAAAAGTTCTTCTCACTCAGTCTGATAGAATCAATCATTATTATATGATAAAAACAGACCACAGTACAGTAAAAGGAACGGCCATGTATCGAATTTATACGGGCAATAACCGGTACAGGGCGATAAAAGACCTTAGAGAAGGGGATTATATCTACTGTTCTGTAAATAATACCCTGGTAAAAGAGAAGATATTATCAAAAAAAGTGGTAAAAACTGATAAACTCATCAAGGCTTACAGCATGGAACTGGAAGAGAATAGTAATCATAACTACTTTGCAAATAACTGTCTGGTTCATAATATGTATGAGCTGATGGAGATGGAATCTAAGATATAATGGCATGAATCTAATATGTGCAGTCTGTGGCTCAGAGCTTAAAGGCACAGGGAAATTCTGCAGTGAATGCGGCTCTCAGAAATTTATAGAGCAGGAACTGAAAAATTTACTAACCCAGGGAGATGTTCTTGCATCAAGATATAAAATCATAGAGTTCTTAAAAACCGGCGGTATGGGAGCAGTTTACAAGGCAGAAGACCTGCGCCTTTCAAAGCTCTGTGCCATTAAAGAGCTTATAAATACGGCAATAAACAGTGAAGAGAGAAAGGCAGGTTTCATAAGATTCGAAAGAGAAGCAAAAATACTTTCGGAACTGGATCATCCCAATCTCCCCAGGGTTATTGATTATTTTACTCTCGGAGACAGACATTACCTGGCTATGGACTATATAGACGGATATGATCTCGGCTCTCTTGTAAAAGAGGAAAAGAGTAATCTCAAGGAAGAAGATATTGTAAAATGGTCTCTCCAGGTATGTGATGTCCTTCATTACCTGCATACAAGGAACCCTCCCGTCATATACAGAGATCTGAAACCTTCAAACATAATGATAAGACAATCGGATGACAGAGTTATGCTTATTGATTTCGGCATAGCAAGAACTGTGGCGCCTGTAGAAGAAGAAAGCCTTACTAAAACAGCCATAGGCACAATAGGCTATATGGCTCCTGAACAATATAAAGGTAAATCGGAAGCGAGAAGTGATATATATTCACTGGGAGCTACCATGCATCACCTGCTCACAGGGAAAACACCTCTTCCTTTCAGCCTGGAAACACTCAAGCATGTAAGGCATGACATATCGCCCCGGCTAAATGCAGTAGTAATGAAATCCCTCAGGTTAAAACCTGCAGAGAGATTTCAGTCCGTTATGGATATGAAAAAAGCACTTACAGGTAATATAGAAATAGACATGCCTGTAACAAAAGAAGTTTCACAGGTAGATCTGCTTTTGACTCAGCTTTCTGCAAAGGATCCGAACCTTCGTTATATAGTTTTGAAAGCCCTTGATAACTGCGGTGAAGAAGAAAAAATAATCGATCCTATTATGAATATTTCATTAAAAGATAATGACCTTATAGTAAGAAGAGAAGCAATGAGATTGCTTTCCACTTTTCAGAACAAAAACATACTGGAAGTTTTCAATAAAACAATTACGGATAATGATATAGAAATAAGAGAATTATCTGTTGATGCAATCTGCAGATTTAAAGATAGAAGCTCGCGAGAGGTGCTCATAAAAGCCCTTGCTGATAAAAACGTAGCTGTTAAAGCAGCCATGTGCCTTATAGAAATGAGAGATATAGCTGCTCTTGAAGAAATCGTTAAATTATTAAACAGAGTAAATACTGATACACAGGTGAAATTAGAAAAGGCCATAAGTTCTCTTGATCCTTTTTATTTAACAGCATGGAAAAAAGAAAAAGTAAAAGAAGAAATAAAACGGGCAGGAAAAAAAGAAAGAAAATTTTTCGTATATATGGCTGTTATACTGGTAATACTGGCAGTAATCAGTAAAGTATATATAGATTATTCGAAAGAAAGAAAGTATAAAAAAACTATGGAGGAAGGCAAAAAATTTATAGATAATTTTGACACAGATTCCGCCATAAACAGTTTTAATAAAGCACTTAACATAAAAGGTGACGATTGTGAAATTTATTACTACATGGGGAAAAGCTACCTTTATAAAGATAACGTTAAAGCAAGATATTATTTAAATAAAGCCCTGAGTCTGAAAAAGGATTATCCTGAAGCTCTTATAGTCTCAGGCAAACTGTATATAATAGAAAATAATTTTAAAGAAGGTATAAATATTCTGGAAAAAGCTATCAAATTAAACAGTAATCTCCCACTGGCATATATATATGAAGGAGAAGCTTTTTATAAGTCAGGAGATAAAGCCAGAGCAAAAACTCTGTTTAAACAGGCTTCTTCATATAAAGATGAACATATAGCTGCTTCTGCGAACATGTGGCTCAGAAAAATAGACGGAGAAAAACCTGAGATAGAACAGAAAATTCAACAGTACCTTGACAGTGCTGAAACCTTTATGGAACAGCTTGATTATGTATCTGCAGGCCAGGCCTATCAGAATATTATAACGATAAATCCTGATGATGACAGAGGTTATTTCGGTATGGGGCAGATTCACAATCTGAAAAAAAATAATGATCTTGCAATAAATTATTTCAATAAAGCAATAGAGTGTAACCCTCTGAATACAGAGGCCATGTGCAATATAGCCTCTATTTATATAAACTCAAATGATCATAATCAGGCAAATAAATATCTTTTCATGGCACAGGAAGCAGGTTCTTCAGAGCCGAACATACATTATCTTCTGGGAATTTTATATGATAAAAAAGGGCAAAAACAGGAGGCTCTTAAAGAACTGAATCTGTATATGAAACTAGCTCCCGGCGGTAAATATGCAGGAGATACAGGCAAGATTATAGAGAGAATAAACAATCAATAAGCCTGTACAGGTTTTAAATATGCAGGAGATACAGGCAGGATTATGGAGAGAATAAACAGTCAATAAACCTGTACAGGTTTAACCGTTTATATCATTAGCCTTCATATCTGTAATAGACAGTTCTTCCATAGAAAAAATTCTGTCTATATCCAGTATTATTACAAACTGCTCATCCTTTTTACCCATACCTTTTATAAATTCTGTCTTGAGTTTTGTGCCAATCCTTGGAGGAAGTTCAATCTGAGAAGGTTCCATATTGAAAACTTCCTGAACTGCATCTACGAGAGCACCGAGCGCTATAGGTTCACCATCCAGTGAAACCTCTACTATTATAATACAGGTATTTACTGTATTATCCATTTTTGTCATATCAAATTTCAGTCTCATATCTACAACAGGTACAACGCTTCCCCTGAGATTAATAACTCCAAGAATAAATTCAGGCATGCGTGGAACATGGGTAATTCTTGTATAATCAAGGACTTCTCTCACCTTTGCTATATCCAGAGCAAACAATTCTCCACCAAGAGTAAAAGACAGATATTGTGATGTTTCAAGAACTTCTTCCATTTTTAATAAACTCCTTTCGTCTGTTATATTACTGTATTTAATTTGTTTTACAGACAATAAATTAGCCCTTATTTAATTTTTAATTCTATATAAAAAACTAATTTTTCTTCTCCAGAGCCTGCCAGGCAGAAGCTTTTTATGGATACCCTTTTACCTGTTACGGTACTAAGAGAATCCTTCTATCTTTCTATAAATAGTCCTTCTGCTTATACCAAGGAGTCTTGCTGCTTTTGCTTTATTTCCTCCTGTTTTTTTAAGGGCTTCCATTATAGATGTTTTTTCGTCATCTATGACAGATTTAATCTGAGGTTGTTGAGATAAAAAGGTTTTAAATTTTGCAGGCAAATCATCTACTGTAATTATATCTCTGCGGCAGAGTATAAAAGCATGTTCCAGCGTATGTTCAAGTTCTCTTATATTACCGGGCCAAGGGTATTCTGCAAAAAGAGTCTGCACGTCTTCTGAAATAAATCTGATATGTTTGTTAAGCTTCCTGTTTAATTTCTCAATAAAAAATCTTGATAGAACCGGTATATCATCTATTCTCTCCCTGAGGGCAGGAAGATTTATTTCTACCACATTCAACCTGTAATAAAGGTCTTCCCTGAATTCACCGGATATGACCTTATCCTGAAGATTTTTATTTGTAGCAGTAACAATACGGACATCTACCTGTATTGTCTTACTGTCTCCCACCCTTTCAAATTCTTTTTCCTGAAGAACTCTTAAGAGGCGTAATTGAAGAGAAGGAGATATATCGCCTATTTCGTCTAAAAATATTGTTCCTTTATGAGCAAGTTCAAATCTTCCGGCTTTGTCTTTAAGTGCGCCGGTAAAAGCGCCTTTAACATGTCCGAAAAGTTCACTTTCCAGAAGAGTTTCCGTAAGGGCAGAACAGTTTACTTTAACGAGAGGTTTATCTTTTCTGGGACTCATGTAATGCAACGCTTCCGCTACAAGCTCCTTCCCTGTGCCGCTTTCGCCCGTAATAAGAACAGTGGTGGATACGGGAGCCAGATCTTCTATAAGAGAATAAAGGTGCTGCATTTTTTCCGATTTACCTGTAATATTATGAAAAGACTGTCTCTTTTTTACTGTTTTCTCCAGTTTTACCAGACTTGTTTCATCTTTTATTACCATAAGGGCTCCTGAAAATTCTCCGTTCCGTCCTATAAGTGGTGTTATGCTCAGGCTCACCACCTGACCTGCCTTATGGATGGACTGACATTCAAGGCGGTATACTTCAACAGCTTCTTTCTCCATAATTGTTTTATTGAGTGCTTCAAAACATAGTTTCCCGTTACATCCCATACAATTGAAAGGTTTTCCTTTAGAAGAGTCGGATAAACTGCATATAGATTTTACGGAATCATTGATTTCTATAATATTCAGGTCTTTATCTACAGTAATAATTCCATCCTTTACACTTCGAAAAATAGCCTCAAGATTTGAACGATATCTATCTTTTTCATCAACAATATTTTTATGTTCCAGTGCCAGTTTTACAGTTTTAAGGAGTATATCCTGTGTTACGGGCTTGGCAAGATAGTCGAAAGCACCAAGTCTTACTGCCTCTGAAGCAGTATCCAGATTTGGATAACCTGTAATCATTACGACAGGACAGTTCAGATTTTTCTCTTTAACAAATTGAAGAATTTCTATACCTGTTTTTCCTCCCAGAATAATATCGGTAATAATAAGATCAACATGTTTATTTAAAATATATTCGGAAGCTTCCATATAGTTACTTGCCAGAAAAACATCATACCCTTCTTCGGAAAGAAAAAATTCAAAGGTATCTCTTATACTTTCTTCATCGTCTACAACAAGAATATTGTATTTCATATATTTATTTTACCTCTTTCAACAGTTAAAATTCGCCTTCCCATACGGGCAGATCAATAATAACTTTTGTAAATTCTCCTTCAACACTGTCTATCATAATATGTCCCTTATGTTCGTTTATAATGCCGTAACTTATACTCAGCCCGAGACCGGTACCTTCTCCGAGAGGTTTGGTTGTAAAAAAAGGATTAAAAACCTTATCAATTATACCGGCATGGACGCCGCACCCATTATCGTGAAACATTATTCTTACAAATTTTTTACCATCGACAGTTATTTCTTCACAGGAAACATTAATAATTTTATTACTGTCATAAGAAGAATATTTATTATTGAGAGCGTACCGTGCATTGCTCAGTATATTCAGAAACACCTGCTGAATTTGATTTGGCTCTGCTATAATTTTCGGCAATGTTTCAGAAATATTTACCTGAAAAGTAATACCATCTTTATTCATTCTGGCTCCTGTAAGGATAATTGAATCCGTAAAAATCTGGCCTATATCAACAGGCATTTTATCCTGTCTCGTACTTCTGGCAAAGGAAAGAAGGCTTTTAACTATCCTGGCGATACGGTCTCCTTCTTTTATTATCCTATTACAGACTTCATAATTTTTACTGTCTTTTTCACTTTTGTTTGCAATTATCTGGGCATAATTAATTATTCCCGTGAGAGGATTATTGATCTCATGGGCCACTCCTGCAGCAAGTTCTCCGATTGATGCAAGATGTGTTGCTCTTATGGCTTCTCTCTGTAAAAATATCTTTTCAGTCATATCTCTTGCAAGAACTATAATTTTGGAAACATGGCCATGTTCATCTTGTATCGGCCTTGACCGGACATCAAGATACCTGTTATTTGATGTCAATACCTGGGCGCTTTCCGCTTTTCCTGTAGAAAAACTCTTTACGACAGGACAATTTTTACATGGTTTAGATTCATTATAAAAGAGAGAATAACATTTTCTTTTTAAAACAGTATCTTCGTCCAGGTGGAACACTGCCGACGTATTTACCCATAATATTTCCATTTCATCTGACAGAACCAGCAATGTATCGGGAAGAGCATCAAGCAGTATATGATATTCTTCCGACAGTCTCCGGAATTTTCTTTCGCTGGTCTTAATAGCTTCATCCAGACGTTTACGTTCCGTAATATCCTCTAAAAAACCTTCCAGGTAAAGTTCTTTACCTTTCACATCACGGACAAGTCTTATATAGAGATTAACAGTCAGAATACTGCCGTTTTTATGAATGAGATTATATTCAAATTTTCTCATACCCTGTGTCATACGAAGTGTTTCTATCATCTCACCACGAAGGGATGGATCAGGATAAACAGTCTGTCCGAGATCCTGTAGTTCCCTCATAACCTCTTCAGATGAATTATAACCGAATATTCTGGCACAGGATTGATTGAGAGTAATAAAAGTGCCATCTATATTGGTCTGAAACATACCCAGGGAAGAATTTTCAAAAAGGTTTCTATATCTCTCTTCACTCTCTCTGAGGGCAATTTCTGCCTGTTTGCGTTCGGCAATTTCCCTCTGGAGCCTCATGTTTATGGATTTTAATTCTTCTGCTCTTTCTTCCAGTTGAAGTCTGTATTTTCCGAGTTCTTCTTGCACTTTCAGAATGTTGAAAAGTCTTTCAAGTTCTTTTTGCTTTTCTCTGACTTCTTCTTCGGCTTTTATACGGGCAATGGCATTACCTATCTGTGCTGCAACTGTTTCCAGATGGTCTCTGGTGCTGTGAGGTATTTCGTCAAGTGTATGAGAAGAAATATTAAGAGAAGCTATAACGCTGTCCTGATATAGTACAGGGATAATAGCAATTGCAAGTAATCCTTCTGTCACCGGATATTCGCTCAGAATAGAGCCTGTTAAACAGTCATATGTACTGTAAACAGGGGTTCTATTCATAACTACCATGGCTTTATCAGAATCTGCCTTTATATGACTTACTTCTGATATAAACCTGTCCGACAATCCCTTTGAACAGGCAAGTAAAAGGTCGCCTGAATGGTTCAGCAGATATATACCGCCCGAGTCCATACCGGCGACAGATATGGCTATATCCAGGCAAAGAGGAAGGGCTTCTTCAATGGTTGAAGCAGCAGCAATGCAAAGAGCCAGGTCTCTCTGTGTTTTAATAGTAAGTTTGTTCTGGTCAGTTTCATTTACATACATCTGTTATGTAATTGCCATAAAAGCTGACCGGTGAACCATTACAATGTTGTAAGATTTTTGTTTATATGACATGCAAGCTCACAGAGGCCAAAAGGTTTCACAATACATTCTTTAATACCGGCTTTTATGGCTTTTTCCTCTATAGTTTTATTACTGAATCCCATACAGAGAATAACAGGCATGGAAGGTCGAGAACGTAAAATTTCTTCGGCAAATTCAAGTCCTGTCATACAGGGCATAACCTGATTGATAACAATTAAAACATAGCTATCAGGATTTGAGAGAAATTCTTTTAATGCCTCTGTACAGGATGTAGATGTTATAATATCATATCCGACAAAACATGCCAATTCCTGTCTTACTATCTCAAGTAAATCCCTTTCAGTATCAATAAACATTATATAT
>JAKPQU010000109.1 GCA_029555925.1 Bacillota bacterium
AAAAACCTTTTTCATATGAAGGATTTTCAGAAATATCATACAATATTATAAAAGGTTTAAAGAAAAAATATATAATTTTTATTACAGTTTATTACAGAACTCTGAGAGAGGAAGAGAGGGGATATTTTCATGGAAAACACAGGAAACTCCAAAGAAATGCTGAGAAAACTCCTGGAGAAAATCGAAAAACAGCAGCAGATTATTTCCCACATTTCCTCATTACCACTTATTGAACATGGAGACGTTGAAAAGCTATCAGCCTGTATAACCGAAGTGGCGGTAGAGGTTACGGGGGTAGAAAGGTCAGGGATATGGCTTTTCAATGAAGATGAAACAGAATTACGGTGTATTGACCTCTATGAAGCAACTCTCCGGCAACATTCCTGTGGCTATATACGTTCAGGACATGAATTTTCTGCTGAATTTTCCTGTCTAAAATCATCTAAATATATTGCTTCAGACGATCCTCTCTCAGATACTGAAACCAGAGGATATGCCGAGACTTACCTGAAACCACTCCATATTACTTCCATGCTTGCTTCTGTTATAAAATATTCAGGTAAAAATTCTGGTATAATTTGTTTTGAACATGTAGATAGAAAACATCACTGGGAATACGATGAAATAAGCTTTGCATGCCAGTTAGCAGATCAGATAGCCTTTGCCATTTCAAACAGAAAAAAGAAAGATGCTGAAGAAGTTATGAAAAAAAAAGAAGAGAGATATTCACGTATTGCAGCAACTATACCGTGCATTCTCTATGATTATATACTTTACCCCGATGGCAAAAGCAAATTCCTCTATATAAGCCCACGGTGCTACGATATATTAGAACTGAAACAGGAAGCACTCTTGGATGATATAACCCAGTTAGAGAACATTATACACAGAGAAGATATTTCCCGGCTGAGAGAAGAAAACGAAAGAGCAGTCAGAGAAGGGGTAATTTTTAATATAGAAGTAAGGATAATAACACCTTCAGGTAAACTTAAATGGATTCATATGAGCTCGCTGCCAAATACGCCGGAGCCGGAGGAACCTGTCGTATGGAGTGGATTTATCATGGATATTACAGACAGAAAAACGGTTGAAGAGGCTTTAAAAAAGAAAACCGAAGAAGTTGAAAAATTTTTCAACAGTGCCCTGGATCTCCTGTGTATAGCAGATACAGACGGATACTTTCATCGTCTTAACCCTGAATGGGAACACACTCTCGGTTATTCTGTCAAAGAGCTGGAAGGTAAAAAATTTCTGGATTTTGTCCATCCCGATGACATGAAAGCCACGCTCGATGCAATGACAACCCTGTCAGGAAACAAAGAAGTTCTTAACTTTATCAATCGCTATAGAGGCAGAGACGGTTCTTACAGATGGATTGAATGGAGATCCTATCCGGCAGGTAAATTTATTTATGCAGCAGCAAGAGATATTACAGATCGCATAAGAACAGAAGAGGCACTCAGGGAAAGTGAAGCCAGATACAGGCGCATTATAGATACTGCCTATGAAGGTATATGCATAATGAACAGTAATTTCATTATTACCTCTGTCAATGATCGTATGGCAGAAATGACCGGTTATAATATTGACGAAATAATCGGAAAAAACCTGGATGAATTTATATTTCCTGAAGATATGCAGGATCACTACAAAAACCTGGAACAGAGGAAGAAAGGTTTTTCGCAGCAGTATGAAAGGAAATTTCGAAAAAAAGACGGCTCTCCTGTATGGACTATTGTATCTGCCACACCTATGTACAATCCTGCCGGGCACTTTTCCGGTTCCTTTGCCATGTTCACAGATATTACTGAAAGGAAAAAAACAGAAGAGGCACTCAGAGAAAGCGAAGCAAGGCTGGAAGAAGCACAGAGTATAGCCCATGTCGGATACTGGGAACACAATTTACTCACAGATAAAATAATCTGTTCCGGTGAAACATACAGGATTCTAGGCATTAAAGAGCAGGAAAAGGACATTAGCCTTTCTCTGTTACTGGAACATATACATTATGAAGACAGAGATGCAGTAAGTCAGGTCTTTTCAGAAGCTTTGAAAGATGAGAGAACAAGTGATATAGAGCACAGGGTTCTTCATGATGACGGAACAATAAGGTATGTGCACTGTCATGGTGATGTAACCCATGACCATGAAGGACAGGCCGTAAAGATATTCGGCACAGTCCTGGATATTACAGAATTAAAGCTACTTCATGAAGAAAAACTGGAAATAGAAAGAAAACTCCTTCAAGCCCAGAAACTGGAAAGCCTGGGTATTATGGCAGGAGGGATTGCCCATGATTTCAACAATATTCTTATGATTATACTTACAAATCTGGAACTGGCTATGATGGATATTCCCAATAGCTCTCCTGTATTGCATGCTATCGAAGGAGCAATCAAAGCAGGGAAAAGAGCTTCTGAACTGACAGCCAAGATGCTGGCTTATTGCGGTAAAGGCAGACTTATTATAAACAAAATCAAACTGAATGACATAATAGAAAAAAATATAAAACTACTGAGTAATTCTATTACAAACTCTTCTGTTATAATAAACCTGAATATTGATAAGGAACTGCCATTTATAGAAGGAGACGGGGGAAAAGTTGAGCAGTTAATAATTGCTCTCTTTACAAATGCTTTAGAAGCCCTGGAAGGCAGAGATGGAATAATTACCATTGCTACAGGGCTGAAAGAATGTGACATATCATATCTGAGTAAAAGCAGGCTGGACGTAATACCTGAGCCTGGAGTGTTTGCATATCTGGAGATAAAAGATACAGGATGCGGTATGGATGAAGAAACTCAGAAGAAAATATTCGATCCTTTTTTTACTACAAAGTTTACAGGGAGAGGTCTCGGCATGTCGGCAGTAATAGGAATTGTAAAAAGTCACAGGGGGGCTATCTTTGTAGAAAGTATTAAAAACATCGGAACTACTGTTACTGTAATACTTCCTCTCTACAGAACCGAGTGTCCTGAACAATACAGAGAAATACCGGGGAAAAAGGTGACTCCTTTGCAGGCCAGGACAATCCTCCTTGTAGATGATGAAGATATGTTAAGAGAATCAGGGAAAGCCATACTTACACGTTTCGGGTTCAATGTCATTACTGCCAGTGACGGAGTGGAAGCAGTTGAAGTATATACAAAACGATCCGCAGAGATTAATTGTATTATAATGGATCTTTCTATGCCGCGAATGGACGGGCTCACAGCTTTAAAAAAAATAAGACAGGTAAATCCCGGAATAAAGGTTATTCTCTGCAGCGGATATAACGAACAGACGGCTATAGGAAATTATACCGGCTATGGTCTCGCAGGATTTTTACAGAAACCATATGAAATAGAAAAACTGAGGAAAAAATTGAAAGATATTTACTGAGGTAAACATAAATAATACATAGATTCTATCGTAATGCGTGACGGGCAATGTCATTAAGATAAGAACTTCATAAAAGGAAATAAACTATGAAAAATAAGGACATAAAAAGGCCAGAAGAAATTATTCAGGAACTGAGGAAGAGAATCCATACTTATCAAAGGGTTATTTCAAAGATAGATTCTTCTCCTCTTATAGCTCCGGAAGAAATTGAAAAGATAGCAAATCATATAATGGATAATATATGTGACATGGACTATCTGGAAGGCTTTCTGGAAGACAGGGTGGAAAAAATCCAGAAAAAAGAGGCTCTCATGGAAGACCATGAAAGGAACAGATTTATAGCGGAAAACGCCGGCGATGTAATATGGCTGCTGGATTTAACAGCAGGGAGGTTTAAATATGTAAGTCCGTCTGTGGAGCGATTGCGCGGCTTTACACAGGAAGAAGTAATGAAACAGTCCATACAGGAAGTACTTACAGAAGAATCATACAGGTTTGTTTCGGAGAATCTTCCGGGAGTAATTAATGAATTCCTTTCAGGTAATACTTCTTTAAGGGTAATGACTCATGAACTGGACCAGAGGTGTAAAGACGGTTCTGTTGTAAACACAGAGGTTGTTGTTACACTACTGGAAAACAAAGAGGGACAGGTAACAGAAATACTCGGCATTGCAAGAGATATTACAGAAAGAAAAAAATCGGAAATAGAACTGAGAAAGAAAACAGAAGAACTGGAAAGATTTTTCAACAACAGCCTTGATCTTCTCGCCATAGTAGATAATGACGGATTTTTTCGCCGTCTTAATCCTGAATGGAAAAAAGTCCTCGGCTATGACCTGGAAGAACTTGAAGGACATAAATTTATTGATTTTGTTCATCCGGACGACAGGGAGGCAACAATTGAAACAGCAAAAGTTCTTCTAGAACAAAACAACGTCGGGCCTTTTCTGAACAGGTACAGGACAAAAGACGGCTCTTACAGATGGATTGAATGGAAATCATCTTCTGATATGAATCTCTTTTATTGTGCGGCAAGAGATATTACAGAACGTAAAGAAATGGAAGAAGCTCTTAAAGAAAGTGAGACAAAATACCGTCTTATAGTTGATACTGTCTGTGAGGGTATATGGATGATGAATAACAGATATGAGACTGTTTTCGTCAATTCCCGTATGACACAAATACTCGGTTACACAGTTGATGAGATGATGGGAAAGAATGTAAGCGCATTTATATGTAATGAAGAGTTAGAAGAGCACTATAAGGAAATGGAAGAGAGGAAGAAAGGTATCCCCCGTCAATATGTAAGACGTTATCTAAGAAAAGACGGTGAAATAATATGGCTCTTTACATCTGCCACTCCTGTCTTTGACAGAGAAGGAAACTTTGCCGGCTCATTTGCAATGGTTACAGATATTACAGATCGTATAAAAACAGAGGAAGCACTCAGAAAAAGTGAGGAAAAATACAGAAAAATCTTCGAAGAGGCCATTGAAGGTATTTTCCAGACAACACCTGAAGGAAAATATATTACTGTAAATCCCTCTTTTGCAAAGATGTTCGGCTTTTCATCACCTGAAGAAATGATCTCATCTATCAAAAACACAGGGGAAGAACTTTATGTAAACCCTGAAGACAGACTGAACTTTAAAAGGATTCTTGAAGAGCATGATCGTATTACCGGCTGGGAAGTCATGCTCTATACAAAAGACAGGAAGAAGATATGGAATTCTATAAATGCCCATACGGTAAGGGATAAAAAGGGCAGGATACTTTATTACGAAGGAACAAATGAAGATATAACGGCAAAAAAAGAAATGGAAGAAGCTCTGAAAGAGAGTGAGGAAAAATACCGCCGTATAATTGATACGGCATGTGAGGGTATCCTGATGATGAATGGTAATTTCAACATTACCTTCGTCAATTCACGTCTGACTGAGATATTCGGGTACAGCGCCGATGAAATGATAGGAAAAAAGATAAACACATTTATATTTGATGAAGAATTAGACGATAACGAGAAAAAAATGTCAGACAGACAGAAAGGACTTTCCCAGCAGTATATAAGACGTTTTATAAGAAAAGACTGTCAGATTATATGGCTTCTTGTATCGGCCACACCTGTCTTTGACAGGGAAGGAAATTTTGCCGGCTCTTTTGCCATGGTAACAGATATTACGGAACTTATAAAAATAGAAGAAGCACTCAGGAAAAGTGAAGAAAAATACAGAAAAATATTTGAAAACACCGTTGAGGGTATTTTTCAGACAACTCCTGAAGGGAAATTTCTTACTGCAAATCCCTCACTTGTAAACATGTTCGGCTATTCGTCACAGGAGGAAATGATTTCTCACATTAATGACATTGATCATCAGATTTACTTAAACCCTGAAGATAGATTAAGATTCAAAGATACACTTGAAAAGAATAATAAAATTACAGGATTTGAGATTCAGACTTACAAAAAAAATGGAGAGAGCATGTGGCATTCCCTGAATGCCTATACGGTTCGAGATGCAAAGGGTAAAATACTTTATTATGAAGGAACATGTGAAGACATAACAGCAAAAAAAGAGATGGAAGAAGCTCTGAGACTCGAAAAATCAAAGCTGGAAATAGCTTCTTTAGCAGGTAAAGTGGGACTCTGGACATGGCATATTGAAACAGGAATAATAGAATGGTCGTCTGCAATACAATCCATGCTTGGCTATGATATAACAGACTTATCAGGCCCTGTTTCACTGTGGGAAGATATAATTCACCCTGATGACAGAGAAAGAGTTATGATAAGCCTGAACAATCATCTTAAAGAACATATCAGATATAGGATAGATTACCGTATCAGAAGATCTGACGGAACATACATCTGGTGGCTCGTAACAGGTTCAGCGGAAAGAGACAGTCATGGCCATGCAATAAAAATGTCAGGAGCCTGTGTAGATATTACGGAGAGAAAGATTATAGAAGAAGAATTCATGAAAACAAGAGCACTCTTCAAAGCAGCTCTTGAGCAGTCACCTGTAGGTATAACCATAGTAGACTGGCCTGCAATGAAGTTCTGTATGGTAAATAATACGGCAACAAGGATTACAGGCATACGTCATGGAGATTATATGACCATCTCCGATAAAACCATTGATACAGATTCATGGGAACTATTTTATCCTGATGGCAGGAAATGTGGCATAAAAGATTTTCCACTTACAAAGAGTATACTTAACGGTGAATTCATAAAAGATCAACTTATGTTCATAAAGAGAGCCAACGGTACAAACCGTTATATACTGGTCAGTTCTGCACCTGTTTTCAATGACTGCGGAGACATCATAGCCGGAATATGTATCTTCCCAGATGTAACAGATGCCAGAAAAGCAGAAGAAGAAAAACTGGAAATGGAGAAAAAGCTTCTTCATGCCCAGAAGCTGGAAAGTCTCGGTGTACTGGCAGGAGGTATTGCCCATGATTTCAACAATCTCCTTATGGCATTACTGGGGAACCTGGAACTTGCCAGGATGGATATTTCACCATTTTCTCCTGCAGTTACATATATAGACGGAGCCCTTCAGGCATCCAGAAGAGCGGCTGATCTGACCAGGCAGATGCTGGCCTATTCAGGGAAAGGTAAATTTGTTATTACTCCCATAAATCTCAACGAACTGGTAGAAGAAAATTACCATCTATTTAAAGCTTCCCTTTCAAAATCTGCCATATTAAAGCTGGAAAGCTCTCCCGTCATACCAGATATGGAAGGAGATCCCGGTCAGATACAGCAGATAATAATGAATCTCATCACAAATGCCTCGGAAGCCATTGGAGATAAATCGGGAGTAATTACACTTGCCACAGGTATGGAACATTGCGAGAAATCATATCTTGATAAGAGCAGACTCGAAGAAATACCATCAGAAGGTACCTTTGTATATGTAGAGGTAAAAGATACAGGTTGCGGTATGGATAAAGAAACACAGGACAGATTGTTCGATCCCTTCTTTACGACAAAATTCACAGGCAGAGGTCTCGGCATGTCGGCAGTAATGGGCATTGTAAAAAGTCACAGAGGAGCCATTATGGTGAGCAGTGAAACAGGCAGAGGAACATCTATCAAAGTATTATTTCCTGCATCTCACCATGGCACAGGAGAAAGATACGGTAAAGAATACCATGATACACCGGTCACACTGCCTTTAAAAACAATGGCCGGGACAATACTGCTCGTAGATGATGAAGATATAATACTTGCTACATCTGAAATAATATTACAGAGACTTGGTTTTAAAGTTATTACGGCATCAGACGGGGAGAAAGCAATCAAGATTTTCAGCGAACAGCCGGATAAGATTGACTGTATCATTATGGATTTATCTATGCCAAAGATGGACGGAGTGGAGGCTTTTAAAAAGATAATCAATATAAAACCAGATGTAAAAATTATTCTTTCCAGCGGATATAACGAAGAAACATCAGTAAAAGAACTTACAGGTGGTCTTGCGGGATTTCTGGAGAAACCATATCAGATAGAAGATCTGCATAAAATATTGCAAAAAACGTTAGGTCAGCAGGGGCACCTGTGCTCCTGAAAGATACTGACCTGACTATAAGCATGTAATAAAAGTCTTCCTCCCGTTACGTGTTACGAGAGCAAATATGTATTATTTATTCATCACAGTTATTCTCGTACAAAATGTGGCATATTACGGGGGATCTCAAGAGATAATTCCACAAGACCTCCACATATTCCGTCTTTATACCATGGAGCCTGATATATAAGCTTTTTCTTCCCATTTTTTTCAATCGTATAGACATTTGTTTCTTCTTTTCCAATCAATTCCCTTATCAGTGCCTGAGCTTTTTCAGGATGACATGCCATGAGACTGGTTCCTACAAGGGAACTTCCGCCGCTACCGGCAAAAGTCTTGCAGGATTTTTCATTCATTGAAAGAATAATCCCTTCCCTGTCACATACTGTTATGGCTCCGTTGAAATCCTTTATCCAGTCATTCAAATAAATCACCTATTCTTCCACATAAATAGTTTCTTCTGTATAAGTAGTAGTTTCCTCATAAAGATTATTGTCCTCAATATAAAAGGTTCCCGAATCATGTAATGTATCGGTAAATACAGGATCACTGTTATCCAAAATAATACTATCTCTTCCGTCTATAATATAATATGAACTATCTTCAACAGAAATAGGTCTGTCACATTCCCAGGTAACTTCCCAGTATTCCACCGGGTCTACAGTTATAAAATAATCATTATAAGCAGGAAGAACAACAGTATCATAACAGTACCAGTAATCATTGCAATCTACAAAATAGGGTCGAAAAGAAGGGTAATAAAAGGTTGTAGTCCTGTAAAACCCGTTCCACCATCCCATAAGAGACTGAAATACAGAAAGAGAAGCCATAAGCCCCATACTATTATCGTGAGCTTCTAAAATACGTCTGTTTTCTTCTCTCATTTCCTTCAGTTCATTGAGAAGTTCTTTAGAATCACCGAGTTTTGTCTCAAGTTCAGAGAATTTTTCATCCAGTTCTCTGCTTTTTGTTTTCAGAGCTGTCATCTGTTTACTGTCATCAGACGTAAAAGTAATGTTTTTCAGGGGAAGTGTTTCAATATAATGCTGGCTGAATGCGTCCCATCCGTTTACAAGAGTTGTAACTCCTATTTCTACGTTTTTATCATTTATTTTTTCATAACGATAGGTTGCTCTCACATCGGCCATGGAAATAGTTACATCTCCGACAAACTTGCCTATATTGTTATTCTTCTGTTTCATAGCATCTTTCAATGAAGCAAGGTTAGATTTCGCATTTTCCAGAGAAACATAAAAAGGATCTTTAGCCGGATTGGCCGGTTGATAATTCTCGAATATCAAATTGAAAGCCTCTTCCAGTTCTTGAAGCATAACCGGTGCACTGACATTTCTTTTGTTCTTAAAAAGATGTTTGCCATCTGCCATGGCCTGTTCACATAAAAAAGATATTACAAAAATCAAGAGAAAAATTATACCGGAATAAAACTTTTTCATAAAATCACCTCTTAATAAATTTGTTTAATTGTAACAGTAAAAAAACAAATTTTCAATAGGAATTTATATGAAAATCGTGAAGTGTGAAGAGAGAATAGGTTCTCATTCTTCGTTTGCTCAGTACCGCTACAGATAAATTTATATGAAAATGATGAAGTTTGTAACTTCACTGGATGTTGATTTTCATATTTGGTTGTGACCGCTCCGGTCATGTCTGTTAGTAACCATTTATCAGCTTCTGCCTGACAGGCTCTTACGAAGAAAAATAATCTGCCTTATTTAATTTGTTTTACAGACAATAAATT
>JAKPQU010000110.1 GCA_029555925.1 Bacillota bacterium
AAAAAAAACCGAAAACAGGCGGAAATATTACCACCCTTTCTATGTTCGAAGGTGAAGGGGTAATGGCACGAACTGCCAATTATAGTACCGGTATAAATGATCAATATTTACTCAAAGATGGTTTTGACACATCAAGAGATATTACCAGTATTACAGCCAGCGAGGGCAGACCTTCAGAACCATATAGATTTACTGTGAAATTTAATGATTTGCAGCCGGGAGCAGAAGTAGGCAACCTCGATTTATATCTACTTTTGAGCCTGGGACAGGGCGGAAAATTAAATTTACCTGATGGTATACCGGGTATGACAGAACAGCCATGGAACCTTTCCGTAGGAGCTTATGATAATAATAATTTTAATGTTTACGATGAACATGGTACTCTTGATAAATCAGTCCTCAAGGATTTAAAGTTTGACAGTGCCAGTGACAGTGTTTCATTCGGCCTTGATAAGTCTGTAATGAGGCAAAAAGGCTGGAAAGACGGCGAGCCTGTATCACTTCAAAGCTTTACCGCAAAAGATTTCCTCAAAAAAGTTATCGACTCTATAGATGAACCTTCCAGGAAACCATGGGATAACAACAATACTCTCAGTAATGTTATGAATACTGAGCTTAATTATATGCCAACTCCGAGTCCTTCTCAATCACCTTCTGCTCCTCAATATATTCCTCAATATATTCAGTCGGAAACAGGGGTTAACTGGGGTTCTGATTCTATTTATTTTGTTCTTACAGATAGATTCCAGGACGGAGACATGTCCAATAATTTTAATGTAGATAAGAAAGATCTCACAAAATATCACGGAGGAGATCTCCAGGGCGTTATTGATAAACTGGATTATATAAAAGATCTGGGCATGAAAACAGTATGGATTACACCTACTATGGCAAATCAGGATCTCTTTATAGACAGTGCGGGTTACCATGGCTACTGGCCCGTAGATTTCTTTAAAATGGATAAACACCTGGGAGATATGGATAAATTTAAAGAACTCGTGGCAAAAGCCCATGAAAAGGGTATGAAGATAGTTCTGGATATACCGCTCAATCATATAGCATGGGAGCATCCCTGGAAAAATGATCCTTCCAAACAGAGCTGGCTTCATCATAATGGAGACGTGCAGGACTGGAAAGACCAGTGGCAGGTGGAAAACTGTTCAATGTATGGCCTCCCTGACCTTGCACAGGAAAACCCGGAAGTGTCTAAAGCCCTTATTGATATGGCCAAGTGGTGGATTGACCAGACAGGGATTGACGGGTTCAGGCTTGATGCCGTAAAACATGTTCCTCTTTCCTTCTGGTCACAGTTCTCGAAAGAGATTCATGCTCATGCAGGAAAAGATTTCCTTCTTGTAGGTGAATGTTTTGACGGAAATCCGGAAAAATTAAATTCCTATCAGAAAAATGATATGAATTCCCTCTTCGATCTGCCTCTTTTCTTTACAGAAATAAATGTTTTCGGTCATGACGGAAGTATGAGAGACCTTGCAAATCAGGTGGCCAATCTTAATAGAATCTATCAAAATCCAGACATGATGTCAGCCATTATAGATAATCATGATACAAAGAGATTCCTTACAGAAGCAGGGGGAGATAAAAACAAATTAAAGCTTGCTCTTTCTTTTATTATGACTGTAAACCGTATTCCTACAATTTACTATGGAACAGAAGTAGGCATGAGCGGAGATGTAGAGCAGTTAGGTGTAAGGGGACCGGAAAACCGTAAGGATATGGAATGGGATAAAGATCCCGATATGTTAAATTATTTCAAACAGATTTCTTACATACGTAATAATAATGTAGCTCTCACGAAAGGTGCTATGATGGAAATGTGGCAGGATGATAAGATTTATAGCTATTCCAGAATACACCCCGAGCAGGAAGCAATAGTTGTATTGAATAATGCCTATGATACACAGCAGAGAGATATACCTCTCAGGGCTGAAAGTAAAATAAAAGACGGAACAGTTCTTAAAGACCTTATGTCAGGTGAGCGCGTGACTGTAAGAGGCGGTAAGATACATATACAGCCGGGCGGTAAAAAAGCCCAGATATTTGTAGTCGATAAATAGCTGTCAGTTATCATATGTCAGATTATAAGCAGGGACCTTAATGTGTCCCTGTTTATTTTTTTTGTAAGCCTTCGGCTATGTCTAAAGCTAATACCAAATTGCTTTAATTAAACCGAATAATTTGAATAATAGGTAAATACAGTCTACCTGCCTGATGCTCCTCCGAAAAAAATCTAAACTGGAACGTTTATAACAGTTACAGCTTATATCATGCTACTTTACATTATAATTCAATAAAATATACCTGTGCTGCCGTGATATTTTTTTCTCCGGAGCACCAGG
>JAKPQU010000125.1 GCA_029555925.1 Bacillota bacterium
ATATAGAATTAAAAATTAAATAAGGGCTAATTTATTGTCTGTAAAACAAATTAAATAAGGCAGATTATTTTTCTTCGTAAGAGCCTGTCAGGCAGAAGCTGATAAATGGTTACTAACAGACATGACCGGAGCGGTCACAACAAAATATGAAAATCAACATCCAGTGAAGGTGCAAACTTCATCATTTTCATATAAATTTACCTGTAGCGGTACTGAGGTAAGCATAAATAATACATATATGCTATTGTGACGCGTAAAGCGTGACAGGAGGTAAACGTTTATTATATGTTTATACTCGGGTCAGTAATTTATATAACCTCGTAATACGTAAGTGTGATGTATGATATGCAGGGATTATCCGACACGCATCACGCATCACGAATTTAATATCGGGAGTTGATGTTATTGAAAAGAATTGCTGTAATGACAAGCGGCGGAGATTGTCCCGGCATGAATGCCGCTATAAGATCAGTAGTAAGAACAGGTCTTACATATAATATTGAAGTATATGGTATAGAACATGGCTACAGTGGCCTGATAGAAGGAAAGATAGCTAAATTGACTACAGCCGATGTAGCCAATACCATCCAAAGGGGAGGGACCTTTCTTAAAAGTGCCAGATGTATGGAATTTAAAACAGAAGAAGGTCAGAAGAAAGCCGTTTCTAGTCTTTCCAGACATGAAATTGACGGCCTCGTCGTTATAGGTGGCGATGGCTCTTTAACAGGAGCGAATATTTTACACAGGGATTATAATATAAAAGTTATAGGCCTTCCAGGTTCAATAGATAATGATATATACGGCACAGACATTTCCATAGGTGCAGATACGGCTCTGAATAATATAATAAACTGTATAGACATGATAAATGATACTGCAAGTTCTCATGACAGAACTTTTATTATCGAGGTTATGGGCAGAAATTCCGGTTATCTTGCAGTAAGGTCAGCCATAGCTTCAGGTGCAGAAGCAGTTTTAATACCTGAGGTTCCCTATAATCTTGAAAATATTATTCAGATGATAAGAAAGAGATATGAAGAAGGTAAGACAAGGAGCATTATAATAGTTGCAGAAGGTGTGGGCTCTGCATATGATTTTGGCAAGGTTCTGAGCCTTATGGGCGGCTTTGACACAAGAATTATGGTACTGGGACATATTCAAAGAGGAGGAAGCCCGAGCGTATTTGATAGATTACTTGCCACAAGAATGGGCTCGAAAGCCGTAGAAGCATTATTGGAAGGAAAATCCGGTTATATGACAGGTATGGAGGGCAATAACGTTACTCTTGTGGATTTCAGCACTGTTTTATCCAATAAAAAACCTCTGGATGAAACACTTCTGAAGCTTGCAGAATCGTTAATCAGTTGAAAGTCGTGAGTCGTGCGTCGTGAAAGGTGAAGAGTAAAGGGTGAGCAGGGGCGTTTAATTAAACGCCTAGGGATTAAATACGCATCACGCATCACGAACCACCCGTCACGCATTACGATTTAAATTAAGAAGGAGGAGGATTATGTCGTTAACAAAAGCTGTTTCTTATTGCCTCGTAGAGGATTCCTTTGAAGCAGGTAAACTTGTTATGGAAGAAGTCAAAGATAAACTTCATGGAGATATTCCCGATTGCCTTTTTCTATTTACAACTATAGGACATGATATACCAGAGGTTATAAAAGGTATATATTCTGTGAGCCCTTCTATCCCTCTCTGCGGATGTACCGGTTCAGGAGTAATTACCAGTTCAGGATGCGATGAGGCAAGACGTTCCGTCGGTCTTATGGGTATTAAGAGTAATACTGTAAAATTTACTCCTTTTATTGTTACAGGTTTATCTAAAGATGTAGAAAAAATCGGGAGAGAGATAGGAAATAAAGTTAAATCCCTCGGACTTAAGGAAGAAGATAAAAAACTTTTGATTCTTTTACCTGACGGACTTTTTCTCTCTTCAGGTCCCTTTCTCCCTGCCATTAAAAATGAGCTCGGTTACCATATTGATTGTGTGGGAGGCACGGCAGGCAACGACTACCATATCAGTTCCCTCACATATCAATTCTGTAATAATGAGGTTCATAATGATTCCGTATCGGGTGTAATAGTTACAGGAGATTTTAACTATGCCATAGAAGTAAGTCATGGTTCAAAACCAATAGGACTTCCAAAGACTATTACAAAAGCTAAGGGAAATATATTGTATGAGATTGACAACGAACCTGTTCTTGAATTCCTGAAAAAACACTGGGGAGAAAGACGTTTTTCTAATTTCGGGCAAAATTTAAATCTTTTTGGTTTTGGCGAGTTATTTGAGGGGAAAGGATACTCACAGGATATTATTATACGAGCAATACTGGGTTTTGAAGAAAACGGTATAAGATTAAAAACCCCTCTTCCCGAAGGAACCAGGATATATATGACCAGAAGAGACAGGGATATGGTGAAAGAAGAAACTCAAAAGATGGCAGTAAAACTTCTTTCTTCTCTAAAAAAACCTGACGAATCTGCTTATTTTTATTTCGATTGTTCCGGCAGAGCTTCTCATTTATACGGAGAAACGGAGCCTGATGTAAATAATTTACTTGAGATTCTCGGAGATAAGGATATGATTGGCTTCTTTACCTTTGGTGAATATGCTCCTGTAGGTGGAGAAAATTATTTTCATAATTATACGGGAGTAATTCTTGGGATTGAATAAAATGGAAAAATATCTGGAAGAAATAAAGAGATTAAAAGAAGAAAATAAAAAATATGTTCAGGAAATTGAAAATCTGACCTGTGAGATTACAAGATTGGAAGCAACTGTTATAGAGGAAAGGGGTATGGCAAATACAAAACAGCGTGCTTTAAATCTCTTTCAACTTCTTTATCAAAAAATTATTTCTATAAAAGATAAGAAAAGCATTTTTTCTGTTACTGTTAAATTTCTTTCGGAAGAACTTGGCTATGACAGGGTTATTATATATAAAAAGCTTGATGGCATATTTGTTGTTATTGATTCTTACGGGTACAGTGAAGAAGAAAAAAATTGCCTCTCTGATCCCTTCTTTTCGTCAGATGTTGAAAAGAAAAAAGGTATTGTTATTAACGGCATGAACAGAAAGATCTATAATAAAGTATGTTACGAAGATAAATTTCATGTCAGGTATTTTATTTGCGTTAATTTTCTCTTTAATTCCGAAGGAAACTATATTCTTTTTGCAGGAAATAAAACAGAAGATACTATAAGATATCCCCGTCTTACACAGCTTGACCTGGAAATGTTACAGACCCTGGGAAAACTTCTGGTAATTGCAATAGAAAATGCAGAATTATATACAGACCTGGAAAATATGGTAAATAAGCGAACGAAACAGCTATCAATCGCAAATGAACAGCTTATAAAAGCAAAAGAAGCGGCAGAATCAGCAAATAAATTAAAAAGTGACTTCCTTGCCAATATGAGTCATGAAATACGTACTCCTCTTAATGGTATAATCTCTATGACAGGTCTTTTGCTTGATTGTAATCTCACATCAGAACAGCTTGATTATGCCAGAACTATTTATAAAAGCGGTGAAATACTGCTCACTGTCATCAATGATATCCTGGATTTTTCTAAAATTGAAGCAGATAAACTGGAGCTTGAGTATATGGATTTTAATCTCAGGGAGATCATTGATGATACTATGGATATTCTTGCGCTGATAGCCCATGAAAAGAATCTTGAAATAAATTGCCTTATAAGAAATAATGTACCTGTATTTCTCAGGGGAGATCCGGGAAGATTACGGCAGATACTTATTAACCTCATAACCAATGCCATTAAATTTACAGAGGAAGGTGAAATAAAAATTGAGATTACGGAAGAAAGTGAACAAAATTCTTCTGTTACAGTGAAGTTTTCTATAATTGATACAGGGCCGGGTATAGCTGAAAATCGCAGAGAGCGTCTCTTTAAGCCATTTTCTCAGATAGATGCTTCTACTACCCGCAGATATGGAGGTACAGGACTCGGACTTATTATTTCGAAAAAATTATCTGAAATGATGGGAGGCCATATTGGTTTTGAAAGTCTTGAAGGGAAAGGCTCTGAATTCTGGTTTACAGCCGTTCTGGGGAAACAGGAGAAGGAAGAAACTATTGTTATACCTGAATGTATCAAAGGCAGATCTGTGCTTATAGTAGATGATAACCCTACATCTCTGTCTGTTTTAAGAGAATATTTAACACCATGGGGATTTATTGTTCAGGATGCCCATTCCGGTATAGAAGCGCTGGGAAAACTCTATCAGGCTGCTTCCTGCGATGAACCTTTCTCTATATGTTTTATCGATGCTTATATGCCGAAAATGGACGGTGAAAGCCTCGGAGAAAAAATAAAGAACGATATGGTTTTATCGAAAACAAACCTTATCCTGTTGAGTTCATCTATTACAGTAGATATGGAATATTTAGCAAAAAAAGGATTCTCAAACTGCCTTATAAAACCTGTTAAAAGAGATTTACTTTATGAAGTAATTCTTTCTATGACAGACCAGAAAATGCCTGCCGAAGATAAATCTATAGAAAAACGTACAGGACTCAGGATAGAAGAAAAAGATAAAAAAAATATACGTATTCTTGTAGTGGATGACAATACAGTCAACCAGAAAGTAGTACTTCGTATATTGAAAAGAAAAGGTTATAATGCCTGTGCTGCAGGCAATGGGAGAGAAGCTATAAAGGCACTTCGTGAGATTGATTACAGTATGATTTTAATGGATGTACAGATGCCGGAAATGGATGGTTTTGAAACTACCAGATTTATCCGACAGATGCAATCTCCTGAGGAAAGAATTCCGATTATAGCCATGACTGCCCATGCAATGAAAGGAGACAGAGAACTCTGTATTGAAGCAGGTATGGATGACTATATATCTAAACCAATACAGATGCAGACCCTTATAGATATAATAGAAAAACATCTTGTCGCAAATAGCGGTAAGATAAGAGACGTTTATACTGAAAAACCTGTAATAAATAAAGATATTCTGGATCTCGAAAAACTTTTATATAGAATTGATAATGACAGAGAATTTTGCATAGAGATTCTGGAAGAATCTATGGATATTATCAAAAAAGAAAATGAAAAATTGAAGGAAGCATTTTACAAGGGAAACTGCAATGATATAAGAGCCAGAGCTCATAATATAAAAGGAACAAGTGCCAATATATGTGCTAATTCTTTACATAGCCTGGCCTGTGAACTTGAAACAAGAGCAAAAGAATTTTCACTGGATGGGCCGGATATTATAGAGAAGTTGGCGGCAGAAATTCAAAGGCTTGCCGCTGTGGTGGAGAGTATTACAGTGGCCAGTGACCAGTGAGCGGTGAAGTAATTATAGTAAATAACTGGTAACTGATAACTGGTCACTGAAAAAAGGAGGTCTTGTATGAAAAAGTGGGGGATTTTTTTCTTATTATGTTTTACCATGTTTTCCCTCTGTTCCTGCCAGAAACAGGAAGGAAATATACAGGATGGAGGGAAAACAGAGAAATTGAAAGTCGCTTTTGTCTATGTAGGCCCTATAGGAGACGGAGGCTGGTCTTATACACATGATAAAGGAAGGCAGGCTATGGAAAAAGAACTTCCTTTTGTAGAAACAACCTATATAGAGAATGTACCGGAAAATGCTGATGCAGAAAGGGTTTTTACAGAACTGTGCGAAAAAGGCTATAAACTTATCTTCGGTACAACCCATTATATGGGTGTAATGCAGAGGGTTGCAGCTAAATATCCTGATGTGGTATTCGAAGAGTGTACTGGCTATGAAACTTCTAAAAATATAGGTATATATTTCGGAAAAATCGAACAGGCCAGGTATCTTACCGGTCTTATGGCAGGTAAAATGACAAAAACCAATAAGATAGGCTATGTCGCAGCCCATACGATACCGGAAGTCATAAGAGGCCTCAATGCTTTCACCATTGGAGTAAGAAAGGCAAACCCGAAAGCAACTGTTCATGTAGTATGGACTCATACCTGGTATGACCCTGCAAAGGAGAGGGAAGGAGCAGAGAGTCTTGTAGATATAGGTGTTGATATAATAGCACAGCATCAGGATTCATCTGCAGCACAGCAGGTGGCAGAATCCAGAGGCATTTATTCCATAGGTTATAATTCTGACATGGCATCTTTTGCACCGAAAGCTCATCTTACTGCACCTGTATGGAACTGGACTCCTTTTTATACAAAAACAGTAAAGGACGTTTATGAAGGGAAATGGCAGACTTCTTCCTACTGGGGAGATATGAAAGATGGTACAGTTTCACTGGCTCCATTCGGCCCTATGGTACCTGAAGAAGTGAAAACATTTGTAGAAAAAGAAAAACAGGCTTTTATTGATGGTAAACTGGATGTTTTTTCCGGCCCCATAAAGGATCAAAAGGGCAAAGAAAGGATTCCCAAAGGTAAAACCCTTATCTATACAGATAAAGAACTCGTTGAAATGGAATGGCTTGTAGAAGGTGTTGCAGGAGAATTGCCCGGAAAACAGTGAGTCGTGAAGAGTGAAAAGTGAAACTGTCCATCACGCGTCACGATTGTCACTGACCAAGCGCTTTTCTTATAGCCTGTGAAATATCCTTCAGTGTAAAAGGTTTCATGAGAAGTTGTTTTATACCCATAGCCGCCGCCTTTTCTGAATCGATAGATTCACTGAAACCTGTACAGATAATAACAGGTATTTCAGGCCTGACAGTCATAATTTTTTCTGCCAGTTCCACACCTGTCATAACCGGCATTGTCTGATCTGTTATTATTATATCGAAAGAGTCAGGGGTTCTCAGGAAAATTTCCAGGCCATTCGTACTGTCTGTTACAGAAGTAACTTTATATCCGAGGCGGTCAAGGAGTTTTTCTGAAAAATCAACGAGATGCTTTTCATCGTCAATCAGAAGAATCCGCTCTTTCCCTCTCTGTAAAGGTAATAAGTCTTCTCTTTCTTCTTTTTGATATGTATCTATCAGAGGAAGATATATATGAAATACTGTACCTTTGCCCGGTTCACTGTAGACAGTAATTTCGCCGTCATGGCTCTTTACTATTCCATGGACTACAGACAGCCCCATACCTGTCCCTTCTCCGGATTTTTTAGTAGTAAAATAAGGATCAAATATTCGTTCCATAACAGAACGGTCCATACCATGACCTGTATCGCTTACGGAAAGTTTTGCATAATGTCCGGGCGATAATAGCTCGTATTGTTTTGCAGTTGCCTGCTCTATTTCAATATTTTCCAGTGTTATTCCGAGAATGCCTCCTTTTTCTCTCATAGCATGGGCGGCATTTGTAGAGAGATTCATTAAAATCTGATGCATCTGAGTCACATCTGCCATAATTATAGAGTTTTCACCTTTTATATTTTGTTTTATTTCAATAGTAGCAGGTAATGACGGTCTGAGCAGTTTAATGGCCTCTTTTATAACAAGAGAAAGATTTAAAGATTTTTTTTCATATTCGTTCTGACGGCAGAAGGAAAGGATCTGTCTTACAAGATCCTGTGCACGGGAACATGCTTTTAAGACCTGTTGCATATTTTCCAGAGCCATATCCTGCCCCGACAGGTCGTCTACAGTCAGTTCCGTATAGCCCTGTATTATGCCAAGGATATTGTTAAAATCATGGGCAATCCCTCCTGCAAGGGTTCCTATGGCTTCCATCTTTTGAGTCTGCCTGATCTGCTGTTCCAGCTTCTTTTTTTCTTCTTCCGACTTTTTACGGTTCAGGACATTTACAAATATTTCACTTATAATTTTTATAAGAGTTATATCTTCGTTTTTCCAGATTTTTTCCTTTTTTACGGTGCTGAAGCCGAACATGCCGAACAAAGATTTATTTAATATAAGGGGGAATGCCAGTAATGATTGAATATGGAGTGACTGCAAGAGATTTTTCTCGGCTTCTGCTTCAGGCGGAAGGTCGGATATTCTGAGAACATTAATATATTCCAGATTTTTCAATTTATCTGTTGACCAGGAAAAAGGTTCTAACGTGATATTGATAAGTTTTTCAGAGCTTCCTGTGATACCATCTTCACACCATTCATAAACGTAATTGATAGTCTTTACTTCATCGGAAAAAAGATAGATATAACTTCTGTCAACACCCAGGAATTCCCCTGCATTTTTTAAAGATTCGTTTATCCCTTGATTAATACCTCCGGCTTCAAGATTTATAAAATTACCTGATATACTGGAAACCAGTTCCTCCATAGAAATCCTGTAGTGAAGTGAATCTACCAGTTTTCTCAGTTCAACTGTTCTCTCTTCGATTATTTCTTCCTGTGTTTCATATAAAATGGAATTTCTCATAATAAGTGCAACAATAGGGGATAGAGAAGCTATAACATGCATGATTTCAGATGTTCTGTATGAGTCAAGAAAGTCCAGAATCAGTAATATACCGGTTCTGTCATTTCCAATCTTCAGAGGCACAGCAAGAGAGAGTCCGAACCCCATAGAATTGAGAATATTTCCGATATGAGATGGCATTTCTTCCGGTTCCCATATTTCTGTCTTATTTATGTTATGGGAGTAGACAGCCAGTTCCTGAATTTCAGTACTTTCAGACAGATATTGCCATCTGGCAGGACATATACTGATTACTCTGTGTCCCTGTTCCCTCTTGCATTGAAGAAGAATTACGACCCTTCCGCCGACAAGTTCTCTTATCTGTTCCGTAAGATATTTCCCGAGCTCGCCGGGCGTCTCGGCATAACTTAAGATATGTTCAAGTATGTCGAAAATCATCAATTGAAGTGCTTTCATACAGTCAAATTCTCTATTGCTCTCTCAATTTCCTTCCGTATATTATCGCCAGGAACTGCTAAAACCTGCCATTTAAGTCCCGTATAAGAAGAAATTTTATTCAGAGTATGGACGGGGATTTCTGCAAAATCTGTATGGAGATAAAGTAAATAACTGTGCATTTCTTTCATAAAGATTTTTGCTATATCACCTTTCAGGCCAGGATGTTTTTCAAATATTTCTTTCCACCTTACAAGCCATTCTTTCAGCAAAAAAAATACCCTCTCTTTTCTGAGTTCTCTGTATTTTTCTCTGCCCATGAGTATTTCACAGCAGTTTATACCTTCCACCCTTGTTATATGTTCATTTGATTCAAAATCTCTCATAGAGGGAGAACAATCTCCGTATAGAAGTAAAATTTTATTTTTCACTCTTCACGACTCACTGACAGACGAAATAATTGCCTGAATATTTTCCACCGGCGTATCATATGGCACATCAGGGCCTGATGTGGAGAGAATGAAATGGCGATCATTTCTTCTGTCCTCCAGTATTTTAAGACATTTATCTCTGATCTCTCCCGCTTCTCTTTTATTCAGAGTAGCTCCGTCAATATTTCCCAGTAAAAGTCTTTCTGAACCGGTTTTAATTCTTGCTTCTGAAAAACTGTCTCTGTTATCTATGACAAAAGCTGCCACATTGGGAAGATCTATATAATAATCCATTACAGGAGTAACAGGTGTTCCTCCATGATGTAAAATAACAGGTCCCATGACTTCTTTAAATACTTCTCTGTAAAGAGGCAATATAAGTTCTTCAATAATCGTTCTGGTAACATTGGAAGGGCTTGAGAAAACAGCAGGAATAGCTACAAAATTTGCTCCGTCACGGAGTAGAGCATTAGACCAGTTTATAAAAAATTGTCCTGTTTTTTCCAGAACTTTTCTGGCTTCATCTCTGTTAAACATAAGTGTATAAAGCCATGCATCTATACCCATTACAAGAGCCGGAAGATCGGCAGGGCCGAGTAAAATGCCTGCCAGAGGTATTTCTTTACCATATTTCCCTGCAAGTTCTCCTGTGGCTTTTCTGATATATAATAACCTTTTTGAAGAATCTATATCAGGCACAGGAAGTTTTAGAAATTCTTCTGCAGATTTTACCGAAGGTTCTGACATATTGGGAGGTTGATTTTTGAAAAATTTAACCCTGCTTCCGAAGGCTTCTCCTTCTGCAGTCAATACGAAAGGAGTAAATATTATATCAGGGTGAAAAATTTCTTTTACTGCACTCTGACCTTCCACATAAGCAGCAGAAACCGTATAATATTTATCAAGAGGACAGCCTGTAAGTCGTGCTCCGTACATGCTGAGAGTAACACTTACAGCCGGCCTGTCTGAAACTTCTCCTTTAATGGCACAGGTAACCCTCTCCAGACTGTTCACATTAATCTCCCTTTCTCAAAGAATTTTTCCACAGTTCATCCATAAGATCAGGTACCCTGAAAGCATTTCTTGCTGTTCCGTCACCTCCCACTTCCGCCAGAAGTTCAGGTCTTAATATAAATACGGCTCCTCCTGCAGCAAGCTGAATATGTCCAGTAAGGCCTCTTCTGTCTATTTCATTTCGTACTTTTTTGATATTCATAGCAGTGGTGTACATCATGGCTGACACTGCAATGATCCTTGCATTAACCTCACAGGCTTTATTTACGAATTCTTCTGCAGAAACATCATTGCCGAGATCATAAACCTGCCATCCTGAAATAATGAGGGCAGAAACTACAAGTTTTCTTCCCAGGGAATGATAATCGTCTTCTATATTTCCTATAACAACAGGGCCTTTATTTTCAGAGGATCTGGAATGAGAATTTGCGAAAACTTTTGAGAGAACATCATCGGCAATTATTCCTGCCACATAGCCCTGGGCGAGTGTAACTCCGTCTTCTTTTAACCACATGTCCCCTATTTCACAGAGAACCGGTTCCAATAGTTGAGATACGGATGATTCATAGCCATGAATTGATGCAAAATCGTCAATGATACTGTTTGCAAGACTTCTGTTACCATCAAGTATTGAGGCAATTAATTTCTGTCTCAATGTATCCATACCTTTCCCTCCTTTATTTTATTATTATGAAAGGAGAGGAATTTTTTGTCAAGGTCTTATTTTCAGTCTGCAGATATGTATGTTATAATAATCGCGGAGGATGTAAACATGGCAGAAAATAACATAGCAGTTTCAATGAAAGGTATAACAAAAAGATTCCCGGGAATAATAGCCAATAATAAAGTGAACTTTGATGTGAAAACCGGAGAAATACATGCCCTTCTCGGGGAAAACGGTGCGGGGAAAAGCACACTTATGAGTATCCTTGCAGGTCTTTACCAGCCTGACGAAGGAGAAATCTTTATAAGAGGTAAAAAAGTCCGAATAAGATCGCCCAGAGAAGCTATAGAACTGGGTATAGGCATGGTTCATCAGCATTTTATGCTTGTTGAAACAAATAACGTAACTGAAAATATAGTCCTTGGACATAAAAACCTGGGATTTTTCCCTGATATGAAAAAACTGAACGGTGAAATAACTACACTTTCCGAAAAATACGGAATGCCTGTAGACCCTCAGTCCAGGATATGGCAGTTATCAGTAGGGGAACAGCAGAGAGTTGAAATATTAAAAGTCCTTTACAGAGGAGCAACTATTTTAATTATGGATGAACCTACTGCAGTACTTACTCCTCAGGAAAGCGCCGAATTATTTAAAACTATGAAAAAAATGACAGAAGAAGGTCATTCCATTATATTTATCAGTCATAAGTTAGATGAGGTCATGGCCATTTCTGACAGGATAACAATTTTAAGAGGAGGAACTTTTGTCAGTACTGTCCACACCGGTTCCATAGATAAAAAAGAACTGGCTAAAATGATGGTAGGAAGGGATTTAATTTCAGTTATGGAAAGGCCTCACGGAGTAAAGGAACAGAAAGAAATATTGAAAGTAGAACATATATCTTCTCTCAATGATAAAGGGCTTGAAGCTTTGAAGGATGTGACTTTTTCCATATATTCCGGCGAAATTCTGGGGATTGCCGGAGTCGCCGGCAACGGCCAGAGTGAATTATCTGAAGTGCTGTCCGGACTGAGAAAAGTTACGTCAGGTACCATTCAGCTTTCAGATGAATATATAACAAAATTTCAGGCAAGAGATCTGATAGACAGGGGAGTAAGTTATGTTCCTGCTGACAGGCTCGGTGTAGGACTTGTGCCAAACCTGGATGCCTGCGATAATATTATATTAAAAAATTACAGAAAACCGCCTGTAGGAAAGGGGATTTTTATTTCAAGAACTGCAATGGAAGGGCTCCTGGAAAAAATGATTTCAGATTATGAGATAAAAATACCGGACAGAAAAGCTCCCGTAAGACTCCTTTCGGGAGGAAATCTTCAGAAATTACTCCTTGCAAGAGAACTGGAAGGTGACCCGAAACTTATTATTACAGTATATCCTTCAAGAGGTCTCGATATAGGTGCCACAGAATTTGTCCATAAAATAATTCTGAAACAGAGAGAAAGAGGTGCCGCTGTTTTACTTGTTTCCGAAGATTTAGATGAACTTATAAGCCTGTGTGACAGAATAGCAGTCATATATGAAGGGAAAATAATGGGAATCCTTCAGAGAGAAACCTTTAATAAAGAAACAATGGGGCTTATGATGGCTGGAACAGAAAGTAACTGAATATAGTAATAGGATTTTTATTGTAAATGTAGAATAAATTTATTCCGGGAAATTATAGTTTATATGTGAATGGGGATCCGTGAGTAGTGAGTCGTGAAAAATGAAACTGTCCATTACGCATCACGCATCACGCATTACCCATTACCCATCACGATATTTATAACAGAGTCAACATATGCAGTTAACATTTGAAAAACGTATAACCAGACCGAAATGGCTTTCTTATGCAGTTCCTGCTGGTTCAATAATAACAGGCCTTCTGCTGGGGGCAATTTTTCTTTTCTGTGCAGGAGTAAATCCTCTGGAAGCTTATTCCGAAATGCTTCAGGGTGCATTGGGAAGCAAGTATGCTTTTTCCGAAACAGTTGTCAAGACAATTCCTCTTATACTTATAGGACTCGGTGTGGCAGTGGCATTCAGAATGTTGCTATGGAACATAGGAGCTGAAGGACAGTTTTATATGGGCGCTATAGGAGCCACATGGATTGCCATTACTATGGCCCATCTGCCTGCACCTGTTCTCCTTACTCTAATGTTTCTGTCAGGTTTTCTTTTCGGTGCCCTGTGGGGGCTTATACCGGCTCTCCTTAAAGCCTTCGGAGGAGCAAATGAGATCATAACCACCCTTATGTTAAATTATGTGGCTATAAATTTCTGTGATTATCTTGTCTATGGGCCATGGAAAGACCCTGAAGGCAAAGGTTTTCCTCTTACTGCCCAGTTCCCGGATAATGCCTGTCTGCCTCTTTTATACAAGAGAATACATCTCGGTCTGATTTTTGCTATAGTCTCAATAATCATTATTTATCTGGTGATGAATAAAAGTAAATGGGGGTATGAAATAAGGGTTACAGGAGAAAATATAAGGGCTGCCCGTTACGGAGGCATAAATGTAATAAAAAATATACTCCTTATTATGATATTATCAGGAGGTATAGCAGGTATAGCAGGAATGGGCGAAGTATCAGGCCTTACTCACAGACTTCAGCACGGATTTTCCCCGGGTTATGGCTATACTGCTATAATTGTTGCATGGCTTGCCAGGCTCAACCCCATAGGAATGACCCTTGTAGCATTTCTCTTCGGTGCCCTTCTGGTAGGAGGGGACCAGATACAGATGTCAATGAACTTACCTGGCTCTATGACAGGTATAATACAGGGTGCCATACTTTTTTCCGTTCTGGGAGGGGAAATATTCAGCCAGTATAAGATTAAGTTTTTGAAATAGTGAGTCATGAGTCGTGAGTCGTGAAAAGTAAAGGATGAAGGGTGAGTAGGGGCGTTTAATTAAACGCTCCGGGATTATTGACCTGAGTATAAGCATGTAATAAAGGTCTTCCTCCCGTCACGCGTTACACGTTACGCGTCACGAGAGCAGTTATGTATTATTTATGCTCACCTCAGTAAAGACGCGTCACGTGTCACGATTAAAAAAAACAGCGGGCTTTTAATATGGAATTAATCAATCAGATCAAAGAAGAAGCAAAGAATTTTTTCCTGACTTCCAGAGGCAGCCATGACTGGTCCCATACGGAAAGAGTCTATAATCTTGCCCTTCATATAGGCAAAAAAGAGGGAGCAGATATGGAAATACTCTCTATAGCTGCCTTACTCCATGATATCGGAAGGGATTGTGAAAGTAAATCGAAGGGGCTCATCTGCCATGCTGAAAAAGGTGCCTCTATGGCAGAAGCATTGCTTAAAAAATACAATATTTCTTCTGAAAAAATAGAAGCTATTGTTCACTGCATCTTGACTCACAGATTCAGAGGCAATAAAATACCATCTTCTGTGGAAGGTAAAATATTATTTGACGCAGATAAACTTGACTCGACAGGTGCCGTAGGTATAGGGAGGGCGTTCCTCTTTGCCGGTGAAACAGGCGCAAAATTACATAATAAAGATGTTGATATCCATAAGACTTTGCCCTATACTGAAGATGATACGGCCTGGAGAGAGTTCAATGTTAAATTAAATAAAATTAAAGATAAAATGCTCACAGATGAAGGGAAAAGAATTGCCCGGGAGAGACATAAAGTAATGGTAGACTTCTTTGACCGTCTTAACCGGGAAGTAGATGGTTTATCATAACTATTCGTCCGGTATCTGCCTTTTTTATGAAAATTTTTTGTCTCTGGAGAAAAAATGATTACTGGCCGGAGGTTCTATGTATTACAGAAAAATCCTGATAGCAGATGATGATACTACTATTTTAAAATTATACACGAGTGTATTGACAAGGAAAACTTCTATCTTAGAGGAAGATTTTATCCTGGAAACTTTCGAGAACGGCATAGCTTTACTGGAGCACTTTAAAAGTGAATGGAATAGCGGAAACAGAATACCTCTCTGTATACTTGATATGAATATGCCAGGCATGGACGGTCTGGAAACTGCCAGAGAAATAAGGAATATTGACAGTAATGTTATTATAATTATTGTTACTGCTTACGCCACCACATCTCTTGCTATATTGAAAGAAAGCCTCAAACAAAATATTTATTATATAAGAAAACCTTTTAACAAAGAAGAGATTTATTGCCTTACAGATTCTCTGGTTAAAGGATGGAATAAGAATTTTGAAGTTTCTAAATATAAAGATCAGCTTGAAGAACTCGTAGTTAAACGTACCTATGAGCTTAAAACTGTTATTGAAAAGCTTGAAAAAGAAATTGCCACCAGAAGTCAGATAGAGAAATCACTCCGTGAAAGTGAAGAGCGATACAGACATATTACCAATACTATTACTGATTATATCTATAGTGTGCAGTTAAAGAATAATGCCCCTGTAAGAACAATCCACAGTCCTGCATGCGTTGCCATTACAGGTTACAGAAATGAAGAATTTAACCTCAATCCGTATCTGTGGTTACAGATGGTACCGGAAGAGGACAGGAAGATAGTAAGAGATTATGCTGCACAGATTTTATCAGGTGAAAATGTAAAACCGGTAGAACATCGTATAATACATAAAGATGGCTCTGTAAAATGGATAAGAAATACACCTGCTTTACACTATGATAAACAGGGTAACCTCCTTTCTTATGACGGACTTGTTCAGGATATTACAGAGAGAAAACAGGCAGAAGAAGCCCTCCATGACAGGCTTGCCATGGAAGAACTGGCAACAATTATTTCAAGTTATTTTATAAATCTTCCTTTCTCTGAAGTTGACAGAGAAATTATCTGTGCCCTTCAGTCCATAGGAGAATTTGTGGGAGTTGATCGATGTTTTATAAGTCTTTATTCAATGGAGCTTGAAAAACTTGAACTTATATATGAATGGTGTAATAATGAGGTAAAACCCGGTGCAAATATGGTGTTCCTTGAACCGATATTCAATGATCCGGAAAAGCTTGAAACGTTTGACCATCTTTATATATCTTCTTCTTCGACACTTGACGGAGAAACCGGTATCGGGAAAACACTGCTCCAATCTTGTGGTATACAGTCAATACTTATTATTCCTCTCAGGTTCAGTAATCATCAAACCGGATGCTTCGGCCTTTATTCGGAAAAAAGTGAAAAAATATGGAAAGAAGAAGATATAAGGCTTTTAAAGATGGTAGGTGAAATATTTGTTCATGCTCTGGAAAGAAAACAGGCAGAGGAAGAGCTTAAGAAATATAGAGAACGTCTTGAATATCTTGTAGCAGAACGTACGGCAGAACTCACAAAAGCGACTGATCAACTGGTAAGAAGCGAACGTCTTGCCGCCACAGGCCAACTGGCTGCTTCAATTGCCCATGAAATAAATTCCCCTCTTCAGGCAATAACAGTTTTATTGAGCAATCTCAAACATAAATATAAAGATGATGATTATCTGTCAGATAATATTGAAATACTGAGAGATGCTTTCGGAAGTATCAGAGATACGGTTAAAAATCTTCTCGATCTTAACCGTCCCGGTAAAGAGAAAAAACAGCCGGTAAACATAAATAAAGTTATAGAAAATACAATTTCCCTTTTGAAAAGTTATCTAAAGAAAAATACTGTGAAGATTACCCTTAATTTATCTGAAGAAATTCCTGTTATTATAGCTTCACCCCAGCAATTAGGACAGGTTTTTGTAAATCTTATAAATAATGCTATAGAAGCGATGAGTGTTTCATCGAATAAAAATGAAATATTTATAAAAACAGATTTTGAAAAACCATATGTTATAATTAAAATCAGAGATACGGGGACAGGAATACATGAAGAGGAATTGAAGAATATTTTTGATCCCTTTTATACAAGAAAAAAAGTAATGGGTATGGGAGTTGGACTCACTATATGTCATGGAATTATTGAAGAACATAAAGGCTCCATAGAGGCGAGAAATGTTACAGAGGGAGGAGCAGAGTTTGTTATAACCCTGCCGGTAAAGCAGACCAGTTAACAGTTACCAGTTATCAGTGACCGGTAATTGGTGAACTGTAACCTGTGAGTATAACAAGTACCTTGCCCGTCACAATTCAGTAAAAAGGAGAATTGCCATGAATAAATACAGAATACTTTTAGTTGATGACGACCGGCTGATTTTAAAAGCTATGGCTTTATCGGTAAAGAACAAAGGATATAGTGTTATTACAGCAGGCAGCGGCGAAGAAGCTATTAATATTTTATCAAAAGAGCATATTGATTTAATCATTACAGATCTTGTTATGGAACAGGTTGGAGGCCTTGAAGTTCTTAAAAAAGCAAAAGAAATTGACAGTGAAATTATGGTTGTCATACTGACCGGTTACGGAGATATAACATCTGCCATAGAAGCACTCAGATTTGACGCAGATGATTACCTGTTGAAGCCATGTGAAGATGAGGAAATTTATTTTAAGATAGCAGGTTTACTTGAAAAACAGGATCTCAGAAGAAAAATAAAAATTTATGAGAAAATATTGCCTGTCTGCAGTGTATGCAAACAAATAAGGGATGATACGGGCAAAGTCCATGGAACCGGTGACTGGATGTCACTGGAGAATTATGTCTATAAAAAATCCGGTATGGAGTTCTCCCATACTTATTGCCCGATATGTAAAAAGAAAGTACTTGAAGAATTGGAAAGAGATTTGGGTGGGTCGTAAATAGTGAAAAGTGAGTCGTGAAGAGTGAATGTGGATATAACTGGTAACTGGTCACTGGTCACTGGTCACTGTCCTGAGTTCTTTTTTCAATCCTTCAAGTATAAATAATGTGGCAGTTTTATTCAGATAATTCTCGGGATAAGGACTTGAAGATGAATAAATACACTTGAAACATCCATTTTCACATTTACATCTCATTACCAGGTCAAAAGCCTGATTTACAATAAGGTGAAATAATCTGGCCCCTTTTAGAGCATATCCTATACCTCCCGGATATCGATCATATATAAATACAGTAGGTTTACCTGTTGCAGGATGAAAAGGATTTATCGTAGTTCCGATATCACCTGTATCACATAGAGTAAATACAGGGATAATAAAGGAAATAATATGACCTGTACCATAAAGACCGCCGCTTATCTCAAGACCTGCATTCCTGAGAGTCTTCTGTATGGCATCTGACAGGGTAAACCAGAAGCCTGTAGTTTCTATGACGGGTGCTTCAAGATTAAGAGGCAATGTTTTTAAATACGCACCTGTAAGCAAATCTATCTGTCTGTATGATGTACATTTTTCTTTAATCTTAATTTTTCCCTGATAAATTTCTTTGAATAGAGTTTCTTTAACCGGAGATATTTCAACTTCTGTTATAATCTGCGGTTTTGTGTAATATCCTGTTTCATCTGCCACTACATAGATTTTTCTCTTTTTTTCATCCAGTTCCAGAACTCTGAATGTTTCCCCCTGATGTATATAGATAGCATCGGGATGAAAATAAAAGTTTACATTTCTTTTATATATATATCCGAGTGTATTATATGGAGGAGAATTATTCACTATTTCATAGTTTTCACCGGAAGAAGAACGTAAATGAAAGTCTCCTGCCGGATAATAGTTATCTATATTCCAGTGAAACTTATGTTCTTTATAAAACAAATAGTTTTTTTCACTGTATGCTCTGATAAAAGGTAAGAGAGAACTGCCGAAATAATATTCGTCTTCCTCAGAAAGGGGAAGCTCATATGATGCACATCTCAGGTGTCCGTCTGTTATATAAGGATTATCTGTATCTATAATACATGTTTCATAGTTTGAAGTGAAGAAATCATTGCCGTGATGCAGATAATATTGATCGTGAGGAGAAGCAGATGAAATTACTACTACTATTGAAGAACCTGTTCTTCTCCCAACTCTTCCTGCCTCCTGCCATACACTCATAATACTTCCAGGGAAACCTACTATAACACAGGCATCCAGTGAGCCTATGTCTACTCCGACCTCCAGGGCACTTGTAGTTACTACTCCGAGAATTTCTCCCGATACAAGCTTCCTCTCTATTCTTCTTCTGAGCTCAGGCACATATCCTGCTCTATAGGAAGTAATTCTGTCAACAAGAGAAGAATGACTGCCTGAAAGTAAATCCTGTGTCGTTTTCATTATTATTTCAGCCTGAATTCTTGTCCTTGTAAATACTATTGTTCTTACATTTGAAGATATAAGATGATATAGGAGAAGACTTGCTTCTGTATTTATACTTCTCCCAGGCCCTTCTTCCTGGGCCGGTTCCCAGAAGAGAAAGGTTTTTTCTCCCGAAGGAGCTCCACTTTCTCCTATAAGTTCAAAATCCAGAAGGGTAAGATTACCGGCAAGTTCAAGAGGATTGGCTATTGTTGCAGAAGAACATATAAATTGCGGATTGCTGCCATAATGGTGACAGATTCTTCTAAAACGCCTCAATACACAGGCAATATTTGAGCCGAATATGCCTCTATATGTATGTAATTCATCTAGCACAACAAACTTGAGATTTTGAAAAAAATGTTTCCATTTTTCATGATTGGGTAAAATTCCGGTATGTAACATGTCCGGTGTAGTAATAATAATACTAGCATTTTTCCTGAGTTTTTTTCTTATTTCTTTGGGAGTATCACCGTCATATATTCCATAGCTGAAATCTCCGTAATAAAAAGCATAGTTATATTTTTCAAGTCTTGCAGATTGATTCTGGGCAAGAGCTTTTGACGGGAATATATAAAGAGCTTTATTGGATATATTGCCCATGATAGATTCTATAACAGGGAGATTATAACAGAGAGATTTTCCGCTTGCAGTTCTGGTCGATATTACTATATTTTTCCCTTCTTTTATGGCGTTTATAGCATCTACCTGATGACTGTAGAAACGGGTAAGATTCCCTTTCTTCAATATTTCTTCCAGTCTCCAGTGAAGAGGGTTCCTCAGTTCACCATAAACCGGTTCTACGGCAGGAAGATTTTTTTGAAAGATTATTCCTTTTTCTTCCCCTATTTCCTGAAAAAAATTCATTAGTAAATCGTGGTAAAACATGTTGATTACCTGTGTTATGAATCATGATGCGTAATGAGTAATGCGTAATGTATTCACTCGCATCACGCATTACGCATTACGAAGAATATTCTCTAAAAATTTCAATGCTTCTTCTCTTGTTTTAATTATTCCTTCAATCTGTTGTTCTTCTATCTTATAAAGTATTTTTTTAAAATTCGGCCCCGGTTTCAGATTAAATAATTCAATTAAATCATGTCCTTTTATCAGACGTGGACTTTCCCATAAAGGTTTTATCTTATTATAATAAATGTTTAATATATGAGTGACTTCCTCTTTAGAAACTATTCCGGCTGACAGTGCTGTGAACAGTATGGCTATACCATCATTACCTGTTTTACGAAAAAAATCTAGAATAAAGGTATTACCGGTTTTGTTTTTTTCCTGAACTATATCTCTGTAATATGTCACTAGTCCGGTTACTGTATCTGTTTTATAATTACTCATTTTAAGATTACGACAGATATTTTCTATTAAATTATATGTTCCCTGAAGTAAAAATCCGAATTTTATCATGGATTTTCTGGACGGGCCTGTCATATAATTTTTTATCTCTTCCGAGTATTCGGGAAATATATGTATAAATTCTCCTGAAAGTATTGTCTCCAGTTTTTTGTATATGTACCAGTCCTGCTGTGTCGCTTCCGGGATTATAGCCGTAAACAATCCGCACTCATACATCTGTTTCACATATTTAGAACTTTGATCGTAATCCAGCATTTTAAAAAGCTCTGTTTCTATTCTTTCCCGTGAAACCCATCTTATTTTATCTTTATGGCTCTCTATTGACTTAATCGTATCTGGGGAAATATCAAAATTTAATTTTGATGCAAACCGGAATGCTCTGACCATTCTCAGGGGATCATCTGTTAATGAGTTCTCTGACACCACTCTTATAACCTTATTTTTAATGTCTTCGATACCGCCGGCCGGATCTATAAAATTACATTCATGACCGGAAAAACAATCATTAAATGATATGGCTATGGAGTTTATAGTAAAATCTCTTTTATATATGTCATCGATTATATTATTTCCTCTTGTTTGAGAGAAATCCATTGTAACTTCACAGTTTCTGTTTTTTTTTATTACAACCCTTCCTGTTTCTTCTTCCTCGTCAAGCATGACAAAAGAACCACCTGCTTTTCTGGAGAATTTTCTGGCAAGTTTAAGAGCCTTATCGGAAGTAAAATCTATGTCAGTATTTTTATTAATCGTGCCTGTGATATAATCCCTTACTATTCCTCCCACTATATAAACATTGCTGTCAAGTTCTTTTGAGAGAAGGAAAAGTTCTCCGTAAAGAGGATCATTCAGAATAGTCTTTCGTAAATTATCTAAATCTATATTCAATTAAATCGTAACGCATGACCCGTAACGTGTGGCGCGTTACGAATCACCACTCACTTTCTCCAATGCTTTTTCTTTATGCCTTTTTATCTCCATATCCTGTGGGGCCAGTTTCAGTGCTTTATCAAAACATCCAAGACCTTCTTTATATTTGCCGAGAGCCAGTAAGATTTCGCCCTTTGTATCCCATGCGGCATAGTTATCAGGTGTTACCTTTATAGCTCTTTCGGCACATTCAATGGCTTCTCTGTAATGTTTCAGTTTGTATAAACTATTTGCTTTGTTATTCCATGCATAACCGTATCCGGGATCAATCTCCAGAACCTTATCGTAACATTTGATAGCTTCTTTATACTGTTGCTCTTCATATAGAGCGACGCCTCTGTTAAACCAGGCAATAAGGTAATTGGCGTCAATATTTATTGCTTTATCATAACACTTTATGGCTTCTCTGTATTTTTTTTGTTCAGACAGGGAATCACCTTTATAAATCCATGCGTTACCGTATTCAGGATTAATCTCCAGTGCTTTATCATAACAATTGATGGCCTGTGTGTATTTTCCCTGTCCAAAAAAGGCATTGCCTTTATTAAACCAGGCATAAAGATATTTTGGCTCAATGTTCAATGCTTTATCATAACATTCAATAGCTTCTTTATATTTTTTTCTTTTTGCCAGAACAAGACCTTTATTATACCAGGGGGCACTGTACATAGGATCAATTTTTAAAGCTTTATCATAACACTCCAGCGCATTTTCATAGTTTCCCTCATATTCCATGGTAAGCCCTCTGGAAAACCATATTTTACTGTAATTAGGGTCAATCTCCAGTGCTCTGTCATAACAGTTCAGTGCTTCTTTATAGTTACCCAGTTTATGCATGGCATTACCTCTGTCAAACCATGCATAGGTATATTTACTGTCTATCTGAAGAGCTTTATCAAAGCATTTGACTGCTTCTTCATTTTTTCCCATGTCAAATAATGTTTTCCCTTTGCTGTACCAGACCCCGGCAGAAGGAGAAAGTTCTATGGCTTTATCAAAACACTCTACTGCTTCTTCATATTTTCCCAGTTTATACAGATGAATTCCTTTACTGTACCAGGCATCAGAATAGTTCAGGTCTATTTCAAGAGCTTTATTGTCACATTGTATTGCTTCTTCGTATTTTCCCAGTTTAAATAGAATATTTCCTTTATTTATAAGACCATGAACATATGATGGTTCTATTTCCAGAGCTTTATCATAGCATTTAATTGCATCTTCGTATTTTTTCTGAATATATAAACTATTGCCTTTATTTTCCCAGGCTTCCAGATATTTACTGTCTCCAGTCAGTGCTTTATCATAGTATTTTATAGATTCTTCGTATTTGCCTTCATAATACAATCCCATTCCTTTACCATTCAGGGCACAGGCAGATTGTGGGTCAATATCTATGGCTTTATCAAAACATTTTATACCTTCATCATATCTGTTCTTATCATAAAGGGCATATCCTTTGTTAATCAACGGAACTATATATTTAGGGTCAAGTGCTATAGCTTTATCATAACATTTAATTGCTTCCTCATAGATTTTTATCTGCTTCAGGGCATTTCCCCTGTTAACCAGAGCAGGAATATATTTCGGGTCAAAATTGAGAGCCTTATTGTAATATTTTATTGCTTCTTCATAGTGCTTTTTTTCGCTCAAAGCCAGTCCTCTGTTATTCAATATATAAGGAAGAGATCTCCAGACAAGAATAGATAACAGTGCCACTGCGATTATAGCAGTCAGAAATGTGACATATTTCTTCCCGTAACTATAATGTTCCACTGTAATTTTTTTAGCTGAATCCACACTTTTTTTGCAGGAAATATTTTCCAGTTCGGATTTCATTTCTTTAGCACTCATATAACGATCTCCGGCTTCCCTTGACAGAGCTTTCATAACAATAGCTTCGAGGTTTGGCGAAACAGATGGTTTTAAGTCTCTTACAGGTTTAAATGAAAGAGGAGCCTGTGGAAGTTCACCTGTAAGAAGACAGTGCATTGTGCCACCGAGAGAGTAAATATCGCTTCTTGGCTCAGGTTTGCCCTGAAAAACCTCTTCCGGTGCAAAAGCAGGTGTGCCTATTACGGTCATTGTACTTTCACTGCCCGGTGTTACCGGTCTTGCTATACCGAAATCTATGAGTATTATTTTTTCATCTTTACGAACCATAATATTGCCCGGTTTTAAATCGCGATATACAATCGGTGGTGACTGATTGTGGAGATAATCCAGTGCATCCAGTATTTCTATAGACCATTTTATTACTATATCTTCGGGGATGCCCCCTTTTCTATAAGAATTTATAACTGTTTCCAGATCTTTACCTTCAATATAATCCATTACAAGATAGTAACGTCCGCCTTCCACAAAATAATCCTTTACTACAGGAAGATTTGGATGTCTGAAATGATAAAGAATTTTCGCTTCTTTTCTGAAACTATCAATCATATATTGATTTTCTTCCGTAGAAACTGCAGGTGTTAACATTTCTTTTACCGCGCAGATACTCATTTCAAACCTGTGATCAACTGCTTTGTAAACTGCTCCCATTCCGCCACTCTTGATCTTGCCTTTTATTTCATAACGTTTATCAAGCATTGTGCCGATTTTTAAACCATCATAGGGATTGACTGTTTCTCTGCCACAGTTTTTACATAATCTTTCGTTATCTTTATTTTCATGACCGCATTTGTTGCAATATATTGCCAATGTTTTACACCTCAGGGGCGTGACGCGTGACGCGTGACGTGTGACGGGTGGGGACAATCCTCACCACTTACCATTCACTATTCACTATTTACTATAAAAGTCCTGCTATGTGAATAATTCTGGAGAAAAAAGAGGATTTTTTTGAAAAGTGTGAAATTTTATAATTATAATTATTTAAATTTTAATCCATTATGAAATAAAATACATTAACGATTCCTCGCGTGACGGGTCACAGATTACGTTTAAAAATGACAGGTGATTTTATATAAATATGGAAAAAGAAATTTATCACAGAATATTCAGAGTGAAAAGTGAAAAATTGGATTTTACTTATTTTTCACTACTCGCTTTTCACTAATTAATAGATTTACAAAATTAAGTGCAATTTCCGGTAAAAATGAGTCTACCTGTCATAAATAAACACTATCCATGTCACGCGTCACGCGTCACGAATATGAGGTTGCCCTATGCTTTTGGGACTTAAAACTGATATCGGTTCTGGAAACAGGGAAAAAGGTAATGAAGATAACCTTATTGCTCTTAATCTTTATATAGATAAGGGGCCAAACTGCGGGGAATATCATATTCTGCTCCTTGCCGACGGCATGGGAGGGCTTGATAAGGGCGAAATGGCCAGTGCCCTTACTATCAGAGGAATTACAAAGCATTTAATTAACAGGCTTGTAACTGAGAAAGGAATATTCCCGTCTCCGGAAGAACCTGTTGAACCGGGAGCACTGTTAAAAGAAGCTATAGAAATGTCGAATCTCCTTGTTTATAACACAGGAAAAAGGGATAAATGGTCAGGTGAGATGGGGTCAACCATAGTTGCAGGGCTAATAAAAAATGGTAAACTGTTTATAGCTCATGTAGGTGATAGCAGAGCTTATTTGATAAGAAAAGACAGAATAGAAAAACTTACTACAGATCACTCCCTTGTACAGGCTCTTTATGAAAGTCATTTAATTAACACCTCTCAGTTTCACAGTCATCCTCAAAAGAATGTTATCACCAGGGCAATAGGATTTGCTCCGAAAGTAGAAATTGAGATAAACGAAAAAAGAAAAGGTAAGCCTGTTACACTTCAGGAAAATGATTTTATACTGCTCTGCAGTGACGGATTATCAAATGTTATGGAAGAAGAAACAGATATACTGGGGACTGTGAAAAAACATAGTAATAACCCTCAGCTAATAGTGAATGAATTGATAGAACTTGCAAATTTAAGAGAAACAGATGATAATGCCACAGTAATATGCGCTTCCATAGAAGCAAAGGATCTGGATTTTTCCCGTAATATAACGGCTTCTGTGAAGAAATCTGTTTCTAAAAAAGCAAAACAGACAAAAGTCCCCACTGTAACACTATCACCTCCTGTTATTCTCTGCCATTATTGCGGCCATAAGAATGTTCTGGGTGATGTGAACTGTTCTTCCTGCGGAAAATCTCAGATATTTATCTTAAGAAAACCTGAAATAATAATAATTGACGGCCCTGATAAAGGTAAAAGTCTTGTAATGGAACATGATGAAATATATATAGGGAGAGAAGAAGATTGTAATGATCTGGTTATACATGAACCTCATGGAAGAGAATTTATCTCCAGAAAACATCTGAAAATATTTAAATCCAGTGAAGAATACTGGATAGAAGATCTTATGAGTTCAAATGGTACAAAGATAAGAGGACAGCAGATACGAGGAAAAAAATTTAAACTTCTGGATAGAGATCTGATCGTTCTCGGTATGAATACATTGGAGTTCAGGATGTAAATGAAATTATCTGTCACGCGTTAAGAATATAATCTCTCACGCGTCACGAATTACGAAAGGATAATTCATATGAAAGAAATATTTAACAAAATAAAAGGTTATTTTAATTTTACACAGAGCCTTGTTATTACGTATATAATTTATGCATTAAAAACTCTCCTCCTGATTATGATACTCGGGATAGGGGTGGAAACTGTCATGGACGCATGGTTCTATAGCAGTTATTTTTCCTGGAAGGCCGGTATTACAGCGGCAACTGCAATTATGATAATTGCTATATTTATACTCTGGAAAAATACAAGCTTTGCGGAAAAATGGACCATAGCAATTGTATTTCCCATCATATTTTTAATAGTAGGTACTATTATTTACGGAGTTGAAAACGAAGGAGGCCCTTTTATATTCAGACAGGGTAACCCCAGGCTTATAAGCATAATCTTTCTATTTGTAGCTCTTACTGAAACGTTAATGATCACAACAACATATAAAATAAATAATATAATTAAAATATTAATATTAATTATGTTAGTTCTTACAATAGCAGGTTTTTCCATTCCGATAATTCTGGGGCAGAATCTTCAACAGGCTCTTCAGGGACAGGCTTCTACTTTGCTGGGGTCACTGCCTTTTTTCCTCAGACCGACTTTTCTCGGTTTATTTTTATTTTTTCCATTTGTAATATGTATTATTATATGGCAGATAGTAAAGACTTCTAAAGGAGAAGGAGAAAAACTAAACAGAATAAACACAGTATATCCTCTTATACCTTCATTGTTATTACTTGTTGTAGGAGTCAGGACTTTGATCTTCAGTGCTCCCGTTGAAAAGATATTTTCTCCTGAAGAATTTGAAGGTAAAAGAGGTAGAGCTAATATAGCATGTCATGCCCAGGGAGGGCATATATTAAGTTTTACAAGCCAGAAAGATTTTTCTGATAATGCCGTTTCTAATTTATTAGATGGTGATCTGTTTGTAAAAAGCTGGCAATCGGCTGAAAATGCTCCTTTCCCTCATGAAATTATTATAGCTCTTCCTGCTTCCAATATACACAAAATAGATCAGGTCATAATCTATAATTCACCTCAAAATGATACGTCGGCAGTAAAAGATGTAGAAGTTTTTGTCTCTCCTGATAAAATTGATAAATTTGTCTCTATGGGAACATTACGATGCAAACAAACTGCTGCACCACAGGTAATAAATTTTAAAAAAGAAGTAGCAGCGAAATTTGTTAAAATTAGAATAGGTTCAAACTGGGGCAATGCTACTGCAACATCAATGAAAGAAATTGAAATATCAGGGCCTGAGACTCAATCCCTTGAAATTAATCCCCTTAAAGGAAATCTAATGAGTGAAAAATCAGGAGTAAGGCCTGTAAGTTATGCGAAAAATAAAGAAGTAATAGAAAAAATTCCTGTCGGTGAAAAGCTTTCTACTACAGATTCGGTAGCTGCTTTTCAGATTAATCCGGAGAATCTTCCGATAGAAATAACCTTTAATCTACCGGAAAGTAAAACATATATTGTTGATAATTTAAGATTACACTTTTTCCCCTCTGAAAATAAAGGGGGGGCAAATATGACAGAGGTGAGAGAGTTTGAAATCTTACTTTCACCTGACAGCCCGATAGATGGTTTTATCTCAATGGGGCGTTACCTCTGCTCGGCAGGTAAAGAAGATCAAAGTTTTTCATTTTTACCGCAAAAAGCAAAATATGTAAAAATAAAATTTATTTCAGGTATAGATAAAGATAAACCGGTTGTAATTCAGGATCTGGAATTATACCAGCCAATAATAAAACATAAGGAGATAGAGGAAGAAGAGAAATACCAATCGGGCCTTAAAGGTTTTTATTTTTCCGGTAAAAATTACAGAGACTTTTTCAGAGAAAAGGTAGATTTTAATATAGATTTTAACTGGGGTATAAAGAGCCCCATTACTGGTATGGGCAGTAAAGACTACTGTATATACTGGGAAGGCAAACTCTATGTTCCGGAAAACGGCTATTATGAAATAGGTGTAAAAGCAGTCAATGGTTTTCAATTATATATGGATAATCAGTGTGTAATGCAGAAATGGAACGGAATAGATTCCACTTCGGATCAATGGATAACAAATAAATTCAGACTTGTAAAAGGTGCTTATAATATAAAATTAAACTACTATCACCAACAGGGTGATCAGGGGCTTCTAACACTGGCCTGGAAAAAACCCGGTGATACTGACTTACAGGTAATAGATAGAAAATACCTGGGTCATAAAATAACTGATGCAAAAGAAATAAAAACACCAAGGCAGGCAGTTCAGCTCGGACTGGACTGGCTTGGTGAGGATATTTTAGAATGGCAGGATAAAAATAAATGCTATTCCTGTCATGCCCAGCCTCATGTAATTCTTGGAGTTGCTGCCGGAGTTAAAAATGAATATAAATATAATATGAAAGCAACTATGTCTGTAATGGATTTGTTGAGAAGCGGCATAAATAAAGATGGCTCTCTTGCATTTCCTCAATCGGAATCACTTACGGCTCTCCAATTTGTTGCCATTGCAATGGCAAATTATGATAAATATATAGGTGACCAGGGAGGGGATGAACTTATGAGAATTTCTAACTTTCTTGTAGCAAAACAGATGCCTGCAGGAAACTGGAAAAATGATAATTCAGAACCTCCTGTACAGCAGGGAGATATTATGTGCACTACAAATGCACTTTTGACTCTTCTGCAGGTCTTTAAAAAGACAGGAGATGAAACAGTCAGCCCCAGCATACAGAAAGCGAGTGCATGGCTAGAAAAAGCAGTCCCTGTTACAACACAGGATATGGCTTTCCAGATAATCGGTTTATCTTCCTACCCTTCTCCTGATGCAAAACGAATTATAGAAAATGATATACATAAACTTTATACCATGCAGAATGAAGACGGAGGATGGGGAGAAGGTGAAGAAACAAAGAGTAACTGTTTCTCTACGGGACAGGTAGTATATGCTTTAAAACTGGCAGGTGTAAAATTATCCAGTACGAATTTCTCTACAGGTATTCAATATCTGATAAAGAATCAAAATGTATTTGGCTCCTGGCCATTAGAAAATACTCAGTCCAGGCGACCTTCTGAAATATCTTCCACTGTATGGGCAATTATGGCTCTGGCCAATACCTACGAGTCTCTTATTATAAATATAATAAATCCTGAACAGAGCCAGATATTTGCACCTAAAGATGTGGATGAAGCCTACCCTATAGAAACAAAAATTTACAGTTCTTCTTCTTCAAAAATAAAACAGGTAGAATTTTATATAGATGGTAAATCTATAGGTATAATAGAGAATGCTCCTTATAAGATAAACTGGAAACCTCTCGGGTATTCCGGTGGGAAACATAATATAATGGTTATAGCACGTGATACTGAAGGTAAAGAAGCTTCCGATATAAAAACAATATTCCTGGATAAAGCATTGAAGATAGACTTTGTAAGTCCCGGGGAAGGTAATATTTCTGAACCGCAGGTAAAGTTAGAGGTAAAAATAGAAAATAAAATTAATTCTCCTGTTACAAAAGTGGAATATTATCTGGATGATAAGTTAATACAGGAAGCAACTAAAGAACCATATAATATTACATGGAATACGATTGGTGTCACCAACGGACGTCATATTTTGAAAGCCAGAGTCTTTAATAAGCTTGGAGATAATTCTACATCGGAAAAAAATATTATGGTAGATAGAAAGCTTGAAATAAAACTGAAAAAACCGTCGCAGGGTGAGATTGTGAATGATAAAATAGAGTTTTCTCCAGATATATTAAATAATTCCGGTTCTCCTGTTACAAGAGTGGATTATTATCTCGGAGAGAAATTACTTGGTTATTCAAAAGATGGAAAATCTTATAAATATACCTGGCCTGTTAAAGGGGTTAAAGACGGAGATTATACCGTTAAAGCCGTAGTTCACAATGAACTGGGCGAAAGTTCTTCAGTAGAAAATAATATTTCTATAGCTCTTTCTTTACAGATATCTTTTCAAAATCTTCATGAAGGTGATGTCCTTACAGGAAAAAAAGATATTAGCTGTAAAATAATCAATAAGTCAGGATTACCTATTTCTGACGTTACATATTATCTGGATGACAGAATTATAAGTAAATCCGTTAAACCGCCTTATAAGATTAACTGGGATACTACTGAAGTTGTCAGCGGAGATTATACATTGAAGGTTGTTGCGAACGCCGGAACAGGTGCGAAATCCCATGCCCAGATAAAGATAAAGGTAGAACACCCGATTATAAATTCTTTTTATGCTACTATATTGAATGAAGAAGGAAAATATGTACCAAAGATTCAGAAAGATAATTTTATAGTTGAAGAAGACGGAGTTCAGGAAAATTCCTTCAATTTGAATATATGTAATGATGGTACCCCCACTTCTTATGGTGTTATGATAGATACAGGGCAAAAAATGAATGATTATTTCCAGGGAATTATACCATCAATACAGAAATTCCTTGATTCCATAAAACCTGGCAGTGATTCTTCTGTTGTTGTATTTTCAGATTCTCTATTAAAAAAGGTCGGGCTTTCAGGTGATAAAAAAGATATCCGGAAAATATTATCTACCTTTAAACCGTCCGGAGGTTCTGCTATATATGACTCAGCAATGGAAACCATAAGAATATTAAAAAAATCCGAGAAGAGAAAAGTTATAATATTATTTACGGCAAATATAGATGAGAATATTGATGGAACAGGGCCGGCCAGTAAATATAAACTTGAAGATGTATTAAGAGAAGCAGGTAATAATAATTGTCTGATATATATTGTTGCTATAGGCCCTTGGGCAGATCAATATCTACTTATAGATCTCTGTGACGGTACCGGTGGCAGATTTTATGCCGCGCCAGATCCTAAAAATATTGACGATTTAATGAAGATTATAGCCTTTGATTTGACCTATATGTATAATATAACATATAAATCGTCAAACCTGACGAGAGATGGTAAATGGAGAGAGGTAAAAGTTACAATCAAAGATCAGCCGACCTATATAGTAAATTTTCGTAAAGGTTACTACGGGCCGAGATTCTGATACTATTTAGCTTTAGACATAGTAGTCTGCCTGCCTGGTGATCCGGAGAAAAAAATATCACGGCAGCACAGGTATATTTTATAGAATTATAATATAAAGTACCATGATATAAGCTGTAACTGTTATAAACGTTCCAGTTTAGATTTTTTTCGGAGGAGCATCAGGCAGGCAGACGGTATTTACCTATTATTCAAATTATTCGGTTTAATTAAAGCAATTTGGTATTGAATGAAGAAAATATGTATGTTAAAATTCAGATAAAGGAGTATATATGGAGCTTTATATAGTGTATTTCATAACTTATTAGAATTTAAGTCGTCGTGACGCGTGACGGGTTTAATCCCTGCGCATCACGCATTACGCATTACGAGGTCATTATTTATGGATAGTTATGAAACTAACTATAAATCCTTCAGAAAAAAATGGTACGGAGGAAAATATAAATGTTTTATAATTTTACTTTAATTTTAGAAAAAGATGAAGAAGAAATTTATACAGTAACTGTGCCGGCCTTACCCGGGTGTGTTACTCAGGGGAAAACAAAAGAAGAAGCTATAGAAAGAGCGAGAGAAGCTATAGAAGTAACTCTTGAAGGTTTTCTGGCTTCAGGTAAACCGTTGGATGTTAAAAAAATTGAAATAACCCTGGAAAATATAGAGATCGCTGCCTGATGAAATTACCGAGGATATCAGGAAAGCAAATGAGAGATGCTCTATTGAGAGCAGGTTTTCAAGTAGTAAGAATAAAAGGCAGTCATCATTTTATGGTAGATCCAGAAGATACAACCAGATGGGCTACAGTTGCAGTACATTCCGGAGAAACGTTAACATTAAAAAGTGTTCAAACTATTTTAAAAAGTACCCGATTAACTCCTGAAGAATTAAAAAATTTCTTATAAATCTATTGTCAGAAACTAAAACAACTGTTTGAAGGAAATAAAAAAAATTAGAGAAATTAAGTAATATAGAAAGAGATGACCTGCTAACAGTAGAGAAAATAATGAGGCATAACAGAAAAGCGGTGATATTATGAGTCTCTTAAATTCCGGCCAGGAAGATGGCTTTATTTCTCCCTATATCATCGGAGATAAAAATCTCAGAGGTATGAAAACTACTGCTCCTCCTAAAAAAGAGGAGATTAAACCTCCTGTACCTCCTCCTGTCGTAGAAAAACCTGCTCCTGTGAAAGAAGAAATCTTTCTGCCTCCTCCGCCGGAAGTAGAAAAACCGCCTGAACTGCCGCCACCTCCCGTAAGAAAAAAAAGAGATAAACTGGACCTTGCCGCAGTTTATAATGAACTTCAGCTCCCGGAACTGCCTGTACCTGATAGAATTCAGCCACCTCCTCCCCGTACCATAGAATTTTCGGATTCTGTTATGGGCCTTAAAAACCCTGACGGCACTCCGTTAGCTTTTGTTCAGAAAAAATATCTGGAAATAGAAATAGTGGATCCGAATAAAGGGAAAGAAGGATCTATGGATATTCAGGAAATATACAGGGAAGGTAAAGAAGCGGTCATATCAAAGGCTAATAAATTACTGGGCCAGGAAATCCCGGCAGAAAGCCGTGAGAGGAGTTTTGAAATGCTGGATAAGATGATTATAAAATCATCAGATCCTATGGCAAAGGAAAAACTCAAAGCAGAACTGGTAGTGCTCGGCGAAAAATTCATAAAAACCTGCAGAGATCATGACCTGTGGGTAATAATTATTGCCCCTCATGAAAGACTTTCAAAAATAAAGGTTTACGGCCATCAGCTATTCGGCTCCGGAGAAACTGGAAGAGGAGAATTCCATCGCAGTATGGATGAAATAAGAGGAGTATTCCGCACTTACAGAGTAAATGAAGATCTTACATGGAAGATGGTCGCCATAGGAGAAGAACGTATAAACGGTATATACGGAACTACTTCCATCCATGAATTTGCTCATGCCTATGATTATGCCTGGCAGGTAATGCATAAATCCCAGTTCGGTCTTTCTGTCCAGTTATGGAATACCTTTTATCACAAAAGAACAGGTTTCGTATCGAAATATGCTTCCCATAAGCCACAGGAATATTTTGCAGAATCGGTAGAAGCATTTTTCCATCCCCAAAATCATGAAGATCTGTTGAAATGTGATCCCGGTATGTATAAATATCTGCACGACCTCTTTGTCAGTATGCAGTAATAGATTGGTAATTATAACGGTAAATATTCCGCCGGTTATTGTCGTGACGGGTGATGCGTGATGCGTAATGCGTGTTTTACCGGTACCGGGCGACCACAGGCAGTCGCCCCTACTCTTCACCCTTCACCCTTCACGACTCATCACTCACGACTCACCACTCACTCTTAAAATTCCTTTCTCCATTATATAAATCTTCTTAATCCCCAGTTTCTCCATAAAATATCTGTCATGGGTAATTACCAGCAGTCCTCCCGTAAATTCACAGAGAGCTTCTTCAAGCCTTTCCATGCTGTCTATATCCATATGACTCGTAGGTTCATCCAGAAGAAGGGTATTTACCCCCGAAGCCATGAGTTTTACAAGAACCAGTTTAATTCTTTCTCCGTAACTCAGAGATCCCACCTGTTTGAAAACATCTTCACCTTTAAAAAGCATTCTGTGAAGATACGTTCTTGCTTCCCCTTCTTCCATATTTATAGAAGAACGAAATTCCTCTATAACTGTTCTTTCCATCGTGAGAGTTTCCGCTTCATCCTGCGGTAAATACCCCGTAACAGTGCCGGGCCATATGATGACTTCTCCTGAAAAATTTTTAATTTTTCCTGCTATTATCTTCATTAAAGTGCTTTTCCCGGAACCGTTCTGACCCGTTATGGCAATCTTTTCACCGCAGGACAGTTCCACAGTGGCACCGGAAAAAAGCCTTCTGCCATCGGGAAGTGAAAAAGCTACATCTCTTACAGTGAAAAGGGATTTTCCTTTTTTTATATCATCTGCAAGTTTTATTCTTACATTCTCCAGTTCCCATGGTTTAGCTATGCGGTTTTCTTCGGAAAGCATTTTCTCAAGCTTTCTTTCCCTTACGACAGCTTTCCTTGCAACCTTTCTTGCCTTTGACCTGGGGTAAAAGTGTATTGTAGAAAGTTCTGTCTTTATAGCATAACCTTTTGTATTACTTATATCTGCCTTTATGGCGGCGATTTTTGCCTGCTGTTCATTATATTTTTCCCTGTGCTTCTCCCTTTCTTTTTCCTGTTCTCTCACATAAAAGGAATAATTTCCTCTGTAGACTTTTGCTGTACCGTCCGGTATTGATATTTCAATGATATCAGTGGCAACAGTGTCTAAAAATTTTCTGTCATGAGATACAAAGAGAAGAGAGCCAGGAAAATCAAGCAAAAATTCTTCAAGCCATAAAAGGGATTTAAGATCCAGATAATTTGTCGGTTCATCCAGTAATAAAAGGTCGGGCTTTCCTGCAAGAATCCCTGCAAGAGCCACTTTGATCTTCTGACCGCCGCTTAAATTCAGGAATTTTATATTACATTCCGGTGTTATATGGTGGTCCATATTCAGTTTTTCAAATATGTGACAGAGAGTTTCTCCGTAGAGATAACCGCCGAGTGACTCAAAATCACTCATGGTTTTTTCGTAATCAGCCAGTGTATCCTCTAAATCTTTCTCTGCGCCGGGATTTTCCATGATTTTTTCCAGCCTGTGAAGTTTTTCCGTATATGGTTTTACAGGCTCAAAAAGAAAATCCTTTACTGTTATATCAGGTCTTTTATGAAAATCCGAAAACCCCTGGGGGAGATAACCGGTTCTTATAGTACCTGTTATTATTTCTCCTCTGTCAGGTTTCTCTTCACCTGATATCAATTTAAAAAGGGTAGACTTACCGCAGCCGTTTCTGCCTGTTAAGCCTGCCCTCTGACCTTTGTTTATTATAAACGAAATATCACTTAATAATTTTCTTGCACCGATATATTTGGTTACAGATTTGAGTTGAAGTATCATTATAAGTGTTCCCTCCTTTCAGAAATAAAGAAAGGCTCAGAGGATGCATATGGACTGACTGAGAGAAATCCTCATAAATGGAACACTTATTTTTTCACTCTCTCACCCCTTAAATCGTGATACGTAATGCGTAATGCGTGATGCGTAACATTCAGTTACCTTCTCAGTATAAAAATTTTTATGGTGAATGTCAAGGGCTTTTGCAATAGAAAAAAAGCTATGATATAATTTACGTGAGTAGTGAGTCGTGAATAGTTAAGAGTGAAGAGTGAAAAGTGAGCAGTAGGGGCGAACTACCTGTGGTCGCCCGGTACCGGTAAAACACGCGTTACGCGTCACGATTATAACGCATCACGAACCACCCGTCACCCGTTACAAATAGAAAGGCAGTGAGTTCAAATGGCCCTGGCATGTCCAGTATGCAGAAAAGTAGCTATGAAATTAGAAAGAGACCCGGTAAGCGGTCTTGAAATTGATATATGCCCCTCCTGTTCCGGCATGTGGTTTGATGCAAAGGAATTAAATCAGTTTTTTGAAAGTCCTACCCTCAGAATGAAATTTTTTCTCTCTGAGGAATCTATGCCTCTTCAAGCGGTAGGATATACAATCACAACAAGAGCCAGAATATGTCCGAGATGTAAAATATCTCTTATGGAAAAATTATTCGGTGATGTAACTATAGATGTATGCCATAAATGTCAGGGTCTGTGGCTTGATGAAGGAGAACTTCAGAGGATAGTAATTGCCTACAAAAAAGGCCACAGAGGTGACAAAGCAATTTCACAGGAACTGTCAGTAGGATTGACAGGCAAAGAAGAAAGACCTTCTCTCGGTGAAGTTATTCATGTATTAAAATCTTTTCTCGGTATAAAAATATAACAGAGTTTTACTTTACGTTAAAATCTTTTCTCGGTATAAAAATATAATAGAGTTTTACTTTACGTTAAAATCTTTTCTCGGTATAAAAATATAACAGAGTTTTACTTTACGTTAAAATCTTTTCTCGGTATAAAAATATAAC
>JAKPQU010000128.1 GCA_029555925.1 Bacillota bacterium
GCATTCAGATGTCTCTTCTTGCGTCTATCTTTAAAGAAGCAGGTCATGATGTTATATTTACAGATGGCCCTGTGCCGGAAGGTGATGTGGCCATAATATTGTCTTCTCTTGTAGATTATAAAAATGAACGGTACTGGGCAAGAAAATTTAAAGAAAAAAACAGACATGGGAAAACAGGATTTATAGGACTCTGTGCCACCCATCTCCCTCATCTTTTTTCTTCTGCAGCGGATTTTATTATAAAGGGTGAACCGGAAGCGGCATGTATGGAGCTTGCTTACAGTGAAAATTTTTCAGGTATGATAGATTCCCCTGAGATTACAGATATGGACAGTCTTCCTTTTTCTGACTGGGAAATATTTAATAAAACAAAAAATGCTCTACCGGGGACAATGAAATCTATCAGTAAAGTCATACCAATGGTCAGCAGCAGAAGTTGTCCCGAAAAATGCAGTTACTGTCCCCATCGTATAGGCGGTTCATACAGACTTCAATCGATAGACAGAGTCATAAAAGAAATAAAAAGAAATTACAGGCTTTTCGGAAGTCATTATATTATATTTCGGGATTCGAATTTTACCGGAAGAAAAGACAGAATTGAAGAATTTATGAAAGAGCTGGAAAAACTCGGGCTGGATATATTTTTTGAAATAGAAACAAGACTTGATACTGTAGATATACCTCTCCTTGAAAGGCTTAAGAAACTCGGATTGAAGAGAATGACCTTCGGAGTCGAGTCCGTAGATGAAGAAGCCATGAAAGAACTCGGAAGACGGCCTGTCCCTGACGAACATCAGAGAAATATGATAAAATACTGCTGGAAAAAAGGTATTCAGACCCAGGCTTTTTATATATTCGGTTATCTGAAAGATACTGTAAAGAGTATTGTTGAAACAACCAGATATTCTCTTGAACTCGATAGTACTCTCGCATCCTATAAAATCCTGACTCCATTCCCTGGAACAAAATTTTATGAAGAGATAAGGGATAAAATTTTCGAAACTGACTGGGAAAAATTTGACGGTCTCAATCTAACATTCCATCATCCCGGTATATCGAATGAAGAGATGAAATTCCTTCTTGAACATGCCTATGCCAGGTTTTTTGCAAGACCGTCTCAATATTTCAGATACAGAGGAAATTACGGCTCATACGGTCAGTATAAAGATCTATCTGATATAGCAGACACATGGGCTCACGGTAAACATGACAGATTGATGATAAAATCTTTAAAAAAGAATAATATGTGGAAAGAAGATTTTCTCTGGAGGTGAAGAACAGTGAGCTGTGACCAGTGACCAGTAACTGTTTAAAATTACTGTTCTTATTTCACTGTTCACTATTCACTCACATGTTTTATTTATTTGCCGGATGCTTTTTATCAGCCACCATACTTCCCTTTGCATCTGAAGGATTTATTATTGTGGCTTTAATAAAAGGCATGGATCCGGTTCTCTGTTTTCTTTCCGCATCGGCAGGTAACTGTCTTGGTTCCACTGCCACTTATTTTATGGGTGTAATGTGTGATAATTATATAATAAAAAAGTATTTTTCCGTAGACAGAAATAATCCCGCCATAAAAAAAGCCATAGATAGAGTGAATAAATATAAGAGTCCCATCCTTCTTCTGTCCTGGATACCCGGCATAGGAGATCCTATAGTTCTTGCATCGGGAATAATAGGGATCAGATTGAGAGATTTTATAATTTATACTTACAGCGGGAGAATTGTAAGATATATGGTCATGATAGCGGGTTTCAAGTGGATATGGTAAATGCGTGACGCGTTATGCGTTACGCGTCACGGGAGGAAAGGTTTGCTTTTATGAATAAAAATATAAAAAATGCGGTTATTGTAATAGTGCTTCTTATAGTTATAGTTTTACTGTCTCTGTACGGTGCATCGTTTAAGGATTATGTTTTTGCCATGTTTCAGAAGGGTGGTAATGAAAATAAACAGTTTCTTTCTCTTCTCGGGTATCTGGCAGTTTTTATCGGAACTATTGTTGAAGGAGAAACAGTTCTTTTCGTATCATGTATTTTCTGCGGTATGGGCTATATGAGTCTTCCCGGTATAATTCTTATGGCCACAATAGGAGGAGCTACGGGAGACAATATTTATTTTCATCTTGTGAGAGGCAATACTGATAAGGTCATAGCAAAATCGAAGAGGCTTCAATCCTGGTATCCATGGATTAAAAAGATGGTAGATACTTACGGAGGGTGGGCTGTCCTTCCTTCCAGGTTTCTCATAGGTCTTCGTACAGCCATAGCCCTGGTATGCAGCAGCGGCCAGATGTCTCCTGTTAAATTTGGCCTTATAAATCTGTTGAGTGCCTTTTTGTGGTCTACATTTTTCTGCTGTGCCATATATTACGGAGGAGAGACCTTTAAATATTATTTTGAAGCCTTCAAAAAAGTCTGGTTTATAGTAATGCCATGTATTATTTTATTGATTATTATTGTCTTTCTGATAAAAAAGAGATTTTCCGTTTCTGTGACTGAAACAGAAAATAAAGGTAATTAAGAGCTGTAAGAAAAATAACTCTGGCACATTATTAGAACGATTGGTATCCTCGCGTTACGCGTCACGATTCGTTATCTGCGTCCTGTAAGTATGTTTCTCACACCGTCTATTACATCTTCTGCAGACCAGAGGAGAGGGCGGTTTTCTATGGTTAATCTGTCTTTTCCCGTTTCTGTTCCGTATATCCAGAGGGTATTATTTTTCTTTTTATCTTTAAACTGTACTTCCCTTATGACCATTTCTTCTATGGAAAGTTTCATTTTAAGAGGTATTTTAAGCATTTTTTTCTCATCTCTATGGTGGGAACTTATTTCATCCATAATGGCATGTAAGGCTTCATCAAATAAAGAGTTGTGCACCGGATTAAGCTTTGTGTCATCAAAAGATTTGCTCTTCTGTCTGTTGAATATTTCTTCTTCGTATATAAGAAATTTATCACTTTCCTGAAATAATCCTTTATCGAGTCTTCCGTTATAGAGTATTTCCGAAAAATACATGGGATAATATTTTGTGCTGAAATAGAGATATTTTATAATTTCTTTATAGCCATTACATAAATCGCATGTGGCTTTACCTGTCCCCCTGCAGTATTTACATTTTGTAGATTCAGGAGAAGGAGGAGCATTGCCGTCTATCTTCTTTGTTTTTGTTGTCATCCCTTTCCCTCTACAGTCTTTACAGGTAATATCACCGTCTCCCCCGCATTTCGTACATCGTACGACTTCTTTTGAATCGGGGAAAATATAATGTTCATCCAGTTTTGTTGTGAAATTTTCTGGAGGCCCTGTTATGGGAAAATCTTCCAGGGATTTATAGGATGGTTCCTGAAAAACCGGGCTTTTCTGTGTCTCAGCACTGCATGGCTCTATCCCCTCTTCAAGGAGTCTTTCCAGAAAGAGCACTTCAATAGAAAGTATAAAACCATTCTCTCTTATTATTTGAGTGATATCTATTTTTTTCCCGAGATCCCTTGAAAACCAGCTTACATTATTGCCCCAGTTATTTATAATATTTTTTATATCATTTATAAGTTTTTCATCTCTTATTTGTTCTTTAAAAGGTTTTCTTGTGTTTAAATCACATATTATTTTCTTTCGTTCTATTACAGGAGGAAGAGTTTTACGTGGAATTTGCCTGACGCCTTCCCGTGAAATATTCATGGCCTGCAGCATGTCTTTTGCCGAAGAATATCTGTCTTCAGGTTTTTCCATGACAGCTTTTATTATTATTTTTTCTATCCCTTCAGAAAGTGACGGCACTATTTCTCTTACAGGTTTGAAATCACATGAAACAGGTTCCACACCAGTGAGAAGGCAGTGCATCGTGGCTCCAAGGGCATATATATCACTTCTCGGTTCAACAGAGCCTCTGTACTGCTCTAAAGGGGCATAGCCGAATGTTCCTATGGCTGTCTGTCCTGAATAGACATTACCCTGGATAGTTCTGGCTATACCGAAATCTACAAGCATGACTTTTTTATCATGTTTTCTTATCATTATATTTGAAGGTTTTATATCTCTGTATATAACAGGTGGATTCTGGGAGTGAAGATAATCCAGGACTTTTAATGTTTCTTCTGTCCAGAAAATTACATGTTTTTCCGGAAGACCGGGAGAACCGTATTTTTTTAATATTTCTCCTAAATCTTCTCCTTCTACAAAATCCATTACTATGTAATATTTATTATCTTCATCAAAATAATCTGTCACTACAGGCAGATTTGGGTGTCTTAATCTGGAAAGGAGTTTTGCTTCTTCATAAAAACGTTTCATTGAATACTGGTTTTGTTTCTCATCTGTAGAGGTAAAGAGCATTTCCTTTATGGCAAAGGTTTCATCCAGTTTTATATGTTTTCCTCTATATATGGAACCCATGCCGCCGCTTTTTATTAATTTTTCTATTCTGTATCTGTTGCCGAGAATTTTTTCATTGTTCTTTTTCTCCGGAGTCTGTGTCTGAACCATAAGATTTCCGCATTTAGAACAAAATTTTGCTTTTTCCCTGTTACTTGTTTTACACTTTATACATGTTACTGACATAACTTCCTCTTTATTTATTAACATTGAGCAATCAGCTGTCAGCTATAAACTACCGACCTGACCATAAGCATATCATAAAAGTCTTCGTCCCGTCACGTGTTACGCGTCACGAGACCAGATATGTATTATTTATGCTCACCACACTAAATTTTATATTACTCTTAAAAATGTTATTCAATTGCCTGAAAGCTGAAAGTTGACTGCTGATAGCTATTTATTTTGTATTCATCCTGAGTTGTAAAAGAGGCTGTTTGTTTTTCGTAAGTAAGGCAGCACTTATAACATATTTTCCCGGATTTACCAGCTCACCTTTGGCATTTACCTGCTTCCATGCTGTTTGAAATGTTTTTTTCTGCCCCTTTTTCAGGACTATCTGGTTTTCTTTCTCTTCATATCTCTTGCCATAAGACGATTTCCATACATCCATACCGTAACTGAAAAACACGAAATTTACCTGCTGTCTTATTATAAATACACAGGACTGCGTTGTTTCAAATTCCAGTGTTACAGGTTTATCTGTTATATTTTTTACAGAAAGTTTTATATCTATATCTTCTCCCTGTTTAAATACTTTTTTACCTGTTTCCAGGGTGAATTCCAGTTGACCTGTACTCAGGGATGTACTTGTATCTGCCGGCTGGTAATAATTACTCAGAAGGTTCATGACTACAACAAATATTGTAAAAATTATGAGTAATATAACTATAAAGGTTCTGATATAAATCACCTCGATGAATCGTAACGCATAACGCGTAACGCGTGACGCATTTAATGAACCCAGCTATAGATTACATTATATTTTATTTGGAATAAAATGTAAATATATGTGATTTTTTTTATAACTATCATTATACAAAAAATAAGCTCTCCCGTCACGGGTCAAGCGTCACATGTCATGAAACCAATTGCCTTTTTTCTTATGTATGATATAATAATTATAATAATATATTATATGTCACTGGTCACTGGTCACCGGTCACTGATGTTCGGAGGTGTTTGTTTAAGTGAAAATTAAAATTATTTTCTTAACACTCGTATTGGTGTTATCTACTTTTTTTATAGCTTATGGAAGGGTAGGCATGGTTGTGAAGGTTGTATCACAGGATGAGATTATAGTAAGCCTTGGAAGCAATGATAATATTCAGACAGATGATACTCTCCTTATTTTAAGACTGCAAAAACCCATTGCAAGAGGGAAGGTTACGGCTGTTCTCGGCGAGAATTCATGTAATGTAAGGATAACTGAAAACCTGTCTTCTTCCATAACTGACCTTGGAGATACTGTTACAAAAGATTTTTCTTCAGTCAGCACTGATAACCCACCTGTTTCAGTTGGCGAAAAATCTCCTGTTCCCGATGAAATTACTTCGCAGCCTGTCAATATAAAATATAGTCCTTCAAATAATCCTGCAGATGATTATTACAGTGTTCTTGCTATAAGAACCAGGACCATTAAAATAGAAACAGGTAGTAAAAAAGAAAATAATACTTCAAATGATGATGACTGGCAATATAATCTGGCCACTCTCGGCATGGCCATAATGTACGGCGATCCTCTTTATATGGCTACAACAGCTACAAGTATGTCTTCAGACAGAATTGATTACAGCAATTATAATAATTATAATTACGGTGAACCTGATTACGGTAAGCCTGTTACTCCACCTGTGTCAAAAATTACAGTTGTAATGTGGGATCAGGAACTTTTCAGGGTTTATTCTACGTACCGCCTTTATCAGAGAACAGATGTTAATAATGATATGAAAACAAAGCTTATGCAGCAGGAAATAAAAAACAGAGGTATCTCTACAAACATCGTATTTCAGGTAATCATTGATAATGCAAGTCATTCGGATATGAATATTACTCCTTTTAAAGATAATGTCTATATGATAGACGGAGACGGAAACAGACATAATATGATAAGATGTGACAGCATTTTTGATAGTACTATATCACAGGGACAAAAAGCAGACGGTTATATTTATTTCCCGAAGATATGTACTGATAAAATAGAACTACACCTGCAGAATATATGGCAGGAAAATTATACCATTGAATGGGAATTGAAATAAAGTTTAAGGTTTAAAGTTCAAGGTTTATATGAGAATTGTGACGCGTCACGGGAAGTACAGATTCTCATATTTTGTTGTGACCGAAACGGTCAGGGTTGTTACATGTACCGTTATATTCTAATACTATTAGCTTTAGACATAGTAGTCTGCCTGCCTGGTGTTCCGGAGAAAAAAATATCACAGCAGCACAGGTATATTTTATTGAATTATAATGTAAAGTAGCATGATATAAGCTGTAACTGTTATAAACGTTCCAGTTTAGATTTTTTTCGGAGGAGCCTCAGGCATGCAGACGGTATTTACTTATTATTCAAATTATTCGGTTTAATTAAAGCAATTTGGTATAAACCCTCAACTCTCAACTTTAAACTCTAAATAACCCTTAACTCTAAACTTCAAACTATTTTAAAAGGGCTTTTAAATTATTTGTCGAAAAATAGTTCAGCAGTTCATCTGTCAGCCTTCAGCTTAAAATAGAATGATAGCCTGGCTGATAGCTGATAGCTGACGGCTAATAGCTAATCAAAAGAAGGAGGTAACTATAAATATCCTGGTATTAAACTGTGGCAGCTCATCTGCTAAATTTCAACTTATCCATGCAGAGACTGAAGAGAATCTGGCAAAAGGGATAGTAGAAAGAATTGGCAGTGTTGATGCTATTTTCAGGTATCAACCAAAAGGTAAAAATGAATATAGAGAAATTACGGAAATCAGCAACCATGCAGTGGCCATTCAGAAGATAATAGATATTCTTACCCATCCCCAGCATGGTACAATAAAAAACATGGATGAAATTATGGCCATAGGTCATCGCGTGGTTCACGGAGGAGAGAAATTTGCCAGTTCTGTGATTATTACGGACGAAGTTATACAGCAAATAGAAGATTGCATTAAATTTGCCCCTCTTCATAATCCACATAATCTGAAAGGTATAAAAGAATGTGCCAGAATCATACCGGGCAAACCTCAGGTTGGCGTTTTTGATACGGCTTTTCATCAGAAAATGCCTCCTTCTTCTTACATCTATGCCCTTCCTTATTCGCTATACAAGAAAATGGGTATCAGAAGATATGGTTTTCATGGGACGTCTCATTACTATGTTTCCAGAAAAGCTGCGGAAATTTTAAAAAGACCTGTCGAAGAACTGAATATAGTGACATGTCATCTCGGCAACGGTGCCAGTATTGCTGCAGTAAAAGGAGGCATTTCCATAGATACATCTATGGGATTTACTCCTCTTGAAGGTGTTGTTATGGGAACAAGATGCGGAGATATTGATCCTGCAATTGTTACCTATCTGATGGAAAGAGAAGGACTCAAACCTGCCGAAATGGATAAGCTGATGAACAGCCAGTCAGGTCTTAAAGGCATTTCGGAGCGATCCAATGATATGAGAGAAATAATAGAAGGTGCCGATAGAGGAGAAGGGCAGTTCAAACTGGCTCTTGATGTTTTCTGCCACAGAATTAAAAAATATATAGGTGCCTATGGAGCAGTAATGGGAGGTCTTGATGCAGTTGTTTTTACCGGTGGTATAGGAGAAAATGCTTCCCGTGTGAGAGAACTTGTATGTGAAGGACTTGAATTTTTAGGTATAGAAGTTGATAAAGAGCTGAATAACCGGAAGAGTTTAATAATAAGTAGAGGGAAAACTGCAGTGTTATGTGTCCCCACAAATGAAGAGCTTGTAATAGCACAGGAAACAAAGAAATTAGTGGAGGAGAATTAATATGATAGATCCCAAATACAAACCTGGAAAAACTCAAAGAGAACTTGTAAGAATCTGGGTTACAGCCATAGAGGAAAGTGCCAGGGATTTTTTTCCTCATCCCGGGGAATTCTGCAGGAGAGTATATGAAAATGCAGCCAGTAATTTGATTAATATCATATGTAACGAATATGGGTATCATATGAAACCTGCCAGTACAATAAAAGAAGCAGTTGAAGCTTATATAGAACTGGCGATTAAAAGCGGCCTTTTTGAAGATACAAGGCAGTTTGTATTAAAAGAGATAAATCCAAATAAAATTGAGGTATCTGTATTTAACTGTGTCTATCTTCCATGCTGTCAGGATATTCTGGACAGAGGCAGTGTCATCAGCGAACTTACCTGTCCTCGTCTGGGATGTTTTGCCGGTGTTGCAGGTATAACAACAGATATAGCATGCAGCCATACGTTAACAGGCTTTAACCCCGGTAAATGCTGTGAAGGATTTATAGAAAGAATATAGGTGTTTACAATGACTTTAAATGAATTATCAGCACAATTAAACAGTGATATAACTGAAGTAAGAAGAAGAGCTGTCGTTGATATATCAAAAATATCCGGCACAGATGCTTTTTCTCTTCTTGTAGAAGCACTGAATGACAGGGATGATAGTGTAAGAGAAACAGCTATATATGCTCTGGCTGATACAAAAAATCCCGATTCTATGAAATATCTTTTAAAGCCAAAAAATCTTCTGGATGCAAATCCCAATATAAGAACTGCTGCGATCAGAGCGCTTGGAAATTTCAGGAAAATAGGCGGTCTGTTTGTTATAGGTGAGTTACTTGGACTCTGTCAGGACCCTGAATGGTTTGTCAGGAATACAGCTGTAAGTATTATTAACAGTGAGATTGATGTAATAAAATCAGAAGGAGATATTCAATCAGTCATGTCTCTAATGTATATATTACAGCTGCCTGACGAGGAAATCCATAAAAAGGCTGTAGAGGCGCTTATAGAAATAGGGAAAGAAGAAGTAGATATACTGGTAAGTTCTCTTTCCTCTCATAGCCATCAGGTAAGAGCAGGTATTGTAAGGGTCCTTGGCGAGTTGAAATGCACCATTGCCAGAGATGAACTTATAAGGCTTTCCTGTGATGAACATGTTTCCGTCAGGGAAGAGGTAGTAATATCTCTCGGGAAAATAGGTGGTAATGAAGTTATAACACCTTTACTGAAACTCCTGGGAGATGTCAATCCCGGTGTGAGAGAAAAATCTGTAGCTGCCATAGCCGCTCAGGGGGAGTCAGTTCTGGAATCCCTTATTTCGGCTCTCAAACATACACATAATAAATATAAAAAGAAAGCTATCATTGAAGCAATTGGTAAGATAAAATCCGATAAAGCTTTAATGGCTCTTATAGATTGTCTTCAGGATAGTTATAATCTGGTACGTATAACAGCTATCAATACTCTTTCCGCTATGAGCAGTCAATCGTCCGTACGGGATCTGATAGAAGTCCTCTGTATTAATCCTGTAGATATAAGGGAACTGATGAATATAGCAGCAAGCAGCGAAGTAATACGCCTTAAAATAAGAGCTATAAGAGCTCTTGCAGAGCTCAAAGATAGCATAGCCCTTCCTGCCCTGACAGATATGTTTGCCCGCAGTGAGTCAGAGCTTTTAGAGAAAGAAATTCTTCTGGCTTTAAAGAAAATTAAACTTGCCGTATGGGCAAAAATAGGTGCCCTTCAGGTTCTTGGAAGAATTAAAGCAGTAGAGGCATTACCTGTAATCAGGTTACATTTGCATGATGCAGATAAAAATGTTATCTGTCAGGCATTGGAAGCTATAAAATCTATGAAAGCGACTGATGCAATACAGGATGTTATGGAACTGGCAGCCCACAGAGAACCTCTTATCAGAAAGAGGGTTCTCTCTGTTCTCGGAACTACAGGCACAGGGAATTCTGCTGTTACTGATATTGTAGTAGAAAGACTGAAGGATGAAAACAGAGAGATCAGGAAAGAAGCAGCAAGAGTCCTTGGAAAACTGAATG
>JAKPQU010000178.1 GCA_029555925.1 Bacillota bacterium
AAAGCCTTTCATAGGATTGGTACATGTAAGTTCCATGAGATGGCCCGATTGTTCAGCTACATGTTTTTTCATTTCCGCAGGTGTTCCTACTGCTATAAGGAAACCTCTGTGCATAAGGGATACTCTGTCACACTGTTCTGCTTCATCCATATAGTGGGTAGAAACCATAACACTTACTCCCAGGGAACTTATTTGATGGATAATTTCCCAGAATCTCCTTCTGGCAAGGGGGTCTACGCCTGAAGTGGGCTCATCCAGAAATACTATTTCAGGACGGTGAAGAAGACATGTACCAAGGGCAAGTTTCTGCCTTATACCCATAGGGATATCCCTTGTAAGCATATCATCAAGGCCCACAAGTTCTGCAAGTTCGAGTGTCCATTTTCTTCTTTCTATGAGATCTTTTCTCGATACGCCGTATATACCTGCATAGAGTTCCAGATTTTCCGCTACAGTCATATCCTGATAGAGAGAAAATTTTTGAGACATATAACCTATATGTTTTCTTATATTCATCTGTTCTGTTCTTATGTCAAATCCTGCCACCCTTCCTGTGCCGGAAGTGGGAGGATAGAGTCCGCAGAGTAATTTTATTGTTGTAGTCTTACCTGCACCGTTGGGGCCTAAAAAACCGAAGATTTCTCCTTTGTTTATGGCAAGACTTACTTCATTTACAGCTTTAAAACTCCCGAACTGTTTCAAGAGTTTATCTATTTCAATACAGTATTTGTAATCAGTACGTTTTACCCATGAAGGCACAGAAGAGAATAATCCTTCCACATCCTGTTCTTCCTGATCTCCAAGGGCTTCTTTGGCTGTTTTTTCCAGAAAACCTGTAAAAACATTCTCCAGAGCCGGTTCTATGGGCTGATATTCTTCTACCTTTACTCCTGCCGGTTCAAGCATAGAGTTTACTTCTCTTTTCCCACCGGGTTTTACAATCAAATTTACCCTTTCTCCGAAGGGCTGAACACTTTCAAAAACACCGGAATTTTTAAGTATTTTTATGGCATCTTTCTGAGGTGTCGCTTTAAATTCATACATTCTGCCATCCAGACTGCTTTTAAGTTCTTCCACTGTTCCCATGGATACAATACTGCCGTCATGCATAAGAGCCACTCTGTGGCATCTTTCTGCTTCATCCATATAGGAAGTGGCGAAAATAACAGTAATATTTTTATCCACAACCAGTTCATTTATAACAATCCAGAATTCTCTTCTTGATACAGGGTCAACACCTGTAGTCGGTTCATCTAAAATAATCACATCAGGACTGTAAATAAGAGTACAGCAGAGGGCCAGTTTCTGTTTCATGCCTCCCGAGAGATTTTTTGCAAGTCTGTCATTAAAAGGATGAAGATAGAGCCTTTCAAAAAGATCATCTTTCATTCTCTTTCTTTCGTCCTGTGGCACCTGATACATATCGGCAAAATAATCTATATTCTCTGCCACGCTCAGATTTGGGGTAAGTATCAAACCAAGTCCCTGTGCCATATAACCTACCTTTGTTCTCATAAGGGCTGCCTCTCGGGGATTTAAAATATTTTTATCCAGAAAAGTAATACTCCCCCTATCAGGTTTCAATAAACCCATAAAAAGGTTCATCGTTGAACTTTTCCCTGCACCGTCAGGGCCTAAAAGCCCGAAGATCTCCCCTCTTTTCACATGAAAAGAAACATCCTTTACTGCCTGTACATCTCCGTAATTTTTAGAGAGATTTCTTATATCAAGAACAATGTTCTCACTATCTGCCAAGTTATATTACTCCTTATGTTATGAGGCCATATCTCCTGAAACCCGGAAAAATATTGTTTAGAAGGCATAGATTTAGAAGATATATACTCAAAACGTTCCGAAAAAATATATATATGGAATTATCGACAGTTTTCTTTAAAATTCTTTAAAATTTAAAACCATTATAGTGTATTTCATAACTTATTAGAAATTAAGTCGTCGTGACGCGTAACGCGTGACGCGTGACGGGTTTAATCCCAGCGCATCACGCATTACGCTTTACGCATTACGAGGTCATTATTTATGGATAGTTATGAAACTAACTATAAAATTGTTAAAGATATTAAACAAAATACAAATAAATCCTTCAAGAATATAGGTTAAAAAAAATTTTTATGTTATAATTAAGTAGAAAGAGAGGGGGATTTTATAGTTAAAAGTACAACAAAATTCCTCTAAATGGAGGCTAAAATAAAGATGTTTATATGGACTCTTCGCAGCATGAAGAGCGGAAATGTTAATGAAATTTTAATATGCTGGGTTCTGGTAGCAATTTCTCTTTATATGATATTTACAGGACACAGATATATAGTAAAAAGAAAAAAGAAACAGGGTTATGCAATAATATTACTCGGCCTTATAACAGGTCTGTTTATTGTATGGCTCAAGAAATTTCTATAAACGGGGTGGTTCATATGTTTCAGGACGGATTTATAGCAATCCTGATATTTGTGATAATATTGTTAATATATGGTCGTTTAAAATACCCGAGCGATAAAACAGCTCGCCTTACGAAAAGACTTGACGAATTCAATACGGCAAAACTCGGATATAAGAAACACAGTCTCCTTTATCAGATAAGACATTTCTTCAGGATAAACTAAAGTGTAATTCATTTAATCTGAATTTACTATACTTTCGCAGATTTCAGAAAAAAACCTTGAATTTATTAGGTTCTATGTTCAACCTAAACTCAATAAAATCAAAGGTTTTATAAAAAAAATGCGAAAGTATAGAATTCTCAACATAATATTTTTATTTAAAAAAAATTCAGCAAATAAAATATTTTTTCCCCTTTCAATATACGTGGATGTAAATTTATCTGCAATACAGTCCATACACAAATAACAGTAACTTCAGAGTATACAATAATCTTTCGTGATTATACTATACATGCTGGCAATTCTATGGTAAGTTATAAATAAAGGCATAAAAATTCAAATCCAATATAAAATCTACAATTCTATAAAAAGCGAGGTGTTAGCAGACAGGGTATTATACATATAGAGAGCCTGACCTGCCGAACAAATTGGAAAGAAAAACTGCTTTTACTATTTTTTTATTCATCCTCACTTTCCTTCTTTTCAACTGGCCTTTAACCGGCATAACAACAGGAGAAAACCCTCTATATAATTTTATATATATTTTTACTGTCTGGCTTTTGATTATTATTTCTCTTTTTATTATGAGAAAAGACAATATACCAGTCGATACAGGTGATAAAGAGCTAAATAAAAAGGAAGAACGACATGTTTGACACGGTGCTCATAATTATAGTTCTCGTTGCATATATGGTTCTTTTGTTTTTTATGGCCATGGGAGTAGAAAAAAAATTTACAGCAAAGAGCGGTATTGTAGACAATGCCCTGATATATGCCCTGTCTCTCACGGTTTACTGCACCACATGGACCTATTACGGAAGCATTGGTAAAGCAGCTACATCAGGCATGCTTTTTGTAACATTTTTTTTAGGTCCCACACTGACTTTTATCCTGGGATGGGTACTTTTAAGAAAACTGATCAGAATAAAGACGACCAGGAAAATTACCAGTATTGCGGACTTTATATCGGCCAGATACGGCAAATCCCAGTTAATTGCAGCAATCGTTACATCTATTGCACTGATAGGTATTTCTCCGTATATAGCCCTTCAGTTAAAGTCACTCATAAGTACCTTTAAAATTATTACAGCCGGTAACAATCCCGATATCCTGTGGCTGCAAAATAATACAGGGATTATTATTGTAGTGACACTGATAGCCTTTACAATTCTCTTTGGAGTAAGACGGCTCGACCCCACAGAAAGACATCCCGGTATCATATTTATAATAGCAGTTGAAGCAATAGTTAAACTTGTAGTTTTTCTGATTGCCGGCATTTTTGTAACATATTTTATATATAACGGATTGGGAGATATTTTCAACCAGACTGTAGAAAGAAAACTGTTGCTCTTCTCCGGAAATGATAGCAATTATTATGTTATATGGATGACTTCTATAATCCTGTCCATGTCAGCATGTATATTTCTTCCCAGGCAGTTTCATGTAGCGGTAGTGGAAAATTTCAATGAAAATCATATAAAAACAGCCATGTGGTTTTTTCCTTTATATCTGTTCCTGATTAATATATTTGTCTTACCTGTCGCCCTGGCAGGATTACTGAAAGGCTACTCAATTCAGGAAGCAGACACATTTCTGCTCTCCCTGCCTGTTTCCGTCGGACATAAATGGATTTCATTACTTGTTTTTCTCGGTGGCTTTTCTGCAGGCACCGGCATGATAATGATATGTTCAATGACTCTGGCTACCATGATTACCAACCATCTAATCCTGCCTCTGAGCGAATATATCAAAATACTTAACTTCTTAAAGAGACACATTTTAAAGTGCCGATGGGTAGCTGTGGCAGTTGTCATCCTGCTCGGATACTGGTTCGAATTAAAGATCGGTAATTCTTACATGCTGGTTAATATAGGAACAATATCCTTTGCTGCCGTAATACAATTTGCCCCTTCTATCATCGGCGGTATTTTCTGGGACAGAGGCAACAGCACCGGCGCTTTACTGGGTCTTCTGTCAGGTTTTTTCATCTGGTTTTACACATTACTGTTACCGTCTTTTATTAAAAGCGGATGGCTTTCTCAAAGTATCCTGGATGCAGGTCCATATGGCATAGAGTTTTTAAAACCAGAACAATTATTAGGGCTAAAACTTCTCGATCCTCTGAGCCACTGTGTCTTCTGGTCATTATTCTTCAATACAGGCCTGTATGTTTTATGCTCTCTATATGTTAAACAGAGTGAACAGGAATATAAAGAGGCAATGGAATTTGTAAATATTTTACAGCCCCTTTCTCCGGTCAGAAAGTTTACCGGCAACAAAACCCCGGTTGATCTGATGTCTAAAACAAATATACTGGAAAATCTGTTAAGTGAGTATTTTCCCAAACCCCAGGCAAGGGAAATAATCGGAACAGTGCTCAGTAAATTCGGCCTTACGGGAAAAGAAAAAATTTCTCTAAAAAAAATGGCCGACATATACTCGGAATTTGAAAAAAAAATGACAGGCATAATAGGTTCTCCCTCTGCTAACATGGCAATGAAAAAAATAGAACTCTTCACTCCCAATGAATCAAGAGAACTTACAGAACTTTATACTGAAACTATTGCAGAATTAAATATAACACCGGAGGAATTGAAAAGAAAGATCGATTACTACAGAGAAAAACAAGAGTTATTAAAAAAACATGCCATGGAATTAGAAAAAAAGATCAAAGAAAGAGAAGATGAAATCGTACTCAGGAAAAAGGTGGAAGAAGAAGTAAAGCAATTAAATGAAGAACTGGAACAGAGAGTTGCCCTGAGAACATCCGAACTGGAAGAGGTCAACAAAGAGCTCAAAGCTTTTGCCTATTCCATTTCACATGATTTAAGAGCTCCCCTCAGAAGTATTGACGGGTTCAGTCTTATATTACTTGAAGATTATACAAACAAACTGGATGACGAAGGAAAGGATTATCTACAACGCATACGTTCAAACAGCCAGAAAATGGCCACACTCATCGAGCATATTTTAAAATTGTCCCAGGTAGCACATATGGAGATTTCTTTAAAGCAAGTAAATCTGAGCGACATGGTAAAAAATATACTCGATGATTTGAAACATAACGACCGGGAAAGAAATGTGGATACAGTTATAAAAGAAGGGATAATAGTATATTCAGATGAAATACTCATGGCCAGAGTAATGGAAAATTTATTAAATAATGCCTGGAAATACACATCAAAACATGCCTCCGCCATAATAGAATTCGGAATGATTGACCATGAAGGCAGGCCTGCCTATTTTATCCGTGACAACGGAGCAGGTTTCGACATGAGCTACAGCAATAAACTCTTCGGTATATTTCAGCGTTTACATGGAACAGATGAATTTACCGGCATAGGTGTGGGTCTGGCGACAGTACAGCGTATCATTCACCGTCTTGGCGGACAGATATGGGCAGAAGGAGAAATCGAAAAAGGAGCTACATTTTATTTTACCCTTTCATGATTCACTGATGCGTGATGCGTATCGCCACAGGGGCCATCAATCTATTGATAATTATATAATAAAACTTGACAATAATAGACTCATATTATATAATACAAATAGAATAAATTTGTAAATGGAGGCGAAGGTTATGAATTTAGAGAAATTTACCGAAAAATCAAGAGAAGCTCTTGTGACGGCACAGGAACTCGCACAGATGTACAATCACAATCAGATAGAAAAAGAACATTTACTTCTGGCACTCCTCCATCAGGCAGATGGTCTTGCAGGTCAGGTATTTGAAAAAATGAATATAAATCCCAGAGAAATAATCTCCGATCTTGAGCAGCATATGCAGGAAATGCCAAAGGTATATCAGAACGGCACGGTTGCGGGAGTTTATATAAGCAGAGATCTTCAAAAAATTTTAGATGCATCGATAAAAGAAGCTGAAAGGCTGAAAGATTCCTATGCAGGGATAGACTGTATCCTTGTCTCCCTGGTGGAAGACACCTCGGGTGCTGCAGGTAGAATCCTGAAAAGACATGGAGTTACCAGGGAAAAATTACTCATGGCTTTAAAAGATATAAGAGGGGGCAAGAAAGTTGACAATCCCTCGGGAGACGGTAACTTCCAGATGCTCCAGAGGTTCAGCAGGAACCTTACTAAGCTGGCTTTAGATAAAAAACTTGATCCGGTTATTGGCAGAGATTATGAAATAAGAAGAGTAATACAGGTGCTGAGCAGAAGAACAAAGAACAATCCTATGCTTATAGGTGAACCGGGGGTAGGAAAAACTGCCATAGTAGAAGGTCTTGCCCAGAGAATTGCGAAAGGTGATGTACCTGAAGGGCTTAAAAACAAACAGCTTTTTGCCCTGGACATGGGAGCTCTTGTGGCAGGTTCAAAGTACCGAGGTGAATTTGAAGAAAGAATAAAGGGAGTCATGAGGGAAATTACGGAAGCAAACGGAAAAATTATAGTATTTATAGATGAATTTCATACGGTAGTCGGAGCAGGTGCCGCCGAAGGCGCAATAGGTGCGGCGAATTTACTGAAACCTGCCCTTGCAAGAGGAGAACTTCGCTGTGTGGGCGCTACTACTCTTGACGAATACAGAAAACATGTGGAAAAAGATGCCGCCCTGGAAAGGAGATTTCAGCCTGTTCTTGTAGCAGAACCATCTGTAGAAAATACTGTAAGTATTTTGAGAGGATTAAAAGAGACCTATGAAGTTCACCACGGCGTGAGGATTCAGGATAATGCCCTTGTAGCTGCGGCAACCCTTTCAAATCGATATATAAGTGACCGATTTCTTCCCGATAAGGCAATAGATCTCGTAGATGAAGCAGCGGCACAGTTAAGGGTTGAAATAGACAGCAAACCCGGTGAACTTGACAGCAAGGAAAGAAGGATTGTTCAGCTTGAAATAGACAGAATTTCCCTGAAAAAGGAACATGATCCTGCATCCATGGAAAGGCTGGAAAAACTGGAAAAAGAACTTGCGGAACTGAAAGACAGTATAAAACAGATGAGAGCCCAGTGGGATAATGAAAAGAAAGCCATTGACAATATAAGGAATTTAAAGAAAGCACTGGAAGTGGCGAAAAAGAAGCTAGAAAAAGCAGAAGAAGAAAACGATCTGAACAGAGCGGCAGAATTAAAATACGGACAGATAATAAAAATAGAGCAGCAGATAAATGAGGAACAGGGAAAACTGCTTCAGATTCAGCAGAGCCGTCAGATGTTAAGCGAAGAAGTAACAGAGGATACCATTGCAAAAATAGTCAGTAAATGGACAGGTATACCTGTAAGCAAACTGCTTGAAGGGGAAAAAGAAAAACTGTTAAAAATGGAGGAAAATCTTCATAAAAGGGTTGTAGGTCAGGATGAAGCTCTGGTAGCAGTATCTGATGCAGTAAGACGGGCAAGAGCAGGCCTCAAAAATCCTGAAAGACCGATAGGGTCATTCATCTTCATGGGGCCTACAGGTGTGGGGAAAACAGAACTTGCAAAAGCACTGGCGGAATTTCTATTTGACAACCAGGAAGCCATAGTGCGTATAGATATGAGTGAATATATGGAAAAACATTCCGTATCCCGTCTTATAGGAGCACCTCCGGGATACATTGGTTATGATGAAGGAGGACAGCTTACGGAAGCGGTAAGACGTAAGCCTTACAGCGTAGTTTTACTGGACGAAATAGAAAAAGCTCACAGAGAAGTTTTTAATGTTCTGCTTCAGATACTGGATGACGGAAGATTGACGGATAACAAAGGAAAAACAGTAGATTTTAAAAATACCGTCCTTATTATGACTTCCAACATAGGCAGTCAGTACCTTCAGGAAGCGGGAGAGAGTGAACAGGATTTTGAAGAGAAAAAAGAAAAAGCCCTTGAAATGTTAAAAGTTCACTTCCCTCCGGAATTTTTAAATCGTATTGATGAAACGATAGTATTCCATCGTCTGGGTATGGATCAGTTAAAAGAGATTGTCACCCTTATGATAAATGAATTGAAAGAAAGACTTTACGAGAATAGAATAGACCTTGTTCTATCAGACAAAGCAGGAGGATTCATTGCAGAGGAAGGGTTTGATCCGAATTACGGAGCAAGACCGCTCAGAAGAACCATTCAGAGATACGTGGAAAATCCTCTTGCAAAAAAGATCCTGAACGGAGAAATTATGGACGGAGACGAAGTTTTTCTGGATTACCACCAGGGGGAACTGGTATTTAACAGGATGAGCAGGGAGAAAGTGGCTTAATCGTGAAGGGTGAAGAGTGATGGGTGATAGGTGTTTTCACCGGTACCGGGCGACCTGTAGTCGCCCCTGCTCACTTTTCACTTCTCACGACTCACCTATTATTCTACACATCAGGCAGTAATACCGTATTATAACGTTTTTTGCGTATCTGTTCTTCCCTGACAAGAAGAGACATTGCGACAGTGAGCAAACAGACAAAACCTCCTGACAGATAGGCATATTCAAAAATACATAGTCCCCCTGCAATGCCGAGTCTTGTTACCATACTTCTTTTTAATTTTTTAAAGAGGAGTTTTGATTCCAGATTGAACCATACCAACTCTGGGAAGGAATAGGTGAGATATTGCTTCGTCATGATGATCTGAGTGCTCTTATGGAAGGTGAACAGGCACGGGCAGATCACATAGCCCTTGATCCTGTATACGATCTGGCCTGTGAACAGGATTTTCCGGTTTTACTGCATACCAATATCGGCTCAGCAGGAAACAAAGACCCGATCTACCTGCCAGAGCTTGAGAATGCCCTGAAAAAACACCCGAAAACACGTTTTATATGGGCCCATGCCGGTATAGGAAGGCGAATAAATATTCCTGCCCTTGTGAAGGTATGTGCTCGATTACTTTCCTCCTATGACAACCTCTGGATAGATTTGACATCTCATTTATATGAGGAATATCTTGTTGTAGACGGCAGGCTCAGCCAGGACTGGGTTAATCTGGTTGAAAAATATCCTGACAGATTTATGATCGGTTCCGATGTGGTAGGACACTTCGATGCAGGTTATGAAGAGCATATTACAAGAAACTATACTCCTTTGCATAGGAAAATACAATAATTTTGTGTAAAGCAAAAAGGATATTCAATACAATGTAGAAAAAATCATGTAAAAATAAAAAAGTAATACAGGAGAAAGAGATATGTCTGATATTAAAAGAGGATTAACC